>JAJDHT010000058.1 GCA_030266325.1 Ruminococcaceae bacterium OttesenSCG-928-I18
TGCTTCGGATTGAGGTACAGGACACGGGTATCGGCATTGCCCCAGAGGAGCAGGCAAAACTGTTTCAGCCATTTGAGCAGGCAGATGGCAGCATCACCCGTCGTTTTGGCGGCACTGGCCTTGGCCTATCCATCTGCCGCAATATCATGGATTTGATGGGCGGGAAGATTTGGGTGGAAAGTACCCTGGGTGTGGGTTCCTGCTTCATGCTTGAGGTGGCGGTACAGCTTGGCGATAACTGCATGGAACGGTTACAGGATATACCTGACCTGGAAAACACACGTGTCCTGGTGGTAGATGACAGCGCCGATGTGCTGGAATATTGCCAACAAATCATCTCGGGATTCCGCATGCACTGCGATACTGCTGCCAGCGGTGAGCAAGCTCTTGCCATGGTGGCAGACGGAACATCTCCTTACAACATCATCTTCCTGGATTGGAAGATGCCTGGCATGGATGGTATCCAGACGGCCGAAGCGCTTCAAAGGCTTGTGCCGCCGGAGACCATCGTCATTATGATCTCGGTGGCCGACTGGAGCGACTTGAAGCAGCAGGCTGCCGAAATTGGGGTTACCCGCTTTTTGGCGAAACCGTTGCTACCGTCGGCCTTGTTTAATACCATAGTTGAACTGATTGGTATCACCCAAAGCAAGGTGGAGGAAGAGAAAGACGAGGTTAGCTATGCGTGGCCAGGAAAAACGCTGCTGATGGCGGAAGACATTGAGATAAACCAAGAGATAGTGCGTACCCTGCTGGAGGGCACAGGCCTTTCGATTGATTGCGCCCATAACGGTGCACAAGCAGTGTCAATGTATTGTGCTACACCAGACCGATATGACCTGATTTTGATGGATGTGCAGATGCCAGAAATGGATGGATATGAGGCCACACGAAAGTTGCGGACCAGTGGCCACGAAAATGCGGCGGAGATTCCCATCTTGGCCATGACGGCCGATGCGTTCTCAGAGGACATCAAGCGATGTCTGGAGGCCGGAATGGATGGACATATCTCAAAGCCTATAGATGTGAACGAACTGATGGAGAAGTTGGCGGCCAACCTAAAATAGGGAGCGCTGCTTATCGCTTTGGAGTCTGGCTTGAAAACAGGAAGATGATTGATAATAATATACAATAGAGGAGAATCATCATGAAAACGACAGTGAAGAACAACGTCAGTTGGGTTGGCTACATTGATTGGGAACTGGAGACCTTTCATGGCGATGAGTATTCCATTTTTAATGGCTCCAGTCAAAACGCATATTTGATCCAAGAAGGCAAAACGGTTTTGATTGATACTGTATGGGCTCCTCATCGTACCGAATATGTCGAGAATTTAAAAAGGGAGATCGATTTGAAGGATATCGACTTCATCGTGGCAAACCATGGTGAGGTAGACCACTCAGGCGCATTGAGCGAATTGATGAAAGAAATACCGGGCACACCCATTTATTGCACCGCAAACGCCGTTAAAAGCCTTGAAGGGCAGTACGGAAAGAACGGGTGGAACTTCAAGGTCGTTAAAACCGGCGACTCTGTTGATGTTGGAAACGGCAAGAAACTCATTTTTGTGGAAATGATGATGCTCCATTGGCCCGACAGTATGGCGACGTATCTTACCGAAGACAATATTCTTTTCTCCAACGATGCGTTTGGCCAGCACTATGCCGTGGAGGAACTTTTTAATGACAAGGCGGACCAATGTCTTCTTGAAAAAGAAGCAATGAAATACTATACAAATATTCTGAATCCCTTTTCGCCGTTCGTCAGCAAAAAGATAAAAGAGATTGTCGCTTTGGGACTCCCCATCGATATCATCGCACCGAGCCACGGCGCTATCTGGCGGGATAACCCAATGCAGATTGTTGAAAAATATGCCCAATGGGCAGAAGAGTACCAGGAAGACCAGTTGACCATCGTGTATGATACCATGTGGGAGGGCACCGCAAAAATAGCGCATCGAATCGCGTCAACGGCTCGTGAAGCTTTTCCAGATACTGTGGTCAAGGTATTTAATTGCGCCAAAACAAACAAAAATGAGATTATGACGGAAGTGTTTAAGTCTCGTGCTATTGCAGTGGGTTCACCTACGGTTGGAAACGATATTCTTACCAGCGTGGCCGGATGGACCCATTTCCTCAAATCCTTGAAGTTTAAGAACAAGAAAGCCGCTGCATTTGGCTGCTATGGCTGGAGTGGCGAAAGTGTTAAATTGCTACAGGAAAAGCTTTCAGATGCTGGTTTTAGCGTGGTTGATGCTTCAATTCGCACTCAATGGAACCCTGATGAGGAAGCACTTGCCACAGCGGGAGTTCTGATTGAGGAATTACTCAAATAGCTATCCTTAATCAAATAAATACCAGTACCAAAACAGCGTCGGATTCAAAGTAAGAATCCGACGCTGTTTTCTTTGATATTCTTGTAATTATTCGCAAACTTTATGGATGCAGGTATTTCGCTACAGTTGATGTTAACGCATCAAAATCAATCGGCTTTGCAATATGGTCATTCATCCCGGCGTCAAGGCATTGCTGTATATCTTCCGCGAAGGCATTGGCTGTCATCGCAATGATCGGTATTTCTTTTGCCTTGGGATCAGGCAGGGAGCGAATCTGCTCGGTGGCCGCATAGCCGTCCATCACCGGCATTTGGATGTCCATGAAGATGATGTCGAACCGTAGGGGGTCTTTCCCAAACAAATCTAGTGCGGCCTGCCCGTTTTCGGCTTCAACAATATCCAAGCCGTATTCATCCAGCATTGCTTTGACAATTTCACGGTTTATTTCGATATCTTCTACAAGCAGAGCCCGGCGGCCGGCAAAATCGTATTCCGTATCCTCCCGCTCCGCTGATGACGACTCAAGCATATTTGGCAAGCCTTCCCGCATAAGAACAGTCAGGGTGAAGCAGCTCCCGACCCCCACTTCGCTGTCCACCTCGATATCGCCGCCCATCATTTGCGCAAGGCTCTTTGAGATGGGCAGCCCCAAGCCAGTGCCCCCGTATTGTCTGGATGTGCTCCGGTCCGCTTGTTCAAATTCGGCAAAAAGTGAAGATATCTGCTCTTTAGAAATGCCAATTCCCGTATCCTTTACCATAAAACGGAGTTTCAAAAGGCCCTGTTCATCTTTCCCAACATACTCAGAAATCAGTTGTATCGATCCACCGTCGGGTGTAAACTTTACGGCATTGGATAGCAAGTTTATCAGCACCTGCGCCAGCCTGGTATCATCTCCGATCAAAACAGCCGGCAGCTGCCCGATGGATTCGGCAGAAAAACTCAGATTTTTATCGGTGGCTTGTGCCCGGATGATGCTCTTGACGCGCTCCAGAATTGTATCCAGTTGGAATGGCGCGTCGGCCAGAACCATCTTGCCGGCGGATATTTTACTCATATCCAGAACATCATTGATGATGGAAAGAAGCTGTCTTGATGCCCCATCGATATTATCAAGGCACCGAGCAACCTCGGATTTATCATCGGTCTTTTTGGCAATGCTCACCATACCTGTAATCGCATTGATGGGTGTGCGGATCTCGTGGCTCATGTTTGCCAAAAAGTCGGTTTTGGCCTTGGCGTTTGCCATGGCCTCCTCTTTTGCTGCCACAAGATCTAAGGTCGTTGCGTTACGTACATAGGCGTGTCCAAACAACAGGCTGACTGTGCGGAGAATAGCTTCTTCCGCATCAGTGAATAATCGGGTATTCACACAATCGTCAAAGCCGACAAAGCCCCAGAATTTATCATATAAAAAGACCGGCACAACAATGATTGAGACGATTCCCTGGGCTTTCAGATGCTCGCGCTCATACTCAGGGAAATCATCAACAATGCCATTCACACATTTGTTTGCAGACAGATTAGGGTACCAGTCATCCGGAAAGGGGACAGACACTGTCAGTTCGTTTCCCTGCTGTGCTTCTGCCTCACCGGACCATTCATATATCTGGGTACAGTAGAGTTCTTCTCCCTCCATGTGGTTCTCCCATATATACACACGATCCACGTCCATTGAGGTACCAAGCTTTTCCATGCAGCCGAGAATCGATTGGTCAAAGGTTTCCGCCCGCGATTCCAAGAGAGTAGCGGATATTTGGTTGACTATATTCACAATCTCCGTGCGGCGTTCCACTTGGTCCTCAAGGGATTCATTCTGTTTCTCCAAACTCATATTGTGATAGTATTGAGCTCTTTTAGCGCGGCACATGCGCAAGTATATCATGGAAACCACAGAGGTAGTGGCAATAATAGTCAGTACAGCAGCAAATTGCTCCGCCGGAATCAGGTCATATCTTCCGGCCGTGGCAATGAAAAAAAACAGGATTATTGAAAATGCGACAATATTTGTAACTGCCCATTTCGCCTGAATCAAAAAAAGCACAATGATAAAAGTAATCACGGACAGGCAAATCATCATGTAACTGGCATCAGAGAAGAAAATTGCCACGGCTAAATAGACCACTGTGGTATAGGCAACAAGGGCTATGCTCCAGCATGTCAATGCGCGTTTATCCTTGAGTCGCTTGCTCATGGCAAATATGGCGATGGCAAATATCAACACCGATAATCTGCTGAAGAACGCAACCCCGATTCCGGAGTCCAGCCGTAGCATATCAAAAAACACCAGCGCGGCGTACAGCAGGCCTTCAACAAGAATGATGCGTCGTAACACATTGCTGTAGTTTGCCACATCTTGCAGGTGGAAGCGGTTTTCCATTTCTTTATCTGAAAGTGTTCCGTACCAGGTAACACCATTCATCTGCGAATCTTTGTTGACCATACGCATTCCTTTCTACAAACTGCTGGCGAAACCCGTGTGGCGCGACAGCTATCGTCTGAACCTGTAAACCAATTATAGCACGAAACCGAACTCGTAATAGCCCAAAAGGTGTTTGTAAAGCTGCTCCATTTTCGATAAGTGCGTAAAGGTGCCCCCGCTGTAGTATTCCAAGACAAGAAAAAATCCGACACAGCATCGCTATTGGGCTGCGCCGGCGTTTTTCTGCTTTGAAGAGATGTATATGTTGACGGACTGGCATCAGTTAGCACATGATATATCACCGGAAGCCTCATATCCGTTACAGCGGGTAAATGTTGAGCCGCTTTATCTTGCCTTCCGGTGGCACCTCGGACAAGAATGCTGTAACCGATACAACAGTGTCCCCATGGGCAAGTCGATATTGATGGTCAATTCATCCCTTTCTCGACGGGCCCGTTGTAGGAGTTAATACCACCGATGTTTTTTACATTGGTATACCCCATCCCCTTAAGGGCACTCACAGCCCTGCCGCTTCTCGCTCCACTGAGGCAGTACACAAAAAGCGGAGTGGCTTTGTCACCAATCAGGGAAGAGACCTTTTCAATCTCGCCCACATCGATGTTCTTGCTGCCAGGCACATGCCCGTTCCGATATTCGTCCTTTGTCCGCACATCGAGCAGCATGGCACCCGATGTGGCCTTCGATTCATCAACTCCTACGTTGATGTCTTCTCTTTTGAGGAATCCAAACATCTCGTTCACTCCTAATCCTTTTTTTATATTTTCTTGCCAGTTTACTGGCTTATCAGAATGTAAAAGGTGGCGGTTTATGATTCAGCCGCATCCAATGTCTGCTGGATAATATCGTCCATAATTGCACGCGTCATTGCCCCAGGCACATAGCCGAACACCTCCCCATTGGGGCTGATCATGAATGTGGTGGGGAAAGCGCTGATGCCATATTGTGCAAATATGCTGCCATCCAAGTCCATTACCGTGGGGTAGGTATAGCCGCCGTCCTCCAAAAAGCTGGTGATGTGCTCCACAGAGCCTTCCTGCCCCATTCCAGGGCCAACCACCCCCAGAATCACCACATCTCCTTCGTTATTGCCGTGGTCCTCATATAGTGCCTGGATATCGGGCATTTCTCCGCGGCAGGGCGGGCACCAGGTGGCCCAGAAGTTCAGGAATATTACTTTGCCCTTGTATTCGCTTAATGTGTGCTCTACACCATATTGGTCAACGAGCGTGAAGTCGGGAGCCAATACGGCCTGCTCCTCGTTGGCAGAAGAAGCCGATGAGGACTCTTGCGGCTTGTCTTCAGCGATAGATACTACCTGATCCGAATTGGAACCTGATTCCACCGCTGAGGAGGAAACAGAGGTTGACTCGGCACCAGGGATGAACTGGGAAAGATAGCCTGTGATGTTATTCATCCAACCCGTAAATGTCATGATGCCGATTAGGATCATCAATACACCACCGATCTTCGCCGTGTATTTCACAGCCTTCTGGTATTTCTTGAAAAAATCCAACAGTGCTCCAGTAAACAAGCCCACCGCCAAAAATGGCAGCACGAAGCCCAAAGTGTACAGGGCGATCAGTACGAAACCCAAACCGGCGGTTTTGGCCGATGATGCCATTAACAAAACGCTGGTCAGCATCGGGCCCACGCAGGGTGTCCAGGCAAAACTAAAGGTGAAGCCCAGCACCAGCGCAACCATCGGATTCATCGTTAGCCGATCCAGCTTGAAAGGCAGACGAACCACTTTACCTGTCCATTTGAAATCAAAAAAGCCCAGTTGTAGCAGCCCAAACATGATAATCAGTATGCCTGAGATTCGGGCGAACAGTACTTGGTTACCGGAGAAGAACCGGCCTAAAGTAGTGAATCCCAGCCCCAGCAGGAAAAAGGCGAAGCTGATACCCAGAACAAAGAACAGCGTATTGAGCATGACCCGGCTTCGCTTGTAGTGCACCACTCCCTGCTCATCGACAGTTTTGGCCCCGCCTGCGAGATAACCGAGATACAGCGGCACCAGCGGGAGCACGCAGGGAGAGAAAAAGCTGAGCAGTCCTTGCAAGAAAACAGCTACTGCCGGCACACCGGCTGAAACATTCAGATTCATACTCACTCCAAAACCAAAAGTAGTCCGTGCTTAAATTGTGTAATCATCATATCATGGCCGAGTGAAAAAGATTGTGACCAGGTCACATTGGAAAATAGCCGCGAAGTGACGCATAATTATTATGTAGAGATTACATCGCATTATATTGCAGTTCGGCAGAAGGGGCATTTCAGATAAACAAAAAGCGCCTTCCCGGTTTTGGGAAAGCGCAATATACTGTTGTTTCAAGGCGCCTAACAACCTTAAATGCTGCTTAATCAAAGGCCTCATGTCTCTTACGAGAAAGAAATGTTCATGAGGGTATAGGTATTTTTATCAAAAACAATCAGGCCTGCTTCCCGCATACGGTTCAGTTCCCGTGTCAGGGCGCTACGGTCCGCACCAAGAAAAGCGGCAAGATCAACACGTCCCAATGGCGATGTGACGGTGGGGGAACACTGCTCTTGCGCCAGCTGGGACAGGTACGTCATCATCTTCTCCCTCAGGGAGTGCTTTGTGGTCACTTCCAATTTTTCGACCAATTTGATATTCTTGCGCGCAATCATCTCAACCATGTTTTTCAGAAGTGTATTGTGAAAGCCACAGGCACTGGGGCAAATGTGCATAATACGCTCAAATGGCAAAAACAGAACCTCACTGTCTTCCACTGCCTGAACCGATACAGTAAGCGTAAAACTACCGCCACAAACAAAGGACTCTCCGAAAACCGATTTCGGCCCAAGATCATTGAAAATAGCGCAATTCCCATAAACATCTTCCTTAATGACCTGTACGCGCCCGCTTATGACGATTCCAATTGAACTTGTTACGTTGCCATTAAAAAAGATGAAGTCGCCTTTTTCGTAACATTCCTTTTTTGCGCCTACACAGGCGAACAATGCCCCAAACTCAGTGTCTTTGATATATTTGAACAATGGAACACCTTGCAGCAGCTTCATATCTTCATGCATTTTTATCACCCCACTTAAATATATCTGGTTCATGATGCAAATGCAACATGGCCTCTTCGGCAGATATGCTATTCTGATAATGAGCAGAAGTAAGCTGTATTACGAAAAGCCTCGTATCCAAATCAAAATCATGAGATAAAGTGAAAAATGAATGTTGTGTGACACGTATTAAGCTAAAAGCAAGTCTGGAGGGAATTGCATGAGTGCTTTTTTGGGCCCAATCCATCTAAAAATGTATGACCGAATACTGTATCAAGATACAATGTCCCAATCGATTCTCGATTTGGTGGCGAAAGAAGACTGGAGCGGCGCCTTCGCAGCAGATTTGGAGGATACGGCACCGGCTGCGGTTAAGCAGCCGCTGGATACCATTATTGACAAGAATAATATCCATGGATGGTTGAGTGAAGCTGTTGCTCTGTGTGAGCACAGGTTTGCTCTGGTAGTGTGTGGTGTGTTGGAAGACCATCCTGAGCGGCTACGCCAGATACAGGATACCATGAAGAATTTAGGGAAAGCGCATCCTGTTCCATCGGCGATGAACGCGGAAGAGGCGTATGAGGCTATCCACGATATATTGCTGGATGGAATGCCCTGTGATTTTCCGTTCACCAACATTGCTGCAGGCCCAGGCTCCGTTACCTGGCAGGTAGCCAACTGCCCGCATGAGTCTTATTGGGAAACGGTAGGTCGAGACGCAGAAATCTACTATCGGTTGAGGGATGCCTGGATAGACGGTTCTTTGGAGCAAACTGAATTCAAACACAGCCGCCCCTCGCATCATCATCATGTCCTTGTAAAGAAGGTAAGAAATGAATAGCATCAAAATACTGGTAGCAGAGCACAACAATATCCTGCGAATGCTGGATGTTGTGCATGCCGCTTCCTTGAGGATATTAGAAGGTGCCCCAGTTAACACGAACGACTTTTGGCACATTATTGACTTTATTCGAAAATACTCTGACAAGACCCACCACGGCAAAGAGGAGGCATATCTGTTCAAGGTCATGGTCGATGAGCTTGGGGCCATGGGCGAAAACTTGGTAAGCCATGGTATGATGGTTGAGCACGATATTGCCAGGTTATACGTCTCCGATCTGGAGGCTGGGCTTAAAGCTTATGAAGCAAAGCCGACAGATGAGGCGCGGTTGTCCATTATGGTGGCCGCTGGCAGCTATGAGCAACTTTTGCGACGTCACATTCAAAAAGAGAACGACGCTGTATTTCCTTTTGGAGAGAAAAGTCTGTCGGATCAGTCGGCCCGGTGGGTTGAAGATCAGGTTAGTGCTTTCGAAAGTGATGCTGCCAACGCTGAACAAAGGGAATACCAGTTGTCTATCCTGAGCGAATTGGAGAAACGCTACGTACAATAGTGGCAATGATAGGATTATCCCACACCTGTATCAAATCTATAATAGTGTAAAGAAGCCACATTGCTGCTGATCGAGGCTGACATGACCGTCAGAAATGATCAGCAATGCATGTGGCTTTTCGATAAGGGTTGTTTATAGATATGCTTCAAGTCTCACATCGGGTTGCCAATATTTATCGCTATGTAAACATTTCACTGCACTCATCTCCACACCAGAGCAATCAAAAGCATCTTATCACTTCGAGTCACGTCGGAGCGCACCTCCAGTTTCGGCATCAAATGAACAAGCTCATATCACTTTCTTCGGCAAATGCAAGCATAGCCGCCGCACCACTCATCGTCACACCGTCTATCAGCTCTTCTTTGGCAATACCCATCACATCCATGCTCATTGCGCAGGCAATCAGTTCCACGCCATTCTGCTGGGCGGTGTGAATCAGGTCCTCAAGGCTTGAAATATGCTTGTTGTTCATGACCGAGCGAATCATTTTTGCGCCCATACCGCCCATGTTCATTTTGGAGAGGCCAAGCTTCTTGCTACCACGCGGCATCATTGCGGCAAACATTCTGGACATAAAGTCTTTTTTTACATGCACCTTTTCTTGCTTGCGCAGGATGTTCAGGCCCCAGAAGGTGAAGAATATGCTTACCTTTCTGCCCATAGCTGCCGCCGCGTTCGCCATGATAAAAGATGCAATCGCCTTGTCCAGGTCGCCAGAGAATACAATGAAGTTCTTCCCGTTCCCACTTTGGCAAGCCTTTGCCGCTCCGTCATCATCCTTTTTTGTAATGCGCGCAACGCTGATGCCCTTGCTGCTCTCCAGGCCGCCAAAAACGTGACCGGTCCTCCGGCAAAAGCCCTCCACGTCACTTGCAAAGGCCGGATCAGTGGTGGAAATCTCAATCGTGTCACCAGTGTGGGCCTCTTTCAGGGCTTCCCCCAGTTTGACAATGGGGCCTGGGCATTGCAAGCCGCAGGCGTCAAGCTGAATGAGCTTTCCGTCTGGCACGGTGTCCACACGTTGGGTTTCTGAGTCCACTACGACGCGGGAAGCGGTGGGATGCTCTGCTCCCAGTATCGTGTTGTAGAGCCGGTAGCCGCCGCTCAGGTTATAGCAGTCAAATCCATTTTGGGACAGAAGCCGACAGGCGATATACCCTCGCAGGCCTATCTGGCAGGTCACATAGATTTTCTTTGAGCGGTCGAGCATGGAAAGGCGTTCGCGCAAATCATCCAAAGGGATATTGATGGAGCCGCTGATGTTCCCGTTCTCGAACTCCATGGGAGTTCGAACATCCAAGATAATTGCGTCGTTATCATATCGCAAATCCTTTACATCATGCCAATGGAAAATCTTCACTTTATTTGTGAGAATATTTTCTATGGTATAGCCGGCCATGTTCACCGGATCCTTCGCAGAGGAGAAGGGTGGCGCATAGCAAAGCTCCAGCTGTGTCAGGTCGGCGGCGGTCGCGCCCAAGCGAATGGCTGTGGCAAACACATCACAGCGCTTATCTGCGCCCTCGTACCCCACAACCTGGGCGCCCAGGATTTTTCCGGTCGTTTTTTCGAATATGGTTTTGATGGACATATTGACAGCGCTTGGGTAGTATGTTGCGTGAGAGGCCGAATAGGTGAAGGATTTCTCGTAATCCAGCCCTTGCGCTTTGGCTACCTTTTCATTGATACCGGTTGTAGCGACGGTCAAATCAAACGCTTTAAGAATAGAGCTGCCCTGTGTGCCCGGGTAGATGCTTTCCAATCCGCATATATTGTCGGCCGCAATGCGGCCCTGCTTATTAGCAGGCCCTGCCAGCGGCACCATTGCCTTCTGGCCGGTCACGAAGTTTACAACCTCAATTCCGTCACCCACCGCATAGATGCTGGCATCGGTTGTCTGCATGGACTCGTTTACAATGATACCGCCGCGCTCATTTGTCTCAAGTCCAGCCTCCTTGGCTATGGAACTTTCCGGGCGCACACCGATAGAGAGAATCAACATATCGGTAAAAACTTCGCCATCACTCAATGCGATCTGCAGACCGTTTGTAGTCTCTGCAATACCAGTTACTGCATTTTCCAACAGCAGTTTCACGCCTTTGCTTCGTATGTGGCGTTGCACCTCGCAGGCCATATCGCGGTCCAGCGGAGCAATAATCTGGTCGGCAAGCTCGACCATCGTCACGTCCAGGCCGGCATGCGAAAGGTTCTCCGCCATTTCGACACCAATAAAACCGCCGCCCACGATGACGGCAGACCGCGGCTTGTTCTCCTCAATGTAATCCTTGATCCGATAAGTGTCGGGGATATTACGCAGGGTGAACACTTTGGCCGAGTCGATACCTGGAACCGGAGGCTTGATCGGTTCCGCCCCCATGGAGAGGATCAGTTCATCGTAGCTTTCATTGTAGGTTTCGCCGGTGACCACCTGATTAACAGCCACGGTTTTATTCTTGCGGTTAATGGCGATCACTTCATTTTGGATGCGTACATCCACATTGAACCGCGCTTTGAAGCTTTGTGGCGTTTGGAGTAGCAGGGCTGATTTGTCTTTGATTTCCCCGCCAATATAGTACGGAAGCCCGCAATTGGCAAAAGAAATATACTCGCCCCGTTCAAACAGGATGATCTCCGCATCCTCGTCGAGCCTGCGCAAACGCGCTGCCGCCGATGCACCTCCTGCTACGCCGCCTACAATAAGTATCTTTTTGCTCATCACTGGCACCCTTTCTTTGTTTGAGATTTAACAATTACATTATGATGTACCAGAAGATGGCTTGTCCGTGACCTGGTCACATAAGTCGCTCCAGTTTGATGGGGAATAATAAAAAGGACCACCTTACTAATGAACCACTCCCCGCCCCAAGGGGCGGGGTATCGGGCCAAAGGAACGCCGCAAGCGGCGGGGAATCTGACCCGTAGTGATTGATAAATTGGCGTCTAGCACATAGTTGTGGCAGTGATCGAAATCTCACCCTCAGAAGAATTGTTGGACAACTTCCATTTCATCTGATTGTGCTCCTTTGAAAAATGATGTAGGCGGATGTTATTCATATACTGCGGGGCCGAGGCCCCTTGGCTTCGGGAATGTCGGCAACTTCGTGCATTTGATAAACCACGAAGGATGGGAAATACCTGTTCTTCAAAAACTCAAGCATAAATACATATGTAAGACAACGCGAAGGCACTTTGCCTTCGCGTTTTTTATATCAAAAGGAGGTAAAATTTTGAAACTTGTAATTGCTGAAAAACCCTCGGTTGCGAAAACGCTGGCCGTCGTACTGGGGGCGAACAAGCGGCGGGACGGGTACTTTTGCGGCGATGGCTACATCGTGTCCTGGTGCTACGGGCACCTGGTGGAATTAGCTCGCCCCGCCGCATACGGCGATGAGTACAAACGCTGGGCATACGACGCGCTGCCCATCCTGCCGGACGCATGGAAGTACACGCCGTCCGATAACGGAAAAAAGCAGCTTGACATCCTGCGCGCGCTCATGAAACGGGATGATGTGGAGTCTATCGTCAACGCCTGTGACGCCGGGCGCGAAGGCGAACTCATCTTCCGGCTGGTATATCAATACTGCGGATGCAAGAAGCCCACCGAGCGGCTCTGGACATCCAGCATGGAGGACGCCGCCATCCGGGAGGGCTTTGCGAAGCTGTGCGACGGCGCCGCGTATGACAACCTGTATAGCGCCGCCCTGTGCCGGGCGCAGGCAGATTGGGTGACGGGCATCAACGCCACCCGCCTTTTTTCTATCCTGTACGAGTCCACGCTCAATGTGGGGCGCGTCCAGTCGCCGACGCTGGCGATGATCGTGTCCCGCGAGGCGGCCGTGCAGGGTTTCACGCCAGAGCCGTTCTACACACCCCTCATCGACATGGGCGGCTTCACCGCTGCCGGGGAAAAGCTGAAAACCCCGGAGGAGGCCGAAAGCATCCGTGCCGCCTGCGACGGCGGGGACGCCA
>JAJDHT010000059.1 GCA_030266325.1 Ruminococcaceae bacterium OttesenSCG-928-I18
ACGCCCTTGGGACACTCCCTCGCCATCGACCCGAGGTTACTCCTCCTGATAGGGATACACCATCAGCCGGTCCTTTACCCACTCGGCGCAAAACACCTCGTCCAGTTTCAATTGAGAGTGTTTTTCGAGCTGTTCTTCCAGCCAATCTTCCGTTTTCTTCAAAATTTCCAGGTTGTCCTCATTGATCTGCCCCTCCTCCACAAGGATCAGGGACATGTTTTCATCCCCCTTTTTGTCGATGGTAAGCTGCCCGTTTGTCTCAAACCATACATTTTTCGCCTCGTACAACCCATTCAGCCCGTCGCGGTGAAGCAAAATCTCCATATTACTGACGGTGATTCCCGCTTTTTTGAAGTTTTCCGTCAGCACCTCCCCGTCTCTCACAAGTTGCAGGCGTTTTCCATCGATCAGGTTTGCCACCTTGTAGTTGACGCTGCGCAAAAAACGGATAAACAGCAGGATGACAATCCACATCGCCATAAACACCGTGGAATGCAAGATACTCACATCGGTGTTCAGCAGGGTGCTGCCCCCGATGGCGCCCACCACCATATTTCCAATCTGGTCAAACGCCGTCATGGGCGCCAGCTGGCTCTTGCCGGAGATACGCACATAGACCAGCAACAGCAAAACCGTCACCACAAGCTTTATCACAATCTGCAGATAATACTCCCAATCCATCCCGTTCCCCCTCTTGTTTCGGTTTTTCCCGCTCATGAGGCCCCATACCCCGCCACCTGTGGGTGGGCCTTTCGACCAGTGGCGCCGCTTCCTGCGGGCAAGGCGCTTCACTCGGCCCTCTCCGCCTGCGCCTCCAGCTCTTCCAGCCGCATCGCGGTATAGAGGCCGTGGTAGACCCCCTTTTGCTCCATCAGCTCTTCGTGGGTGCCGCGCTCTACGATTTTCCCCGCCGACACCACAAGAATCAGGTCGGCATGGCGGATGGTGGACAGCCTGTGCGCCACCAGAAAACTCGTTCTCCCCTTCAGGATGTGGGCGATGGCGTTCTGGATCAGTTGCTCCGTTTCGGTGTCGATGCTGCTCGTGGCCTCGTCCAACACAAAAAGGGGCGGGTCCGCCAGCACGGCCCTGGCGAAACTGATCAGCTGTTTTTCTCCCGTAGACAGCCTGTCTCCGCCCTCGCCCACGTCCGTATCATACCCCTCGGCCAGTTTCGCCAAAACCAGGTCTGCCGAAACCAGGCGCGCCGCCTCATACACTTCTTCGTCGGTGGCTTCCAGCCGCCCGTAGCGGATATTCTCCCGCACGGATCCCGAAAAAAGGTGCGGGTTTTGCAGCACATAACCCAGCTGGCTGTGCAGCCACAGCAGGCTGCGCTCTCTATAGTCCACCCCGTCAATCAGTACCTGCCCTTTCGTAGGCTCATAAAAACGAGAGGCCAGGTTCACCAGGGTCGATTTCCCCGCGCCCGTCTCGCCCACGAGGGCCACGTTGGCGCCCGCCGGAATTTTCAGGTTAAAATCTTCCAAAATCCATTCTTCCCCATCGGGATATTGAAACCAGACGTCTTTAAATTCAATCTCTCCGTGCATGCTCTCCCAGTTTTCCCTCTTCGGGTGAAAGGCATCCCCGTATTTTTCCACCACCTCGGGGCTGTCGGCCAGCGTGATGGGTTCGGCCAAAAGCCGGCTCACACGCTCTATGTTTGCCTGGGTGGCAATGAACTCGGAAAGCACCCTGGCAATCTGCTGCACGGGCTCCAGGATGCCCAGCGCATAGCTGATGAAGGCGGAGAGCACGCCGAACTCCAGTGTTTGCAAAAGAACCATCTGCCCGCCCTGACGCAACACCAGGGCCACCGCCAGGGAGGAAAAAAAGATGATGATGGGGATAAAAAGGGCGGAAAGCCGCTGCGCACGCAGGGAAGCGCGGTACATCTCATCCGTCAGCTTTTCAAAATCCCGGCAGTTGCGCTGCTCAATCACCAGGGTCTTTGAGGTTTTGGCCCCGGTGATACCCTCGTTGTACGCCCCGGTAATCGCGCTGTTCGCCGCGCGCATCTCGCGATGGGCGCGCAGGAATTTCCCTTGGAAGAAAATTGTGAGCAAGGCCACAAACGGCACCACCAAAATCACAAGCAGCGCCAGTTTCCAGTTGAGGATCAGCATGGCGATGAACACCCCCGCCACGTAAAAGATCGACCAAAATAGGTCGGTCAGGCTCCAGGCAAGCACCCCCGAAATGCGGTCGGTATCACTCATCACCCTGGCCAAAATCCATCCCACGGCGTGCTGGTTATAGTAGGTCAGGCCCAGTTTTTGCAGGTGGATGAAAACGGCGCGTTTCAGATCCTTGCCCATGTGGATTTCCACATGCATCGCCCTGCGCGCCATCCACATGACACCCAGCCCCTGCAACACGATAAAGGCCACATAGAGCACCGTGAACGGGAGAATCCCCTCGCTCGTGCCGGGCACGATAAACCGGTCTACCGCCTGCCGCAAAAAGAGGGGGATGGCGATATCCACAAGGGAGATGAACAGCATCAGCCCAAAAATGAGCAGCAGGCTTCCACGGTAGGGGCGCAAAAAAGGACCCACCTTTTTCCAGACGCTGAGCCGAAACCCCTTTTGTTCTGCCGCCTCTTCCATCCGTTTTCACCCGCCTTTCTCCCCGCTTTTTTCAAAAATGGCCGCCGGTCGCTGTCTTTCTGCCGCGCTCTCCTGTTTTGGCCGGTTCCACGCTTTATGTCCCTCGGTCCTCGTCCCGCTCTTTCGTCTCGTCGTGCGCCGCCTCGTTTTGCATGTCGTAGATCCGTTTATACAACCCCGGTTTTTTTATGAGCTCTTCGTGGCAACCCATCGCGGCAATTTTTCCCTCTTCCAAAACGAGAATCTGGTCTGCACGCATCAGCGTATTGATTCGGTGGCTGATGAGGACAATTGTGGCCTCTCCCTTTTCCCTGCGCAGCGCCTGTCGTATCTTCGCGTCGGTCTCAAGGTCCACGGCACTCATCGAGTCGTCAAACACCATCACAGGGGCGTTTTGCATCAGCGTGCGCGCGATGGCCACCCGCTGTTTCTGCCCGCCCGACAGAGTGACGCCCCGCTCCCCCACCACCGTCTCATACCCGTGGGCAAAAGAGCGGATCGCCTCGTCCACGGCCGCCACCCCCGCGCTGTGGCGGATGTGCGCAGGTTGTGGCCGTTCGCTGGTGATGGCGATATTTTCCTCGATGGTCTTGGAAAAGAGAAACGGTTCCTGCAGCACAAGGCCCACCCCTTTTCGCAGATAGCGCCGGTCAATCTTGCGGATCTCCACATCCCCATAATAAATTTCACCAAAACCCTCGGGCAGGTCATACAGGCGGTTGAGCAGGTAGGTAATCGTCGACTTCCCGCTTCCCGTCGCGCCCAGGATGCCAAAGGTCGTCCCCTTGGGTATGGTGAACGTCAGGTCCTGGAGCACCGGCTGGTTGTCGTAGGAAAAGGTGACGTTCTCGAAACGGATATCGGTGTCCAGCGGGGGGCAAAGGGCGCCGGGCTCGGGTTTTTCCTCCTCGGCGTCCAGAATTTCCTGGATGCGCTTGGCGGAGACCCCCGCCTTGCTCATCTCCGAAAGGGTGCGCCCCAAAGACCGTATTGGCCAGGCCAGGGTCTGGTTGTAAGAGACAAAGACCAGAAATTCCCCCAGGGTGATCTGCCCGTTTGCGGCAAAAAGCGTGCCCACGACCACCACGGACAAAATCTGCATGCCCGTGGCGATGTCTCCGATACCCCAGTACGGCCCCAAAATGTGCCCCAGTTTGATCCAGAGCCCTGCAAATCGTTCGTTGTACTTGTCAAATCGCTCCAGCTCGAAGCGCTCGCGCCCAAACGCGCGCACCACGCGCACCCCTGTCAGGTTCTCCTGCACCACGCTTGTCAGTTCCCCCTCGGCCTCGTCCGCCGCCAAAAAACGGCTGCCCACAAGCCGGTAAAAAATAACGGAATACAGGACAATCAGCGGGATGAAAATCAGCGCCACCAGGGTCAGTTTCACATTCATCGAGAACATCAGCACAAGCGCCACCGTGATCAGCAACAGGGTGCGCACCACCTCCAGAAGCTGGTTTGCCACAAAATCGCGCACGGCATCCAGGTCGGCCGTGCACCGCTGGATGATCTCCCCGGTCTGGGTGGCCACATGCCACTTGAAGGGCAGGTACTGCACGTGGCGGAACAAGTTGTCCCGAAGGGATTTGCTGAAGCGCTCGGTCCCCGTGGCAACCGCCAGCCGGGACGAAAAATTTCCAAACCCCGAAAGCAGGGCAAAACCCACCACGAAAAGGGCACAATACAGCAGACTGGTCCTGCTGTCCTGCCCGGCCAGCCAGCGCTGTATCTCGGGGGCAAAAGCGCTGTCCCCGCCGCCCAAAATCCCGTCCACGGTAAAGCGGATCACCTGCGGCATCAAAAAACTTGCGGCAATACCAACAAGGGCACAGGCGAGCGCCAGCACAAACCACGCCTTCACTTTGGCGCTGTGCCGCCAGAGGAAAACCAACACACTCATCCTTTTGTCCGCCTCTTGCCCCTTGCCCATTCGCTCTGTCTGCCTCCCTTCGTCCCGTCTCGGTTCGTTCTTACTTCGTCTTATATCATATCATTTCTCCGCCATCTGCGCCAGCAGCCGCTTTGCAGGGGAGTGTCCCGCCACGTTGTATATCGAAGTATTTTTATCTGCCCTTCCCCCGCCTTTGGCGGGGGAAGGGCACCAGAACTTTTTTGGCAGTCTATTCAAAATGCCCTTGGTACACTCCTCTTCGCCGCCCCCTGCCCTGCAAAAAACCCCGCGGTCAGCTTTTACGCTTTGCGGGGTTTGTCTGTCTGTTATTTTTGTCCTCACCCTCACGGCGGTTCTTTTGGCGCATCCCCTCCATAAGGGGGTTTTTGCCGGTTTTCTGCGCTGCAAACCTGCGCCGCTGCGCTATTGCAAAAGAATCGCATCTGTAGGGCAGTCATCGGCGGCATGGCGGGTGCACTGTTCCTGGTTCTGCCACGGCGCATGGTTCAAGACAGCCTTGCTGTCCCCGTCCAAGCTGAAAACATCGGGGCAGTCTTCCACACACGCGTTGCAACCAACACACGCTTCACGGTCAATTTCCACTTGCATACATCGAGTCTCCTCTCTTGGTAGTTTGGTATTTGCCATCCTATCACAGCCGCCGCGTGAAAAAAATCGGATTGAGGCGGTGAGGGCAAATGCCAAGAGAGGTTTTGCACCTGCCCAACATCACTGCTCTTCGCGTTCGGGGGCGGGTGTATCCATGAGGTCTGCACAGGGCAGGTCGTTTTCAAGGTTTTCTGCGGCAAGCTCGTTCTCCAAAAGCAGCGCTTCGCCTTTTGCCGCTTCCTGCAGGAGGTCCTCTTCAGACAAAACCCGCATTTCGCCGTTGTCCTCTTCTACAATCTGGTCCAGTAAAATTTCCCTCTCCGGTTTCAGCGGTCCCTTGGGGTCCTTTTCCATAGTGCACACTTCCCTTCCTTTTCCTGTTGCCTGCCCTGCGGTCTGCACGTTTTCTTCTCCCTAAGAATGCCGGCGTCGAAAATCCGCAATGTCCGTTCGCAAGCCCTTAAACTGCACCAGAAACAACACAACGGCCGCCGCCAAAGCAATCAGGGAAACACCCAGCAATTTCAGCAGAAATTTCACAGCCAACACCTCATTTTTTCCTCTGGTTTCGTTTTTTTACTCGCCGGGCCCAATCCTCCGCCCCTTGGGGCGGGCTTGTCAGCCTGTGGCGCCGCCCCCCCATAGCTCACTGTAGGGGGTGCGTTTCATTATACCATAAATTTCCTCTTTTTATGTCATATTTTGTATTCCACTGCCTCTTTGGTGCCCTCTCTATTCTCTTCTTCCGGCTGCCGTGCGCCTTCTCTGCCGCAAGGCACTTTACACCCTTTTCAGAAGAACGCCTTGCCAAAACCCTCCGCCGCTCTTATACTACCCTATAGAGTATTCATCTGGGAGGGAAAGGCCCCGTTATGAACCCAAAATTGGAAGAACTGCTACAGGAGGATTCCGCCCTGCCTCCGCTGTCAGGAAAAACCGTTCCCGAGCTCGAGGCTCTTTTTTCAAGCTTCGGCGTTCCGCTCACGCCCTCTCAGCTCAAGGCGCTGCACGCGAGAGTGAAAAACGGACAGCCCGACCGGGAGGCCGTCTACGCAGTGGCGGGCGGGATCACGGTACGCGGCAAACCGCAGAACAAAACCCGGCCCTATACAAAGCGGCCCGGCAAAACCGACCTGCAGCGCTGAGATATCTGATGAACAGCAGCAAACACAATACAGGAGAGAGACTCCATGACAGGTAAAACCCAAGAGCTTCCCTCGGCAGACAATGTGAGACTGTCCAAAGAGGGAGACAGCGTCGTCATCATCGACCAGACAAAACTTCCCGGAAAGGTGGAAACCCTCTCGCTCCAAACGGAAGGGGAACTCTTCGAAGCCATCCGAGAACTGCGGGTTCGCGGCGCCCCCGCCATAGGCATCTTTGCAGCCTACGGCCTCTATGTGCTCGCACGCCAAATAGAGACAGACGATTACGAGGTCTTCCTCGCCACTCTGCGGGAACATTCCCGGCACCTGCGTTCCTCCCGCCCCACGGCCGTGAACCTGTCCTGGGCGCTCGGGCGGATGGAAGAGCTGGTTCTCTCCCACCCTGGCCTGTCCCCCGCCGCGATGCTTCCCCTGCTGGAAAAAGAGTGCCGGGCCATTCAGCAGGAGGACATATCGATGTGTCGCTCCATTTCCGAGTATGGTCTCTCCTTGCTGCAACCCGGAGACGGCATTTTAACACACTGCAACGCCGGGCCCCTGGCCACCTCCTGCTACGGCACGGCGCTTGGGCCGCTCTTCCTCGGCGCCGAAAGAGGCCTTCCCTTCCACGTTTTTGCCGACGAAACGCGGCCCCTGCTGCAGGGCGCCCGGTTGACAGCCTACGAGCTGCAAAACGGCGGCATCGACGTCACCCTGATTTGCGACAACATGGCCGCCACCGTGATGAAAAAAGGCTGGGTACAGGCCTGTCTTGTGGGCTGCGACAGGGTGGCCGCCAACGGGGACGTCGCCAACAAGATCGGCACCAGCGGCGTGGCCATCCTGGCAAAACATTACGGCATCCCCTTTTATGTGCTCGGCCCCTCCTCCACCTTTGACGCAAACTGCCCCAGCGGGCAGGAAATTGAGATTGAATTGCGCGCACCTGAGGAAATCAGTAAAAATTACTATGCGCGGCCCATGGCGCCCGAGAACGTAAAGTGTTACAATCCGGCTTTCGACGTGACAGACCATACCCTCGTCACCGCCATCGTGACCGAGAAAGGCATCTACCGACCACCCTATACCCAAAATTTGGCCGCCATGCTCGGGGACACCACGAAACAAGAGCCATAAGAAAGGATCGGCGGCCTCCAAAGCCGCCCAGCGCTGATGAAACGATACCGAGGCATCATCTACACCCTGCTCTCCGCCGCCATCTTTGGCTTCACCCCCATCCTCACCCGCCTGACCTACGACGGCGGCGCAAACGGAATCACCATGGTCTTTTTGCGGGCTTTCCTCAGCCTGCCGGTTTTGCTCGCTCTGCTCCTCGGCATGAAAATTCCCCTGGGGCTTCAAAAAAAGCAGATTTTACAGGTGCTGCCCGTCGGTATCATAGGCCTGGCCTTCACCACCATCTGCCTGTACACCGCCTACAGCTATATCGGGGTGGGGCTTTCCACCACGCTGCATTACGTCTATCCCATTTTTGTCATTGTCAGCTACGTCCTCTTTTTTAAGCAAAAAGCCGGTTGGATGAAATGGCTGGCCCTCGGCGCGGGTATGGCCGGCGTCGTGCTCATGTTACAGCCCGGCCAAAAGGGAAACCTCATCGGCATCGGCCTTGCCGTGCTCTCCGGCGCCACCTATGCCTACTATATGATCGCCATCGACCGCACCGGCCTCAAGGACATGCACTACTTTAAACTCACCTTTTACCTGTGCATTCTCTCCAGCCTCACCTCCTTCCTCTTCGGCGCGGCCACGGATAACCTGGCCTTTCCCAAAACACCCACGGCCTGGTTTTATGCCCTGCTCGTCTCCCTGCTTGTCTCGGTGGCCGGGCTGGCCCTGCTGCAAAGGGGCATCGCCCTTGCGGGCCCCTCCGACGTCTCCATCCTCTTCACCGTCGAGCCCATCACCAGCGTTCTGCTCGGGGCCCTCATCCTGCGCGAACCGCTCAGCGCCCGCACGCTGGTGGGCGTAGCGCTCATTTTGGCAAGCGTTGTGCTCGTGGCCCTGGCAGACCGAAACCGCCCAAAAACCCAGCCCTCCGCCTAGCGGCGGCCCGCAGGCCCGGTCTTTGCGGCATCCGACATGCCCGCGTGGCGCCTGGGCGGAAGGAAAGATGGCACCTATCGAGAATTGTCCGCCGCATACAAGCAGGCCCACCCGTACATCACGGGTGGGCCTGTTTTTGTCTATTGTCTTAAAACCCCTACACTTTTTCCACCTTCACGGCCGTCACCTTAAATTCAGGCACCTTCGCAAACTCGTCGGTAGCGGCGTTCGTCAGGTGGTTGGCGTTTCCGTCCTCAAAATGGAAGGTCATAAACACCTCGCCCGGCTTCACCTTTTGGGCCACCCGCGCCGTCGTTTCAATCTCCCCGCGGCGGGAGGCCACGCGAACACGGTCTCCGCTTTGCACGCCCAGGGCCTCTGCGTCCGTTTCGTGCATCTCCACATAGGAGGCGGGCGCCAGCAGGTTCAGCCCTTCGGTCCTCTGCGTCATCGCCCCGGCGTTATAATGGTACATCATGCGCCCGGTGATCATCGTGATCGGGTACTCTTTGTCCGCAATCTCGGCCGAGGGCATATAGGTGGCGGGGTAAAAATAGCCAAGGCCCCGTGCGAATACGTCCTGGTGCAGGATGGCCGTACCTCCGTCGCTCTCGTCCTTGCAGGGCCAGTGCAGCGTCTCTCCGGCGTCCAGGCGGCTGTGGCTGATGCCCGCGTAGGAGGGCGTCAGCGACGCCACCTCCCGCATGATCTCCGAAGGCGTGAGGCATGGCTGCTCATAACCCATGCGGTTCATCAGGTCGGTGAAAATCTCGGTGTCGGCACGTGCTTCGCCGGTGGGCTCCACCGCTTTGCGCACCCGCTGTACCCGGCGTTCCGAGTTTGTGAACGTGCCCTCCTTTTCGGCGTAGGAGACCCCCGGCAGCACCACATCGGCATATTTTGCGGTCTCGGTCAGGAAGAGCTCCTGCACCACGAGGAAATCGAGGCCCTCGAGCATCCTCTTAATGTGCCCGATGTCGGGGTCGGTGCGAATGGGGTCTTCGCCAAAGATAAAGAGGCCCTTGATCTTGCCCTCTTCCACGGCATGGGGCACCTGTGTGGAGGTCAGGCCGGGCTTTTCGTTCAGGGGCACACCCCAGGCCTTTTCAAACGCTTCACGCGCCTCGGGTTTGTTCACCTTCTGGTAGCCGGGGTAATCCCCGGGCAGGCATCCCATGTCACAGGCGCCCTGCACGTTGTTCTGCCCGCGGATGGGGTTCACCCCGCAGCCGCTGCGGCCAATTTTCCCCACCAGCATCGCCAGGTTCGACAGGCTCATCACGCCCTCGGTGCCCGTCGAGTGCTCGGTGACACCCAGGCAGTACATCAGGGGCGCCCGGTCCGCCTTGGCGTACAGGTGGGCGGCGCGGCGCAGATCCTCCGCGTCAATCCCGCAGATTTCAGCCACTTTTTCAGGCGTATAGTCCTTGACGATCTTCGCCAGTTCCTCATACCCCTCGGTGCGCGCTTCGATAAACTCCCTGTTGGCCAGGCCGTCCTCGATGATCACGTGCATCATGCCGTTGGCAAAGGCCACGTTGGTGCCTGGTTTTAACTGCAGGTGGATCTCCGCGTCTTTCGCAAGCCCGATCTTGCGCGGATCCACCACAATCAGTTTGGCGCCCTCGCGTACGGCGCGGCGGATCTTCGTTCCCAGCACGGGGTGGGCCTCCTCGGGGTTGGAGCCCACGATCAAAATCACTTCGACATCCTGCGTGATGTCGCTAAACGGGTTTGTCATGGCACCCGAACCCAGCGTAGTTGCAAGACCTGCAACTGTGGGGCTGTGTCAGACCCGTGCGCAGTTGTCCACGTTGTTCGTACCCACGGCCGCGCGCATCATCTTCTGGAACAGGTAGTTGTCCTCGTTCGGAGAGCGCGAGCAGGAAAACCCCGCAATGGCGTCCGCGCCATGTTCTTTTTTGATCAGGCTGAGCTTTTCCGCCACCAGGTCCAGCGCCTCGTCCCAGGAGGCCTCCTCGAACTTGCCTTCCCGTTTGATCAGCGGTTTTTTCAGCCTGTCCGACGCATGGATAAATTTATAGGAGCCGAACTTGCCCTTCACACAGAGCAGTCCCCCGTTCGTAGGGCCGTCGGCGGGGTCCACCCCCACCACCCTGCCGTTTTTCACCAGCAGGTCAAACTGGCAGCCCACGGCACAGTGGGGGCAGGTGGTCCGCGTTTTGCTCACCTCATAGGCGCGATAGTGTTTCTTCTGGTCCTTCGAGCTCAGCGCGCCCGTAGGGCAGTTCGAAACACAGTTGCCACAGCTCTCGCAGCGCGATGCCTCCTCGCCGCGCGGCAGGTCGTAGGCGGGGCTCACAAACGTCTGTGCGCCGCGCTGGGAGATGCTCAGCACCTCCCGCCCCTGCAGCTCGGCGCAGGTGCGCGCACAGCGGCGGCACATGATGCATTTTTCGGGGTTAAACTCGTAAAAGGGGTTGCTGTCGTCCGCAAGACCCAGGTGGGGGTGTTTCCCCACAGGGTAACTGCTTTTCTCCACCCCATACTCCAGGCAATAGTCCTGCAGTTTACAGCTGCCGTTGCGTGCGCAGGAAAAGCAGGTCTGTACATGGTTCGAGAGCAGCAGGTCCAGCACAAACCGGCGCGCCTCCACCACCCTTTCGGAGCGTGTGTGCACCACCATACCCTCGGCGCACTCCTCGGTGCAGGCCGTGGGCAGGCCCCCCTTGCGGCCCCCTTCCACCTCCACCACACACATGCGGCAGCTGCCGTCGGGTGCCACACCCTTTAAATAACAAAGGGTGGGCAGTTCGATCCCCAGGCTCTCGCAGGCCTGCATGAGTTTCGTACCCCGCTCCACTTCACAGGATCTTCCGTCTATCGTCAGTTTGATCGTATTGCCGGTTTTTTCATTCATCTTCTCTTCCCCCCTAGCCCATCATCGCTTCAAACACTTGCCTGCGGTTTCCAAGACCCGATTTGACCGAGACCGAGACGCTCTGCCCCAGCCCACAGGCCGAAAGGTTGGTAATATGGGTCAGCATACTCTCCAGCCTTTGCATGTCCTCCGCCTTCGCATACCCTTTTTGGAACCGCTGCAACAGCTCCCGCAGGCGCAGGGTGCCAAGCCGGCAGGGGGTGCACTTTCCACAGCTCTCATGCACAAAAAAGCCCATGACATTCTCAAGGTAATCCACCACATTCACGCTGTCGTCCATCACCACGATGGCGCCCGAACCGATGGCCAGTCCATGGTCCCACAGGTCCTGGTAGCTGTAGAGCATACCCTCCATCTTTTCGGGGAACCCAAGCGGGCCGGACTGCCCCCCAAAGTGGATAAACCCGAGTGGCCGGCCCGTAGAGAGGCCCCCTCCCAGTTCCTCGGAATAGAGGATCTCCTGCAAAGGCGTACCCAGCGGCACTTCGTACACCCCGCGGTTTTTCACATGCCCCGACAGGCAAACCAGCTTCGTGCCGCCGCCATCCTCGGTGCCAATCTCCCGGAAAGCGAGGCCCCCCATCTCCATGATGACCGGTATGCAGGCAAACGATTCCACATTGTTCACAAGCGTGGGTTTTTTAAACAACCCCACGTCGGCCAGGTGCGGCGGCTTGATCCTCGGCCGGCCCGTCTTGCCCTCCACAGAGTTGAGCAGCGCCGAGTTTTCCCCGCACACATAAGCCCCCGCGCCCGACACCATGGTGATCGTGTAGTCGAACCCCTCTATGCCTAAAATCTTCTCCCCAAGGTAGCCCGCCTTCGTGGCGTTTTCAATCGCTTTCAAAAACACCTGCTGTATCTCGTGATACTCTCCGCGGATGTAGATAAACCCCTCGTGCGAGCCAAAAAGATACCCCGCGATCAGCATGCCTTCAATGATGGCAAGCGGGTCTTTCGACAACAGTACCTTGTCTTTAAAGGTGCCTGGTTCCCCTTCGTCCGCGTTGCACACGATAAACTTTGGCCAGGTGTCGTTATAATACAGGTGGTTCCATTTCCTGCCGGCAGGGTAGGCCGCGCCGCCGCGCCCGCGCAGCATCGCGTCGTCCACCTGCTGTAAAATTTCTTCCTTTTCCATCTGCACGGCCTTTTTGATCGACGCAAACCCACCCAATGCCTCATATTCTTCCACCGAGGCAGGGTCCGTCATCTTTCCCACTCTTTTCAGCAGGATCCTCTTCTCCGCCATAGTTTTCCCTCTCCTATACCTCTATCGTTCCATCCCGAAGGCCGTTCAGCAGCCCCACGATGGCCCCTTCGTCCAGATTGCCGAACACCTTATCGTTCACTTTGATCACCGGCCCGATGTCACAGGCGCCCACACAGGCGGTATAGTGATACACGAACAGCCCGTCCGCTGTCGTTTCCCCCAGTTTCACCCCCAGCTGTTTTTCCAGCACCTGCGTCACCTCGTTCGCTTTGGTGAAGTGGCAGGGCGAGGAATTACAGACCATCAGTACATATTTCGCCTGGGGTTTTGTCTGCAACATTGCATAGTAGGTCAGCAACTCGAACACCCTCGTCTCCGACAGGCCCAGCTCGTGCGCAATGTGGGCCGCCGTCTCCGCGTCCACATACCCCTCATACGACGCGTACTGGCAGTCCAGCAGCATCGCAAGGATGTTCTCAGCCCGTCCTCCGTTCTTCTCGATGATCTCTCTCACTTTTTCTTTCGTCATGCTCGGTCTCCCTCGTTTGTTTTCCGCCCGCTTTGCGGTTTTTGGTACATCCTCTTCCCAATTTGTGCAACGGCGGTTTCCTCAACACCTTTTTATCGGATAACCGCCAGGTTCCCTACCTATCTAAAAATGAAGGCTGCGTCAATTTTACGCCCCATCGCCCATCCTCTGTTGTCTCCACAGAGAGC
>JAJDHT010000006.1 GCA_030266325.1 Ruminococcaceae bacterium OttesenSCG-928-I18
GAAAGCTATGTCGTTTAGGAAGTAATCTCTAGTGGGAATTTCGTGCTGGGTATCGATCCACTTCATCGAACAGCAATTCTCGTTTGTCGATGGGTTCTGATACATGTACGACTGCCGGTTTCCGGGCTGCAAAGTCTCTGCGGAT
This sequence comes from Ruminococcaceae bacterium OttesenSCG-928-I18, assembly GCA_030266325.1. Classification (GTDB taxonomy): domain Bacteria; phylum Bacillota; class Clostridia; order Oscillospirales; family Ruminococcaceae; genus JAAYCI01. The sequence goes on from JAJDHT010000006.1 coordinate 146, forward strand.
AAAAGCTGACATGACGGCAGACAGCGCCAAAGTACCCAAAATACTTAAAATGGTGATTCCCGCTGGGAGCAATACGTTATGCAGGAAAGGGTTTTGCGGCATCGGTTCTTCAGCAAACTGTGGCGCAGAGGCCTCCAAAGCGGCGGTTTCCGTCTGCACGGCGATGGCGGCTTGGGCGCTGTACCCAATAAAGCCAAGGGCGGCCATGATGGACAAAAGCCCAACGGTGCAGAGAAACGCTAAAAGCAGTTTTGTGACCCATCCTTTTTTTGTCCTCATGGGTTCGCCTCCTTCCGCCAGCAGATTTTACTGTTTCCATGCTGTTTTTCGCCGGTACTATACACATCGGTTCACTTTTTAAAAACTGAAGTCTTTTGGGCGGTCAAATTAACACACCACCGTTTTCCCGCTTTGACCCATGTCATACTAATATTCGATGGAAAAGTCGATAACCTTTCCATCGAATGCTGTGGCAGAAAAAAGCGCCACAGCGCGTCATCTCCGCGCCAAGTGTCGGTGCGTTGCACCGGTTGCGCTCCGAAACAGCGCTGCGACGCTAGTCATGCAAAAATTCTGTCATCGCGGAGCATCCCCTTGGGGGAAAACAAAGAGACATTTTTGACGAATTTTAGGATCAATTGAATCGTAAACGGTTTGCCAAGACAAGCGTCTTCATTTTGGCACCAACAGTATGCACCGAATAGATGTGAGAAATGTGTCAAAAAAAGCACACCTTGTGAAAAAGGTGTGCTTGCCCAGGGCAAAGACAAACGGCGCATCGCTTCGGGCCCCGCGGCCCCCTCTTGCCCTGCCAATGGATAGGCTTCCCCTGTCTTAACAAAACCCTGCGGGCCGTCTGCCCGCAGGGTTTGTGTGACTCTGGAAAATTCTTTGTGCCTGTCGATTTTAAGATGGGGTCAAGGGGGTGTGCCCCCTTGCGGGTGTTTGAGGGCAGAGCCCTCAAGGTCTTGCCCGGACAGGTTATGTCACCTTTTTTTCCTCAAGCTTTTCGCCCAAAACCCGCAGCACATCCCCGATATCAATGGGTTTTGCCAGGTGTCCGTTCATGCCGGCATTCAGCGCCTGCAAAATATCTTCTCGGTAGGCATTTGCCGTCATGGCGATGATAGGCACCTCCTGCGCATCGGCGCGCGGCAAGGCCCGTATGCGTTCGGTCGTCTCATACCCGTCCAGGTTTGGCATCTGTATATCCATAAAAATCAGGTCGTAGAAACCCTCTTGCGATTCCTCAAACAGCTGCAGAGCGATGGCGCCGTCTCCGGCCTCCACAATCTCAACGCCGGTCTCCTCCAGCAGTTCTGCCAGAATCAGGCGGTTGATCTCAATGTCCTCGGCCACCAGGATGCGCTTGCCACGCAGGTCGGGCATGTCTTCGCCCCCGGTTTTTTCCTCTGGCTCGTGCCCTTCCGCCTTCGCAAAGGGTACCGAAAAAATAAACAGAGACCCCTCGCCCGGCCAGCTCAGCGCGTCGATATCGCCGCCCATGCGTTCGGCCAGGTTTTTGCTGATGGACAGGCCGAGGCCGGTTCCGCCGTAGCGTGTGGAGATGCTGCTGTCCGTCTGCTCAAAAGCGGTGAACAGCTTGTCTTGTTGCTCTTCCGTCATGCCAATGCCGTTGTCGGATACACGGAAAACCAGGGCCATGCGTTTCGGGGTGTCTTCGTTCACAAGGCATTGCAAATCCACCTTGCCGCCCTCGGGCGTGAATTTTGCGGCGTTGCCCAGCAAGTTCAGCAAAACCTGTTTAAACCGCACCCGGTCTCCCATCACCTGGGTATTGGGCAGCTGCGCATGGTTTGTCGTGAACACGATTTCTTTTTCCCTGCAGCGCAGGTCGATGATGCTTGCCACCTCGTCGGTGGCCGTCCTCAGGGAAAAGGGTTCTTCGGCGAGCTCAAATTTTCCAGATTCAATCTTCGACATATCCAAAATATCGTTGAGTATATCGAGCAAATGGGTGGAGGCTTTCGCTATTTCATCAATAGAGTCGTTGGTTTTTTGGCGGTCGACAGATTTTTTGGCAATCTGTGTCATGCCGATGATGGCATTCATCGGGGTTCGTATCTCATGACTCATGCGTGCCAGAAACTCGCTTTTCGCCCGGGATGCCACCTGCGCCGCCTCCGTCTGGGCCTCCAGTTCCTTGGTCCTTTCGCGCACGGTTTGCTCCAGGTCTTCGTTCGAACGGCGCAGGTCCAAGCTCTGCAAAAAATTGGATACATACATGTCATAGATGAAAATAGAGATACAAATCGTAAGTAAGGTGATGATAATCAGGTTGGTCCAGACATCGGTGATCAAAATGGAGTTCCATGTGCCGGACACATTACGCGTCATGTACATGGCCAGCAAGACATACCCAAAAGAGAGCAGGATCGTCAAAATGCTCTGTAAAGGACGTATGATCGGCACCAGCCCCACAATCAATATGGCGATGATATAACTGTTGATTCCGCCCGTGGAGATGATGTTCAGTGTGCAGAAAACAAGCTGTATGCCAAGATACAGATAAAGCAGGCTTTGTACGAGAAACGACTGGATGGCAAGGGACCGTATCCGGCCTTTCCGCGCCAGAGTGAATAGAACCCAGTAGACTGCACCGACAGCCAAGGTGCCCAGCGACAGGATGATATAGATCATGATGTCACTGTCGCCGCTGTCGCTGGGTTTTACAATATTGAGGACATTGAGCAGAATCTGCAGAACCACAATGTAAATAGAAAATACATACATTCGACCAATATTTGTGGCAAGCCTCTTTTGCTCATACAGGGCGCAGTGCTCTTTGGGCACAACCCGAAAAACACGGGCCCAGATTCCGCTCCGTGTTTTTTTCTTGTCCATCTGTTTTTCCCTGTCGTCCATCCAGCCTCCAAACAGTTACCATCGTCAAGACATATAAAATCATTATACTATATCTTCGGCCGTTTTTCCATACAAAGAACCACCTCGTGGGAACGATCCTAAAGGTGGCCTTTGTTGCAAGTTTATTTGAAGGGATGTCGTGATGGTGTGACGATGTTATGAGAAAAATGTCCGGCGGCCCTTACGCAGTTTAGGGGACCTCAGGCACAGATCCCCAGCGGCTTGCCGTGGCAGGTCATACTCTTTTTTTTGGCCACAGCAGGTACAATAGCGCCACCAATACGGCGCTGGACAGTGTATCATAGACCTTCACCACAAGATGCCCAAAAAAGAAAGCGGCGATATAGGGCAGCCCCCACCCATCGGCAAACTCATAATAATAGCGCTCCCAGGCATTACCCGGGGCACTTCCCCAGGAGATGCACAGTTCGGTTCCGCCGGCCAACAGGGTGGTGATGGCAATGACTAGCGCGATGCAGGCGGCGACTCTTTTGGGCTGAAGTATCCCTTCCTTTTTCAGAAAGACGCCGGCAAGAACGGCCACCGCCGCACTGCTGCTGTAATACAGCAGAGAGCTCGGCCCATATTCCACAACGGCAAAAAACAGGTTGGTGGCAAGCCCCACAAGCAGGCCCGCAGCCGGTTCCAAAAGCAGGGCGGCAAAGGCCGTGCCCGTCACGTCCAGCCAAAGCGGCAATTTAAAATACTGTGAGATAACGTTTAATAGAAGGTTCACCAGCACCGAGGCCGCCATGACGAGCGCATACCGCTTCACCTTGGCCGTCACGTTGAACAGCGGCTGGGTACCCCCCGCAGAGATCCGCTGCGCCAGGGCTTTTTCGGCGGCCTGTCGCTTTGCCCGTTCCCCCTTGTTGATCTCGTCCACGAAACCCGCGGTCACGATACCGGCGGGCAGCGCAATCACGGCAATGCCAAACAGGGAAGAGATCATGCTGATGAGTTTGCCGACAGTGGAAACGGGGAAAACGTCGCCATAACCCACCGTGGTGAGGGCGGTGGTGGCCCAATAGGTCGCCTCAAAAAAGTTGTCGAAGTTTTCCGGCTCGTAGGCAAACATGATCAGCGCCGAGAGGAAAATATAGAAAATCGCTATGTAAAGGACGGAAACCAGGGTCTTTTTTTCCTTTTGGAACACCCGGGCGATATGGCGCAAATTTTCTGAATACTGGAAAACAACGGTGATGCGAAATAAGCGCAGCACCCGAAAGCCGTGGCTGACCAGCCCCAAGGAAGGCAGCATGGACAACAAAAGCAAAAGCGCATAGGGCGTAAAAGGGTACTTTACGAATGCCCACACACTTTTGCTTTTACTTCGATAGTCACAGGTGACCCACCGGAACACATAATCTGCAAACAGGATATAGACCGTGATGAGATCGATGGTATCCAGCACCGCCGTTGTGCCCTTGAACATCAGGGGCACAACACTGATAAAAGCAACGAGCACGATGAAGATGTCATAGGCTTTGCTGAGCCTATCCCCCGGCTCGGCCTTTTGCACCAGCGAAAAGAGTCGTTCTCTCATACCATCTACCCCATCACCAGATGTAGGCAGCGATGGGCAGGATCACCTGCCCCGAAAGGGCGGCTACCAGCATGGTGTAAAACAACATACGTCCGTAATAGTATGCGAAGGCCTGGTTTTCCTGCTCTTTCGATGCCTTGCGCACACGGTTGATGTTGATGATGGCAATGGCCCCGCCAAGAATGGAGAGAACCCCCCATAGGTTCACATATTCAAGCAATCCCATCTGCAGGGCGTCGGGCACAAGCGCGGCGCCAATCATGATGTTGCCCACGGTGCCAAACAGGGCGGCCGGGATCATGCTCAGCGGGTCCACATGGTGGTAGCTGCAGATGAACAGGGCAATAAGAACCCAGGTGACCGTGCCGGCCAGCGCGATGAAGCACTTGAAATAGAGGCCGAAATCGGAACGGTTGATCTCGAAAGCGGTGACGATCTCGCTGGTCACCTCGTTTTCTGTTACCGAGGGGTCGCCGTGGGTGCTGTCATAGGTATAGCTCACGGCGCCGATGTCGTGCCTCATAAATCTAAAACCTGTCAGCGTTATATTCTCGTTGATCCCGCTGTTCTCATAGTCCGGCACATAGACCACTTCCTGTACCGGGTCGGTGGATTCAATGTAGAACCGTAACTGGTGAGACTCGAGAGGAAAACGCTTTGTATCGAAATTTTTGGAGACAGAGACGTCCAGCCCGACAAGCTGGTAGTGCTGATTTCCTATGTGCTCCTCTTCCACGAGAACCATTTTGTTCACGAGTCCCTTATACACGCGGAAGTGGTTTGCCGGGTCCAGGTCAGCGTCTCCCTCCCAGTTGAACCAGACCATGAGCTCGATGCGGTAATAAGACCCCTTCAAATTGAGCTCACGCAGGTTTTCGATATAGGTGCCCACGCTTACTTCGGTGGCGTCAACACTCAGCTTTTCTACGAGCTCCATCTGCTCGAGCGGGTCATACAGATAGGAGGCCCAATTGTCGCGCGCATGTTTTTTCTCCACAAGCAGCGAGGCCGTAAAATAGAGGAGCAGACAGACGGTGACAGCCGCATAGGCGAAAAAGGTGATTCGAAAACGCCTTTTATCGTGGATATTTAATTTTTTGTATGAGTTTTTTTCCTTTTCTGACACGGTGACAATCCATCCTTATTCTCTTTTCCACAACGTGGCGTTTTTTTGCTTTAGTATTCGATTGAAAGATGATCGGCCTTTCAATCGAATAGAAATGATTATGCTTCTTCGGGCACGGTGAACACTGCTTTATATACAATGGCGGCAAGTGCTGCGCCGACGAGAGGTGCCAAAAGGAACACCCAGACCTGGGTCAGCGCGGGCCCGCCCACAAAGAGCGCGGGGGCCAGGCTGCGCGCCGGGTTGACCGAAGTGCCGGTGAGCGGGATGCCGATGATGTGGACAAAAGTGAGGGTCAAGCCGATAACCAGCCCGGCCAAAGAGGCGGTTTTCACACTGGAGGTGACGCCGATGATGGCGAGCACAAAGACAAAGGTGAGCACGATTTCTACAAGGAGAGCGCCTCCCAGAGAGAGGCCCACCGCACTCTCGCTTCCGTACCCGTTCTGGCCGAGGCCGGTTCCCGTTTTCAGCACCTCGGAAGAGCTGACCACGATTTTCAGAACGGCAGAACCGGCCAGCGCCCCCACAATTTGTGCAATGACATATCCAATAAAATCCTTTGTGGAGAGCTTGCCTAAAATCAGCATGGAGAGGGAGACGGCCGGGTTGACATGGCAGCCGGAAACCGGGCCGATGGCGTAGGCGGAGGCCACGATGGAAAGGCCAAAGGCAAGGGCGATGGCCACGACGCCAAGGGTACTTCCATCCACCCCACCGCTGAGGCCGCCCAATACAACGGCCGTTCCACAGCCAAAGAAAACCAATACAAAGGTACCCACCAGCTCCGCAAGATATTTTTTCATCGCTATTTACCTCTTTTCAATGGTAATATCAAATCATGTGCAATAAGCAGGTGATCTCTTTGCACAAAAAAACGGCCGGTTGTAGACCCGAGACCGCCGATGCGAGCAGCGGAAAGCCATCCTTTCAGCCAGACATGGAACAAGCCGAAAGCAAAACCCCCACTTCTTTTCATTTTTATCATATCATATCTTCTTTGGCGCGGCCCGACAGCATATGTGCAGGCTGCACATTCCATGTGAGCATCCGGTAATTTGATTTACTTTATTTGAAGGAGTGTGTATATTATTAACCGGGGGAACAGGAATATGCTTAGTATTGCAGTATGCGAAGACCAGAAAAAAGAAGCGGAGCAGTTGCAGAAAATGTTGGCCCTCTATCAGGAGCGGCGTCTGCATCTGCAGATTCAGGTCGAGCTATTTTACTCCGCGGAGGATTTGATGGCGGCGGTGGAGGGTGGAAAGCAATACCAACTGTATCTGCTGGACATCATTATGCCCGGAATGAATGGGATCTCTCTGGCCCGGACACTGTATGCCAATGAAGAGCACCCCGCCATCATTTTCATCACTACCTCCAGGGATTACGCTGTGGAGGCATTTTCCGTGCGGGCGATGGATTATCTTGTGAAACCCATAGAACAGGTACATTTGTACGAGGCGATTGACAACGCGGTGACCCGCCTGGGAAACCGCATAGACACCTATACGGTCATCCATGCATCGGGAAAAGACCACAGGGTAAAAACATCGGAAATCGTCTGTGTTGAGGTGATGGGGCACAGTTTGTGCTATTATCTATCCGGCGGAGAAAAAATCATCAGTAAGGTACTGCGCATCTCGTTTGAACAGGCCACCGAAGATCTTGTGAAGGACATGCAGTTTATTCGGCCGCACAGGTCCTTTTTGATCAATGCGGCATATGTGAAAAAGTTTTCCAAGGCAGAACTTCTGATGGAGAATGGAATGAGGATTCCCGTTTCGCGCCTGCGGTTTCCCCAGGTAAAGCAAGAGTACCTTCATTTTTTACAACAAATGAACAAGACATAATAAGGGTTGTTACGGGCAATTACGGGAAACAATATAAACGGACAACAGGATCATGCTCTTGGGAGGCAGGGGGATGTCCATAGCTGAGATGGCCGAAGTGACCGAACTGGGAACCTATCTTTCCCGTGCGCTTACCACTCCCTTAGGGATTCCGGCCATGCTGATTCTTGTAGACCAGTGGCGTTTTACCATGCGAAGTATTCTTCGCATTGGCGCCATATTGGTCCTTTTTTTGTTTTCTTCATTCTATCTTATTTATCAATTCTTTGGCGTGAACGAATCCACCGTGTTCATTGTGGCCTGGGTAACCCCTGTTATTTGCTGGGCCGCGTTTATCGTCTGTTGCCGTTTTCGGGACGGCCGGCTTCTTTTTTCCATCATCACCGCCCTGCTTTTGGCCTTTGTGACCGAAAGCATTGCCAGTATGCTTACGCCGCATGACAGCTTGCTGTGGGTTCTTTACAAGATTGCCCTGACGGTTGTACAGGTGCTTTTGCTTGTTTTTTTTGCCAGAAAACCCTTTCTATGGATGCTCAAAGCCATCGACAAAGGGTGGGCGAAGATGAGTCTTGTCCCGCTTTCTTTGCTTCTCTGCCTGATGTTCAGCTATTTGCGGCCCATGTTCCGCGATGGCATCTATCCAAACCCCATCCCGACACTGATCCTTTGCGTCGCAATGTTGCTCATCTATATGTCTCTGTATTCCCTGATAAAAAACATTACGAATCAAGATAAAATGAGACGAGATATCGATTTATTGCATACACAGATGCACTTCATGGAGCAACAGGCGAAAATATTACAAGTGAACGACCACGACAACCGCACGTTCCGGCACAACCTGCGGCACTATTTGGGTATGCTACAGGTCTGTGCGGACGCGGGTAATATACGCGGCATCCAAGAGCTGATCGACAATATGGAGGCCAGTTTTTATAAACTCAAAGGCCACTATGGTTTGCAAAACTATACGGGGCAGCCGGTGATTGATGCGGTGCTCTCTTTTGCGGCCCAGCAGGCGCAACTCGGCAAGATAAAATACTCCGCCCAGGTGGTGCTTCCCGCAAACCTGCGGGTGGACATGGTGCAACTGGCCGTTGTATTGTCAAACGCATTGGAAAATGCCCTGCATTCCTGCCAAAATGTGCCCGAAGAGGAGCAAAGGGAAATTGTTGTGCACAGTGAGGTGCGTAAAGAGCAGTTTTACCTTGGGATCCGAAATTCAATCTGCGGGGAGGTCACGTTTGACGCAGAGACCGGTTTTCCCATCACGGACAAAGCGTATCACGGATACGGCACCCAGACCATGGAGGCGTTTGCCCAGGAATATGACGCCATTTTTGATTTTCACACCGAGGACAACTGGTTTTATTTTGGGTTGCTTCTCTAGGGTTTGATCGTCACAAAAAATGACTGCCGTCATAGAGGGGCAGGTTGCCGCAAGGCGTCTTGCGGGGAATGCAAAACGTACCATTTGGTTCGTTTTTTTTCTTTGTTCTTGCTTTGTAAACCGCTGTATAGTAACATAGATGTGGGGAATGTGCCCTCCCCCACCAAAGGCGGGGGGCACATGAAAACCTTCTGTATTTTATAAAAACGCACTTGGGGCACTCCCCTAGATGTGTAGTGTGTTGACCAAACGTGTCGGATTGGTTGGCGAAAGCTTGAAAGCAGATCAAATGCCCCAAGGCGACGGCCTTGGGGTATTGCTCAGGGGGAAGAATGGAAAAAGTTGTGATTATTGGGGCGGGACCTGCGGGGCTGACAGCGGCCTATGAACTGCTGGACAGCGGGAAAGCGTTTGAGGTGACCGTTTTGGAAGAGAGCAATGTTCTGGGGGGGATTTCCAAAACCGTCCGCTTTGAGGGCAACCGCATGGACATTGGTGGCCATCGCTTTTTTTCCAAGGACGACCGGGTGATGCGCTGGTGGTTTGATAAAATGCCCCTGCAAGGTGCGCCGGCCCTGGACGACCGTATTCTGGAAAGGGAAAAACCCCTGCAGCCGGGTGGCCCAGACCCCGAACAGACGGACCGTGTAATGCTGGTGAGGGACCGCGTCTCCCGCATTTACTACGGGGGACATTTTTTTGACTATCCCATCTCCATGAACTTTGCCACCATCAGGAATATGGGGTTTTTGACGACAGTAAAAGCCGGGTTCAGTTATCTTGGCTCCCTGGTGCATAAGCGACCCGAGGATTCACTCGAAAATTTTTACATCAATCGCTTCGGCAAAGTTCTCTACACGATGTTTTTTGAGGGTTATACAGAAAAATTGTGGGGCCGCCACCCGAGGGATATCTCGGCAGATTGGGGTGCCCAGCGGGTGAAAGGCCTCTCGATCGCCGCGGTGCTGAAGGACATTCTGCGAAAGATTTTCCCGTTTCAAAACGCGGAAGTGGAGACCTCCCTGATCGAACAGTTCTATTACCCAAAACTGGGGCCCGGGCAGCTGTGGGAGTGGGTGGGGCAGGAGATTGAGAGAAAAGGCGGCCGCGTACTGAGAGGCTGCCGGGTGGATGCCATCACCGCCGAAAAGGGCAAGATACGTTCTGTGGGGTATACGCATCAGGGCGAGAGGAAGTGCATCGAGGCAGAGCACTGCCTTTCTTCGATGCCCGTGAAAGACCTTGTGACGGCGATGCAGGACGTTCCCCCGCCCTGTGCCGAGGTTGCCGCAGGGTTGCCCTACCGGGATTTTGTGACCGTCGGCCTGCTGGTGCCGAAACTGCACCTCAAAAATACCACAAAGATGAAAACGCTCGGCAATATCGTGCCGGACTGCTGGATTTATGTGCAAGAACCCTCTGTGAAGCTGGGCAGGATTCAGATTTTCAACAACTGGTCGCCCTATATGCTCGAAGATCCGGAACACACGGTATGGGTCGGCCTCGAGTATTTCTGTGAGGAAGGCGACGATTTTTGGACGATGGAGGATGCAGACTGCATCCGGTTTGCCACCGAAGAACTGATTGGGCTGGGCATCCTTGAAAGAGGCACGGTACTCAAAAGTCACCGCGAGAGGGTGAAAAAAGCGTACCCGGCCTATTTTGACACCTATGACAGGATGGGAGAACTGGTCAAGTATCTGGATACGTTTTCCAATCTGTACTGTATCGGCCGAAATGGACAACATCGGTACAACAATATGGATCACTCCATGGCCACGGCGTTCGAAGCCGTGCAAAACATTGTGGAAAAAAGAAAAGAAAAAGCCAATATTTGGAATGTGAATACAGAAAAAGCGTACCATGAGCACAAATGAAGCGCACTGCCCGCAGCTGGGTTATGGGATATCGGCACCACGGACCGACAAGTCCGTCCCAAGATCCCCACTAGTTGGGGAAAAAAGAAGGTTCCATGTGGTGATTTACCTATTTATTTAACGGAAAGAAGTCAAAAAGTAAAAAAAGCAAAAATCTCCTTACAAAATGCTTCCAAAAATGCTATAATTGGTGTATACTAATTATTTCGTTTTGATGAGTAATGGAGGTTGCATTATGTTTTCCATTGGAGACAAGATTATTTATGGAAGCACAGGGGTCTGCACGGTGACGGATATAGGCATGCCGGACATTCCCGGAGCCACCAGGGAGTGCTATGTGCTGAAGCCGCACTATATGGCAAACTCGAAGATATATGCGCCCATAGAGGACAACCCTGTGAACATGCGCCCCTTGCTCACCCGGGAGCAGGCCCAGACCCTGATTGACAGCATGCCGGAGATGCAGACGTTTGCCGCCGACAGCGACCGGCAGGCGCTCTACAACACCTACCGCGGTGCGATACGCTCGGCCGACAGCGTGGGGCTGGCCCGTTTGTTGAAGACCTTACACGAAAAAAAGTGCCGCTTGCATCAGCAGCGAAAAAATGTGCCCAGCGCGGAAAAGGAATTTTTCGACACGGCGGAAAAAATATTGCACGGCGAAATAGCAGATGCGCTTCAAATTCCCTTCGAAGAGGTGAGCCATTACATTTCGGCGCGCCTCGAAGGCGGGTATGTGAAAAGCGAGGCGGTTGTGTCCTGACAAAGTTGCCTAACACAGGCACCCCATCTTCAACGAGAAGATGGGGTGCCTGTTCTTTGTGCATAAAGAGGGACGGGCGGAGAGGGGAAACGGACGGCGAGGTTCCTGCCTTCTACAAGGCGGTTCCCCGGGTGGGGATATAAAACCGCTCCATGGGGGCCTTTTCCAGTGTCAGCAGCATGACTTTTTTGTCGATGCCGCCGGCGTAACCGGTCAGGCTCCCGTCGGCTCCCACCACCCGGTGGCAGGGAATGAGGATGGAAATGGGGTTGTGGCCAACGGCGCCCCCCACGGCCTGGGCCGAAACCCGCCGGTTTTCTTCTCTGCCTATCTGCGCGGCAATTTCGCCATAGGTGACGGTTTCCCCATAGGGGATGTCCCCGAGAATGCGCCAGACCGTTTGGCGAAACGCGCTTCCCCTGGGGGCCAGCGGCAGGGCGACGTTTGGTTTTTCTCCGGAAAAATAGCTCTCCAGCCACCGTTTTGCCTCTTCGAAGAGGGGTAACTCCTGTTCCTGCACCGGTTCTTTAAAAGAATAGTACTTTTCTTTTTCCATCCAAAGGCCCGTGAGGTTTTGACCATCACTGACCAAAGTGAGCTCGCCCAAGGGCGAGGACGTTTTACAGACATACTCCATCGGTTCTCTCCTCTGCCTTCCTTTTCTATTGGGTAAACAGATATGCTCTGGGCCTTTTTGTTGCTAGAGAGAATATCCCACGCCTTTTTCCCTGGCTTTATTGTAAAGCAGGTCGGCGGCGACCATGTCAAAAATAGAGACGCCGACAGACTTAAACAATGTGGTTTTATCTGCAATCTCTTTTATCTCGGCGGGGTCTTGCAAGAGCCGGCTAAACCGTTTCAACTGTTCTCTCTTTAAAATTCCCGACGCCAAAGGCTGTATGAGGTCGCCGGTCTCTTCCAGCGCGATGTCCGCGTCATAGTATACAAAGTCCAGCAAAGAGAAGAGCGCATCGGGAAATTCCCTCATGTGGGGTTTATAGGAGCCGATCCCGACGAAATGCTTTCCCCTCAGAAGTTCCGCCTTGTCGGGTATGGGAGGGGAGGTGGCCGTGGTGGCGGAGATGACAACATCCGACTGGCGCACAAGGTCTTCTGCGTTGTCGCACACAATCAATTCCGCTGAGGGCGGAATTGCCTTCCCCAAGCGCGCCGTGAAATCGGACAGATCCTTTTTGTAGGCATCATAGAGGAAAACTTTTTCGAACGGGCGCACCTTGCACGCATATAAAAGCTGGTGGTAGCCCTGTGCCCCCGCGCCGATCAGGCCTACGGTTTTCACCGTTTCGGGGGTGGTTGTTTGAATGGCCACGTCGCCCACGGCACCGGTGCGCAAGGCGGTGACGGTTTTCCCGTCCATCATGCAGAGGGGCGCCCCCGTGTCGAGGTCATTCAACACCATGAGGCCGTCCAAAGAGGGGATTCCTTTTTGTATATTTTCCGGGAAGATCGTCACGATTTTGGTTCCGAACACCTCTTTGAGAAAACAGGGCATATATAAGACGTTTTTCTGCCTATAGTCCACATGAATCCGGTCCGGCATATAGTAGGAACCCTCTTCATAGATCTCATAAGCCCGTCGAATCGCAGCCAGCATTTCGTCATAAGAGATGATCTTGGAAATATCTTCGTTACTGAGAACCAGCATCCTTCCACACTCCCCCTGCTAGAATCCATTTTTACAACGGTCGGGTTTGCGGCGGTGAACCCCTTCCAAGTGAAGCGGTATTGAACAATGAAAATGTAAAGGTGACCAGCGCCCGCCCCATGCGCCTATTATACCATAGAAAAAACCCGTTCCCAATAGAACGGGTGGAAACGGGAGTGCCCCAAGTGCTTTGTAAAGAAAAATGCAGAAGGATTTCGTGCCTTCGCCCCACCTTTGGCGGGGCGAAGGCACATAAAATTTACCCGATAAAAGACGCGATGGATATGCTCGCGGTGGAAATATGGTGCCGGACATTCTTGCGTTTCACACAAGGGCGGCCGGTGGTTTCTTGTGGCACTAGAGCATTTTTTCCATTTTTATATGTGGTATGCCAATAAAAATCTGGCTTTCGCCCACCGGGGCATACCCCAGCTTTTCATAAAACCCCCTGGCGGTCATGCGTGCCTGCATATAGATCCTTTTGCCCCCTTTGGCAGCGGCGAGGGATTCGGCCTGCCGCAAAAGGGCGCGTCCCACGCCATGCCCCTGTTCTTCGGGGTCAATGGCCATCTGTTTCAGGTAATAGGCATTGTGGTCCTTGGGTTCAAGTACCACAGCACCGATGAGCCGCCCGCCACGGAGGGCGGCCAGGTGCAGGCAGACAGGGTCGCTCTCCAGGTCTTCCTCGGAGAGGCAAAGGCCCAAGGGGTCCCGCAAAACCTTACTGCGCAGTGCAAGCGCCTGCCGGTAATGGGCCGAACCGAGAGAGATTTGACAGAGCATGTATTCCATAACGATACGGTCAGTGGATATCGGTTACTTCATATCCGGCATCCGTAACCGCTTTTTTCAGTTCATCCTCCGAAGTACCCCCGTCCGTTTGAACCGTGGCGGTTTTGTCCTCCAGGGAGACGGTGGCGCTCACGCCGGGAAGTTCGTTCAGGGCTTTTTCCACCCGGGCCGAGCAATGTCCGCAGGACATGCCTTCGATGTACATTGTCTTTTCCATAGTGTGATGCTCCTTATCGTTTTTTACGGTGTCGATTGCGGTGAGAGGTTGAGTGCCTGAAAGGGGGACGGGGGCTTCTGCCGTGGCCGCCGTCTGGGGTTTCCAGGCGTGCAGGCGCAGGGCGTTGGAGACGACGAACAGACTCGAGAGACTCATGGCGGCCGCGCCGAACATGGGGTTGAGCACAAGGCCAAACAAGGGGTAAAAGACACCCGCGGCGATGGGAATGCCGATGACATTATAGAAAAAGGCCCAGAACAGGTTTTGCCTGATGTTCCGCAGGACAGAGCGGGAGAGGTCAAAGGCCGTCACGGCGCCGGTGAGGCTGCTTTTCATCAAAACGATGTCGGCAGATTCGATGGCTACGTCTGTGCCCGCGCCGATGGCCACTCCGATGTTGGCGCGGGCGAGGGCGGGCGCATCGTTGATGCCGTCCCCGACCATAGCCACGTTGTGGCCCTCTTCCATCAGGGAGCGAATTTTTTCGTCCTTGCCGTCGGGAAGCACTTCGGCGATGACCTCATCTGCGCCCACCTCGCGGCGGATGGCCTCCGCCGTGAGGCGGTTGTCCCCGGTGAGCATGACACTTCGCAGCCCCCGTTTGTGAAATTCCGATACAGCGGACAGGCTGTCGGGTTTGGGGCGATCGGCCACGGCCAAGATGCCGATCAGCACGTCGTTCTGCGCGAAATAAAGGGGGGTTTTTCCCTCTTGGGCAAGGCGGGAGGGTGTTTCGCCGGCCGCGGACAGTGCCACACCCCGCTCCCGCATCAGGCGCTCGTTGCCCGCAAGGTAGGTGTTGGCCTGGGCATCTTCCCCCCGCAGGCCGAGGCCGGAAAGGGCTTCAAACCGCACAAGCGGCAGCGGGGATATACCCTGTTGCACGGCGGCGCTTTGCACGGCGAGGGAGATGGGGTGTTCGCTTTTTTCCTCGAGCCCAAAGGCGATGCGCAGCAGCGAAACCTCTTCCAGCCCAAAAGGCAGGATGTCCGTGAGGGTGGGGCGGCCCTCGGTGATCGTACCCGTCTTGTCCAGCACGACGGTATCGATGTGGGAAAAGTTTTCAAGGGCCTCGGCGTTTTTATAGAGCACCCCGTTTTTTGCCCCGCGCCCCGTACCCACCATGATGGCGACAGGCGTGGCGAGCCCGAGCGCGCAGGGACAGGAGATGACGAGAACCGTAACAGCGCGTGCCAGCGCAAATTCGAAACCATTGCCCGCCCAAAACCAGAGGAGTAATGTCACGGCGGATATGGCCATGACGACGGGCACGAATATACCGCTGACGCGGTCGGCCAGTTTGGCAATGGGAGCTTTGGAGGCGCCGGCATCCTCCACAAGCGCGATGATCTGGGCGAGGGTGGTGTCCTCCCCGACGCGGCGGGCCTGCATCGTGAAGTATCCGCTGGTGTTCATCGTGGCGCCGGTCACGGGATCTCCTGCACTTTTTTCCACAGGCAGGCTCTCCCCCGTCAGGGCGGACTCGTCTACGGCCGAACTTCCCGCGAGGACCGTGCCGTCCACGGGGACGCGCGCCCCGGGGCGGACCGCCAAAACGTCCCCGGGCTGCACCTGCTCGATGGGTACCTCGGTTTCGGTGTTTTCTTTTACAAGCAGGGCGGTTTTGGGCGAGAGGTCCAAAAGGGCGGACAGCGCGGAGCCCGTACGGCCTTTACTGATGGCTTCGAGCGTCTTGCCGAGGGTGATCAGAGTCAGGATCATGGCCGCACTCTCGAAATACAGCTCGTGCAGGTAGTGCTGTGCCACCTGCGGCACCCCATGCCCCAGGGCCCAGCCCATACGGTAAAGGGCAAAAACACCGTAGCCCAGCGAAGCCGAAGCGCCGAGGGCGATGAGGCTATCCATATTGGGGGCGCGGTTTTTCAGCGCCCGGAAACCGCCGGTGAAGTATTTATGGTTGATCAGCACGATGGGAAGGGTGAGCAGAAATTGAGTGAGGGCGAAAGAAACGGCGTTTTCCACGCCCAGCAAAAAGCTGGGAAGGGGCAGGCCGATCATATGCCCCATGCTGACATACATGAGGGGCAGCAGAAAGACAAACGACCAGATAAGGCGCCGTTTCATGCCGGAAATCTCGGCAAGGGCGGGGTTTTCGGGTTTTTTTGCACTCTTCGCGCCGGTATGCGTTTTTGTTTCGAGCAGATGTGCGCCGTACCCCGCCTCGGCCACGGCCTTTGTAATATCGTCAGCGCCGAGTTTTTGCTCGTCAAAGCGGGCGGTCATCGAATTGCCCAGCAGGTTGACCTCGACTTTTTCGACGCCGGGCAGCTTGCCTACGGCTTTTTCGATGTGTGTGGCACAGGCGGAGCAACTCATGCCGCTCACTTCAAATTTTTCTGTGGACATACGCTTCCTCAATGATGATAGGCTAAATGAATGGGCGAAGGAGGGTCTAATCTATAATGTATACCATATTGGTCTAATTTGCAAGCGAAGGTGTTCGGCAGGGAGTGCCCCGCCACGTTGTTTATCGAAGTTTTTTCTGCCTTTTCCCCCGCCTCCGGCGGGGGAAAGGCACCAGAACTTTTTGGGTAGTCTATTCAAAACGCCCTTGGGACACTCCCCGTTCGGCAGGTGCCGGGCCGCGGGAGGAGGACACATGAAAACCTTCTGTATTTTCATTAAAAACGCATTTGGGACAATCGCCGGATGGCTCTGCGCTGGATATTCGGGGTTTGTTTAGGTATAATAGAAGGCAGGACAGGTTTGGTGAAGAGAGGAATGCTTTGGTATGATACATGGAAAAAAGGTGACAGGTGTCCTCGTGGCCGCGGGGCGCTCGATGCGTATGGGTTTTGACAAACTGTTCTATAAAATTGGCGGCAGAGAGATTTTGCTGCTTTCTATGGAAAAACTGATGGCCAACGCCTATCTTGACGAGGTCGTTCTAGTGGCGGGGGAGAACCTTCCACAGGTGCAGGCGCTTTTGAAAAACCATCGCTTCAAAAAACCCTATGTCATTGTGCCTGGGGGGCAAACGCGGACGGATTCGGTTAAGGCGGGGGTAGAGGCGGCGCAGGGGGCCGCTCTTGTGGCCATTCACGACGCCGCGCGGCCCTTTGTGACCGATGAGCTGATCTCCCGTGTGATAGAAGCGGGGGAGAAAGTGGGTGCAGCCGCCCCGGGCCTTCCGATACGGGACACCGTAAAAGAAGCACAGGAGGGCTTTGTGGCGAAGACCGTACCGCGCGAAAAGCTGGCTGCGGTACAGACCCCACAGGTATTTGACCGGGAGGCGTTCACGCAGGCGCTGGACGAGGTGCCCAAAGAGGCGTATTTGCAGATGACGGACGATTGTATGGTGATGGAGCGAGTGGGGCGGCCGGTGATCCTCGTAGAGGGGGAGGCGTCGAACCGGAAGATCACCACGCAGGAGGATCTGCGAAAGGACATGGAGGCGAAAAGCTTACGGGTTGGGCACGGCTATGACGTGCACAGGCTGGTGAGCGGCAGGAAGCTGGTTTTGGGAGGCGTGGAAATTCCCGACACAAAGGGGCTTTTGGGGCATTCCGACGCAGACGTGCTGTGCCACGCGGTGATGGACGCCATATTGGGTGCGGTGGCCCTGGGCGATATCGGCGTGCACTTCCCCGCCACCGACCAGAGCTTTAAGGACGCAAACAGCCTGCGACTGCTGGAGCTGACCGTGGACAAGGTGCGTCAGGAGGGTTATGTGGTGCAAAACCTGGATGCGACCCTCCTGTGTGAGAGCCCCAAACTGGCTCCCCATATTCCCGCCATGCGGCGGAACCTGGCACGAGCCATAGGTTTGGAGATGGATTGCACGAGCATCAAGGCGACCACGGAAGAGGGGCTGGGGTTTACAGGACGCCGGGAGGGGATTGCCGCGCACTGTGTTGTCATGCTGCAGGGCGCGTAATGTGACAGAACCTTTACAGAACATTTACAGGCGGCGGCTCTTGTTTGAGTTAGCCGTTTTTTTATGATATACTGAAGTGTCTGGACAGAATTAGGAAAGAAGGTGGCCCCGTGAATGATGTGATCAGTAATACGTTCAATAATTTCTGGGGCCAGCTGGCGCTGCTTTTCAGGGAACTGCAAATTGGCGATATTCTGGATGTGCTGCTAGCCACTTTTCTGATCTATGAGCTCATCATTCTGGTGCGCAATACCAGAGCCTCCCAGATTGCGAAAGGCATCTGCCTTCTGCTCTTGTTCTATGCCATCGTGGCGGTGGCGGACATGCGCACGATGAAGTTTGTGCTGGAGTCTATCATGAGCTTCGGCATCGTGGTGTTGGCCGTCATCTTCCAGCCGGAGCTCCGCCGTGCCATCGAGCAGGTGGGAGGGGTCAATTCCTTTTTTGCGCGCATTTTTAGGCATCAACCCATGGGGAACACGGCCAGGGCCAGGTGGCAAAATGCCATTGTAGCGGTGTGCGACGCCTCTGAGCGCATGGCCGAGGAACGCACGGGGGCCATCATTGTCATGGAGCGCAACACAAACCTGATAGAGGTGATACGTACGGGTACTCTGCTGCGGTGCGACCCCAATATTGAGATGATCGAGACCATTTTCTTTGAGGGCACCCCGCTGCACGACGGCGCGATGATCGTGCGCGACGGGCGTATTGAGGCCGCAGGCTGTTTTTTGCCGCTGTCAAATAACCTGGAGCTCAGCAAGGACCTGGGAACACGCCACCGCTCGGCGCTGGGAATGAGCGAAAACTCGGATGCCATTGTCATTGTGGTGAGCGAAGAGACGGGCATTATCTCCCTGGCGAAAAGCGGCGTCATGATCCGCCGGCTGGACAGGCAGAACCTGTTTAATATGCTGGTGAGCGACATCATACCGCCTGAAAACACAGAGAAAAAACCCCGCTTTTTCAAACGGAAGGAGGGAGGCGTAAATGAAGAAAGACACTAAACGCCGCCGCCTTTTTGACGACAAAAGGGTGGTGCTTCTCGTTGCCTTCCTCTTGGCCGTACTGAGCTGGATCGTCGTGGCGGGGTTTATCAACCCCGGGCAGACCGTGACCATTCCCAATGTGAGCATCGATTTCCAAAAGCGGGCGGAAGACTACCAAAACCGGGATCTGCAAATCGTGAGTGACCTGCGCAACATGTCTTATGCCGACGTGATGGTGAGCGGAGACGGGTCTTTGATCAGCGGGTTTTCGAACACGGATGTGACGGTGTATCCCGACTATAGCGCCGTCACGGGCCCCGGCACCCATGTGATCCCCCTAAAAGCGGAAAAGGTGACCTCAGGCAACTACTCTATTATCGACTGGACGCTTAAAAACAACGAGCACTCTTTTCGGAAATCGCCTACGACCACCATTACCCTGACCTTTGAAGAGGTGGAAAACAAACCGTTTTCCGTCAATGTGCTGGCCGAGCATGTGACGGCCGCATCGGGCTTTTTCCGCGACGAGCCGAACCTCTCGGTGGAGAACGTGACCTTGACGGGCCCCGCCAGTGAGGTGGCGCGTGTTGCGCAGGTGGCCGCCGTCATAACCGAGGAAGAGGAACTGATCGACACAAAGACATACAACGTCCCGCTGGTACTGCTGGATGCGAACGGGGAAGAGATCGTGTCGGAGCAACTGACTCTTTCGCCGGTGGATACCGTGGAGGTGACCATCCCGATCCTGGAGATTATGACCCTGGACCTGGACGTGGGGCTGGCGGGTGTGCCCACAGGTTTTGACACCGAGTGGGTGCACAGTTTACTCTCCCTCTCCACCGAGTCGATTCAGGTGGTGGGATCCTCCCAGGCGCTGGCCAGCATGTCCAACCCCTATCTCATCACTGAACTGGACCTGGCAGACCTGGGCGTAGGCTGGGAGTCGGACCCTGTGGTGGTGGAACTGCCCGAAGGCGTGCGCAGCCGGGACCCCCTGCAGCAGGTGGTGGTGCGGTTTGACTCGAGCGGTCTTGTGGAAAAGACGTTCGAAGTGAGCAACCTGAGAACCGTGAACGTACCCGCCAGTGTAGAGCTTTACCCCATCAGCGAGAGCATGACCGTCACCCTGGTGGGCCCCGAAGATCAGCTGGAGGATCTGCTGCCCGAAAATATTGTCGTGGAAATCGACGCCTTCGATTTGACGACGTCGCGCAGCGGCCAGCAGACCATACCGGCGCGGGTGCTTGTGCCGAGTAAAAACAGGGTCTTTGCTTCGGGGCATTATTCGGTGGTATGCAATATTGAGGTTAGCCAATGATATTGGTGCACCAGGTACGGCTCGGTTTGCAGGAGCCATTGCAGGCGGCCACGGACAAGGCCATAGCGCAGCTGGGCTGTCCTCCTGCGCAGGTGGAAAAAACCTATTTACACAAAATCAGCGTCGATGCCCGGCGGGGAAAGCCCCATTTTGTCTGCACGGTGGCACTCACGCTGCGGGAGAGGGAAAAAGAGGCCTGCTATGTGGGCGTTGACCCTTCGGTGCAGGTGGCCGGCACGCTGGTTTATAAGTGTGTTACAGGCAGCCGCCCGCTGCCCGGGCCGGTGGTGGTGTGTGGGCTGGGCCCGGCGGGCCTGTTTGCCGCCCTGGAGCTGGCGGAGGCCGGTTTCTTCCCGCGGGTAATCGAACGCGGCCCCGAGATGCACAAACGTCGCAGCGCGGTCAAGCATTTCGAAGAGACCGGCGAGTTGGACACAGAGGCCAATCTCCAGTTTGGAGAGGGCGGGGCGGGCACCTTTTCCGACGGCAAGCTGACAACGAGAATACGGGACCCCCTTTGCCAAAGAGTGATGGAGCACCTGCTGCAGGCGGGCGCGCCCGAAGAAATTGCCTACAGGGCAAAACCCCATATCGGCACGGACCTGTTGCAGGAGATTTTTGTCAGGCTTCGCAACCGGATTGTCGAGAGGGGCGGCAAAATCTGTTTCGAGACGAAACTGACGGGACTGGACACAGAGAAAGACGCCTTGCGCGGCCTTCTGACCGATTGCGGAAAGCTGCCCTGCGGCGTTTTGGTTCTGGCCACGGGACATTCGGCGCGTGATGTTTACGGCTGGCTGCACAAGGGGGAAACCGTGCTGGAAGCCAAACCATTTTCGGTGGGGTTCCGCATCGAACATTTGCAAAGTGAAATCGACAAAGGTCTGTACCATGAGGCGGCGGGGCATCCGGCGCTTCCGCCGGGAGAATACCAGCTTTCGGCCAAGGTGGAGGGCCGCGGTGTGTACACTTTTTGCATGTGCCCCGGCGGCAGCGTCGTGGCGGCCGCATCGGAACCGGGCGGAGTGGTGACAAACGGCATGAGCCGGCATGCGCGGGACGGGAAAAACGCGAACAGCGCCGTCGTGGCAGGCGTGTCGCCCGCGGAGTTTGGCGCGGACCCTTTCCGTGCGATGGCATTTCAGAAAACCCTGGAAGAGGCAGCGTATGCCGCGGGCGGGGGTCGTTTTACGGCGCCGGCCTGCACGCTGGACGGTTTTTTGCAGGGAGAGGGCGTGCTTCACATTGGGCGTGTACAGCCCAGTTACCCCCGGGGGGTGCGGGGCGCCGACCTGGGTGCCCTGCTGCCGGGGGATATCACAGAGGCACTGCGGGGGGGCCTTCGGCTTTTTGGGCGCAGGCTGCCGGGTTTTGACGCAAAAGAGGCGGTGCTCACGGGCCTTGAAACGCGGACATCCTCTGCGGTACGCATCCCGCGCGACGAAGAGGGACAGAGCCTTTCCACAAAGGGATTGTGGCCCTGCGGCGAAGGCGCCGGCTATGCGGGGGGCATCATGAGCGCCGCTGTGGACGGGATAAGGACCGCACGCGCGATCATCCAAACATTCCGTCCCGACTAAAGGGACAAACATATTCCGCAGGGAGAAGGGAGGTGCTGTGATGCTATACAAAAAGTGGCAGGTCAACCGGCCCGAAAAGGAGAAAACCCGCGAGCTCAGCGGAAAGCTGGGCGTGGGCGGGCTGCTTGGGGATGTGCTGGCTTCGCGCGGGCATACGTCCGAAAGCGCCGCCGCTTTATTAGAGGAGGGGTTTTCCTTCCCGGACCCGATGCGCATGCGAGAGATGGACCGGGCCGTGCAGAGGATCCGCCGGGCGGTGTCCGAGGACGAGCCCATGGTGATTTATGGAGACTATGATGTGGACGGCATCACGGCCACCACCCTGCTGTACACCTACCTTGAGTCCCTGGGGGCGCAGGTCTATTACAAACTGCCCAGCCGCAGCGTGGATGATTATGGCCTGGTGCCCTCGGTGGTGGAGCAGGTTGCCCAGCGAGGCATTACGCTGATCATCACCGTGGACAACGGGACCTCGGCGTTGGAAGCGGCGCAGCGCGCGAAAGAGCTGGGGGTGGATATCGTCATGACCGACCACCACCTGCCGCCCGATACCCTGCCCGAGGTGGCGGCGCTTGTGAACCCCTGCCTGGAAGAAGATGAGAGCGTGTTTGGCATCCTTTCGGGTGTGGGGGTCGCCTTCATGTTGGTGGCGGCACTGGAGGAGTGCCCCCCGGAGGAACTGATCTCCCATTTTGGGGATCTGGTGGCGGTGGGTACGGTGGCGGATGTGATGAAACTGACCGGTGTCAACAGGGCGCTTGTGAAAAGCGGCCTCGAAGTGTTGCAGGACACCCAGCACCCCGGCCTTTCCGCACTGATTGAACGCTGTGGGTGGAAGGATAAGGCCGTGACGGCCGAAAACATCTCCTACGGCCTCGCGCCCAGGCTGAATGCGGCGGGGCGGATGGACGACCCAACCGATGCCCTCGACCTGCTGTTGGCCGAAAGCGAGGAGCAGGCGCAACCCATCTTGGAGGGGCTGCTAGCCCAAAACACGGCACGCCAAAAAGCGGAACAGGAAATTCTCTCAGAAATTACGCAACAGGTGGACAACGACCCCGAACTGCAGCGCGCGCGGGTGCTTGTGGTTTGGGGGGACGGCTGGCACCAGGGCGTCATTGGAATTGTCTCCAGCCGCCTTGTGGACCGATATGCGAAACCGGCGATCATCATCACGCTTGAGGGCGAAGAGGGGCGGGGCTCGGGAAGAAGTTTACACGGGTTTTCCCTGCACACGGCCATCTCCGCCTGTGAGGATCTGCTGACGAGATATGGTGGGCACGATCTGGCGGCGGGGTTATCCATCCCCCGGAAAAACCTGGAGGCATTCCGCCGCCGGATTAACGAATGTGCCCAAAAACAGTGCCCCGAGCCGGTGGTGCCGGTATTGAAGGCGGACGCGCCGCTTGCACTGGTCGGTCTGCATATCGAGGCGGTGCGGGAGCTGGAAAAACTGGCGCCTTTTGGCAGCGGGAACCCCACCCCCAAATTCTTTTTGGAAAATGTACAGCTCGAGGCAGTGTACCCCATCAGCGAAGGCAAGCACTGCCGGCTGCGCCTGCAAAGCGGGGAAGAAAGCCTGCTGGCGGTTTACTTCGGGGTGAGCCCGCAGCTCCTTGCCTATAAGCCGGGCGACAGGGTGGACGCCCTTGTCACCTTGTCTGTCTATGAGGGCAAATACGAGCCTCAGGTGTCTGCAAGGGTTGTGGAGTTGCGCCCTGCGGGGATGGGGGGACAACATGTGGAGCAGAGCGCCCTGTTTGAGCTGTTTTCCAGCGGCTGTGAGCTCAGCGATACGCAGCGGGAAACGCTTTTCCCCAGCCGGGAGGAGACGGCTGCCGTCTACCGCGCGTTACGGGACGAACCGGAGGGCGTCTCTTTTATGGATCTGCGGCCGCTGATAGCCAGGCTGGGCGAAGACAGGACCGGCAGGATCCTGTCGGCGTTGGCTGCGCTGGAGGAGCTGGGCCTTGTGAGCCGCGATAAAAATAAGGGTCGGTTTGTGCTGGCGCAGGTAAAGGAAAAAAAAGATCTGAGAGACAGCACATTGCTGCGTAAACTGGAGGTGTCCTGATGGCGGAAATAGAACAAAAACCCGTCACCTACCGGCAGTTTATGGAGATGGTGCGTGAATCCGGCAGACATTACGACATCGACATGATTGACAAGGCATACGCCCTGGCGGAGGCCGCCCATGTGGGCCAAAACCGCCGCAGCGGGGAGCCCTACATCACCCATCCGCTCAGCGTGGCGGCCATCCTGCTGGACCTTGGGCTGGACACCGAATGCCTGACGGCGGCCATCTTGCACGACGTGGTGGAGGACACCGACGTTCCGCTCGAGCGCATTGAGCACGAGTTCGGCGAGGACGTGGCCCTGCTTGTGGACGGCGTGACGAAACTTGGGCGCATCACCTTTTCTTCGATGGAGGAAGAACAGGCGGAAAACCTGCGCAAAATGCTGCTGGCCATGAGCAAAGACGTGCGGGTCATGCTGATCAAGTTGTGCGACAGGCTGCACAACATGCGGACCGCCTCGGCCTGGCCCGAACAAAAGCGCAGGGACAAGTCGCTCGAGACCATGGAGGTCTATGCGCCCATCGCACACCGGCTTGGGATCGCCGGCATCAAGGAAGAGCTTGAGGACATCAGCCTTTACTACCTCGACCCCGTGGCCTATGAGGAGATCATGGGGCTGATTGGGAAAGAGACGAATGCCCGTGAATTTGTGCAGCATATCGCCGATGTGATTGAAAAGCATCTGGATGAGAACGAGTTGTCGGATGCAGATATCCGCAGCCGGGTGAAGAGCATCTACAGCATCTACCGGAAGATGTATGTCCAAAACCGGGATTTTGAGGAGATCTACGACATCTATGCCATCCGTGTCATCCTGGACACCATCCCCGAATGCTATGCGGCACTCGGGGTGGTGCACGACCTCTATCACCCCCTGCCCAACCGGTTTAAGGATTATATTTCCACACCGAAACCCAACATGTACCAGTCCCTGCATACGACGCTGATCAGCCATGAGGGCGTCGCCTTCGAGGTGCAGATTCGCACCCATGAGATGGACCAGGTGGCGGAGTACGGCGTGGCGGCCCACTGGAAGTACAAAGCGGGCGTACAGGGGCAGGACAAGCTGGAGGAACGCCTGGCTTGGGTGCGCCAATTGTTGGAGAGCCAGCGGGATGCCGAAGACAGCCGGGATCTTTTGCGGGACATCAAACAAGAGCTATTACCCGAGGAGGTCTTTGCGTTCACACCCAAAGGGGATGTGATCGACCTGCCCCTGGGCGCAACGGTCATTGATTTTGCCTATGCGATCCACAGTGCGGTGGGCAACCGCATGATCGGGGCCAAGGTGAACGGGCGTATCGTGCCGATCGACCACAAGGTGGCGACCGGAGAGGTCATCGAAGTGTTGACGGGGTCTGAATCGAAGGGGCCGAGCCGGGACTGGCTGAACATCGTCACGACGAGCGAGGCCAAGAGCAAGATTCGCAACTGGTTTAAAAAAGAGCGCAAAGAGGAAAACATCGTCGAGGGTAAGGCGGCACTGGACAAAGAGATGCGCAGGAACATGATCTCCATCCCGCAGGACCATTATGAAGAGTTCATGCAGACCATTGCCAAGCGGCAGAGGATGAACAGCCCTGAGGAGATGTATGCGGCGATCGGGTATGGGGGGCTGCAGATCAGCCGGCTGATGCCCAAGGTAAAAGAGGAATACAATAAACTGGTAAAGGGCAACGACCCCGTCTCCACCTTTGATATCCCGCTCCAGCCCCGCAAACAGCAGGCCAACGAAGGGGTCATCGTGGAGGGGCTGGACGACGTGTTGGTGAAGTTTGCCAAGTGCTGCAACCCGCTGCCGGGCGATGAGATTGTGGGTTTTATCACACGGGGGTACGGTGTGTCTATCCATAAGATGGACTGCCGCAATGCGGCCGGGGCCGAGCACTCCCCCCGCTGGCTGCACGCCCGCTGGGCAGACGGTGTGCACGAGAGTTTCAAATCCACCCTGGAAGTACATGCGCTTGACCGCGACCGCCTCTTTCTTGATATTTCGAGCGTTTTGGCCGAGATGCATGTGCCCGTATACGCCATCAATGCGCGCACCACTTCCGACGACCGTGCGGCCATGAGCGTTACGATCGGGATACAAAACACCGAGCACCTCAACCGGGTGGTCAAGCGGCTGGGCAAGGTAAAGAATGTGACGGATATCACGAGGAGTTGAGCGGATGCGTGCAGTGGTACAGAGGGTAAAAAAGGCGGCGGTTTTGCTCGAGGCGCAGCCCGCGCGCAAAATAGGCCCGGGACTCCTTATTTTCCTGGGGGTTCGCGAGGGGGACGAAGTGGCCAAATGCAAAAAAATGGCCGAAAAATGTGCCCATCTTCGTATCTTCGAAGATGCCGAAGGCAAGATGAACCGCAGTGCGGTTGAGCTTGGGTATGAGGCCTTGGTCATCTCGAACTTTACTTTGTATGCAGACACAAAAAAGGGCAAGCGCCCCTCCTTCGCCGCCGCGGCAAAACCGCCGCTGAGTGTAGACTGTTACGAGGCGTTCGTCGGGTGTATGCGGCAGCAGGGTCTTGCAGGCATTGAGACCGGCGAGTTTGGCGCCCATATGGAAGTGGAACTTGTCAACGACGGGCCGGTGACCCTGATTTTGGACACCGACGAGTGGGAGAAAAAATAGAAAACGATGCACATCATAACAAAAGGCAACCGAGGTGTTTTATGAAAGTGATTCACATCATAGGGGAGGCCCCCCTGCACACGAACTGTTTTTTGCTGATCGGGGAACAAAACCATGCGGTGGCGATCGACCCGGCGGCGGACGCGCAGAAATTTATCGAAGCACTCGAGGAGGAAGGGGCGAGCCTGACCCATATCCTTTTGACACATGGGCATCCCGACCATATCGGTGCCGTGGAGCAGCTGCGCGAAAAGTACGGGGCCAAGGTGTACATGAACGAGGGGGACGTGCGTAAATACCGTCCGGCCCCCGACGTATTGTTTGAGGATTTCGGCACGATTGAAGTGGATGATATGTGCTTTCAAACCATCTTTACGCCCGGGCACACACCGGGTTCCACCTGCATCCGATGTGGCGATATGCTGTTTTCGGGCGACACGCTTTTCGCCGGGGACATCGGCCGCACCGACCTGGCCGGCGGGGATATGGATGCCATGATGCAGAGCCTGAAAAAACTAAAAGAGGCCATCACCGAGGACTTGCAGGTGTTGCCGGGCCATGAGGAGTTTTCCACGATGGAAAGGGAAAAGAAGTATAACCGTTACCTGCGGGACCTATGATCAGCCCGGGAATTTACACCAGGGGTATGCCCTCGGGGTATGAGATTGAAAACCTGGTGCGCGTGTTTTACCCGATGGCGAACAAGACCGCTACGGACCAAAAGCGGGCCTGTGGAGAACTGGTGTATGCCCGCATCGGAAAAAACAAGCTGGCGGCGGGCTTTCGAATCGGGGGGGAATGCCGGGCCGAATGGCGGGCAAAACCGGCCGATGAAAGGCAGGCAAAGCGGATTCTTGCGCGCATGGTCTATGACCTGCTGGTGCAAAAGACGGCCTTTCGCCCGCCCTGGGGTATGCTGACAGGGGTACGCCCTGTGCGCCTTTTGCGCAACAAGCAGACGCAGGTTGGCAGCGCGGCGGCCCGGGAGTATCTGGTGCAGGGGTACGACGTGAGCCCCGAAAAATACCATCTGGCCGCCGAGGTGGCGACAGTGCAGCGCCCGTTTTTACAAGAGAATGCCCCCGATGAGTGCAGTTTGTATGTGTCGATTCCCTTTTGCCCCACAAGGTGCAGTTATTGCAGTTTTGTCTCCCAATCTATTGAGCGGCAAGGGGCTTTGACAGAGCCTTATCTTGAGCGGCTGGACGAAGAACTTGCCCAGACGGGTAAAATCGTGAAAAACCTGGGCCTCACATTGCGTACTGTATATGTGGGCGGGGGAACGCCCACGGCGCTGCGCGAGAAGCAGCTGGAAAAACTACTTTTCTCCATCGGCAGCCACTTTGACCTTTCTTTTGTGAGAGAGTACACTGTAGAGGCCGGCCGGCCCGACTGCACGAGCTTTGAAAAACTGCTTCTTTTAAAACAATATGGGGTGAGCAGGGTTTCCATCAACCCCCAAAGCATGTCGGACAAAGTGCTCTCGGCCATAGGGAGAAGGCATAAGGCGGCAGATATCCTGCGATGTTATGAAGATGCCTTGCGAGCGGGACACGAAAATGTCAACATGGATGTGATTGCCGGCCTGCCCGAAGACACGGCCGAGACATTTCACA
Source organism: Ruminococcaceae bacterium OttesenSCG-928-I18 (assembly GCA_030266325.1). Classification (GTDB taxonomy): domain Bacteria; phylum Bacillota; class Clostridia; order Oscillospirales; family Ruminococcaceae; genus JAAYCI01. The sequence continues at coordinate 28,374 of JAJDHT010000006.1, forward strand.
ATACGCTGCAAGAGCTACTGCGCCTTGCGCCGGCCAACCTGACGGTTCACACCCTCACATTAAAAAAAGGTTCCCACCTCTCGGGGGAGAGGGGAAGCGGCGGCACGAATGCCCCGCAGATGCTGCAGACAGCCTACCCCTTGCTGGAGCGGGCGGGATACCGCCCCTACTATCTTTACCGGCAAAAGGGCACACCCGACAACCTGGAGAACACGGGATGGGCAAAGCCCGGAATGGAGTGCCTTTACAACATCTTGATCATGGAAGAGGTGCAGAGCATCCTGAGCGTGGGCGCCGGCGGTGTGACAAAACTGGTGTCCCAGCAGGGTGGGATCATCAAACGGACGTACAACGATAAATATCCGCTGGAGTACCTGAGGCAATTCCCAAAGGTGCTACAGCGGAAAAGAGGAGTGGAAGAGAGTTATGCCCGCATTTTGGATACCCAAGCGGCTCGTTGAAATCGGCCTGATCAACACGGCGGCGGAGACACCGTCGTCCTTCGTCTGCCACTGTGAAATCGAATATGAGAGCCGGGTGATCGCCGCGGCGGCCGAATCCAAGGGCTCGGACTGCAAATTGGTCATGCTGACCGGCCCGTCCGCCTCAGGCAAAACGACGACCGCCTATAAACTGAAAGACGCCCTGGCGCGCTCGGGCACGCATTCGGTCGTGGTCAGCCTCGATGATTTTTACAAAGACATTGAGGAGTATCCCCGCCTGCCCGACGGCACGAAAGACTATGAGAATGTGGAAGCGCTTGATATCGGGGAGATACACCGCTGCCTGTTGGAACTGATTGAGACAGGAGCATCCGATTTCCCCGAGTTTGATTTTAAAAGCGAACGGCGGCGTGAAGAGCGAAACCGGATCGAGCTGCAGGGGGGAATCGTGATCGTGGAGGGCATCCATGCCCTAAACCCCCTGCTTACCAGTGTGCTGCCCGAGGGAAGCGTGTACAAAATCTATGCGGGGCTGCGGGAGGAGTATTCGCACGGGGGCCAGCGCTTTTTACCCACGCGCGACATCCGTTTGGCCAGGCGCCTTGTGCGGGACAACAAATTTCGTGGACACAGCTTGGAAAAAACCGTGCAGATGTGGCCGCTCGTCTGCGAGGGCGAAGACATGTATATCAAGAGCTTCAAATCCTATGCGGACCTCTTGCTCGACACGTCGTTCAGTTATGAGATATGCGTGTTGGCGCCTTACATTGTCAATATGCAGGGCACTCTGGGCGATACCGTGCATGGCCGGCAACTGGACAGCCTCGCAGAGCGGTTTTCCCTCTGCGCCGCCATTACAGACAAGTACATACCGCCGCAGTCCATGCTGCGGGAGTTTATCGGGTAAGCAAACGAATCGTCAGTGGCACTTAAGGAGGCCGGAATATGAAACAGGAACTGGACAGAATTATGGACGTGGCCGGGCGCGTGGCAGACAAGGCGGCAAGAGCCACCTCTACGGTGGTGGAGCGCGGCAAGGACAAGATGGAGCTGTATACCCTGCAGCAGAAGCTTTCGAAAGCCCAAAAGCAGCTGGGGGCGCTTGTGTACATGCTTCACAAAACCGGACAGGAAAACCAGCCGATGGTGGAGCACTACATCAATGAGATCGATGAACTGAAGGCGCAGATTGAATTTCTGCAGCCTACCGAGACGGTGGCGGTACAGGTGCATGAATGCCCTTCCTGTGGCGCGGAGGGCATGGGGGATGCGATGTTTTGTCGCCGCTGCGGGGCGAAATTATCCGAATAGCAAAGCCACGGTGCTCATGAAAGGGCCAAAACACCCCTAGACGTTTCCAAAACGAGGTTTTGTGCCGGGAAATCTGCGAAAAGCCTTGAAATGTGCAGCTTTATGCGTTAGAATAGTCATGGTCGCGCTCCGCGGGGGGTGACGCGTAACGTCTCTCAGGGGTGAAATATGGACTTTGTACCCAAAAGCCACTATACGATACAGGACCTTGTGAATATCGTGCGTCTGCTGCGAGAGCCGGGAGGTTGCCCGTGGGACCGTGAACAGACCCATGAGTCGATTCGCAAGAACCTGATTGAAGAGACCTACGAAGTGGCGGACGCGATCGACCAAAAGGACACGGATCTGTTATGTGAAGAACTGGGGGATTTGCTGCTTCAAATCCTTCTACATACCCGGATGGAAGAAGAGGCGGGGCATTTCACGTTCGACGATGTCTGTGACGGCATCTGCAAAAAGTTGATTTACAGGCATCCACATGTGTTTGATGCCCGGCAGGACCTCTCCTCCCCGCAGGTATTGGCCAACTGGGAGAACCTGAAAAACAGCGAAAAGGGCCGGCAAAGTGCGAAAGACAGGCTGGACAGCGTGCCCAACAGCCTGCCCGCCTTGATGCGCAGCACCAAACTGCAAAAACGTGCCTTGGATTTTGGCTTCACTTACAAAGACGCCAACGGGGCACTGGATGATTTAGAAAGCGAAGTGGCGGAACTGAAAGAGGCCATTCGCTTGGGACGAGAGATCGACCACGAGATGGGAGATGTGTTGTTCAGCGCTGTCAATGTCTCGCGTGAGCTTCATGCGGATGCAGAAGAGGTTTTGTCTCAAAGTGCGAACCGTTTTGCAGACAGGGTAAAGCGTGTGGAGGAACTGGCGCAGCGGGATGGCCTGGACCCCACGCAGCTGAGTGAAGAACAGCTGGACGCCTATTGGCGCGAGGCAAAAGCCCAGGAATGAAGCGCACTCCCCGCAGCTGGGCTACGGGGTATCGGCGTCACGGACCGATAAGTCCGCCCCGAAGGGCGGGGTATTAGATCCCCACTGGTGGGGAATACAATTAGGTTCCCACAGAGGCAGCTCTGACAAATAGAATTCGGAGGTATTTCAAATGACAAAAACAGATCTTGTAGCAAAAGTAGCAGACAGCGCTGGTTTGACCAAAAAAGACGCCGACAAGGCAGTCAACGCAGTGCTCGAGTCCGTCACCGGTGCCCTGAAAAAAGGTGACAAGGTTACCCTCGTTGGTTTTGGTACGTTCGAAACCCGTAAACGCCCCGCCCGTACCGGCCGTAACCCCCAGACCAAAGAGGAGATCAAAATCCCGGCGACTACGGTTCCCGCTTTTAAAGCCGGCAAAGCCCTGAAAGAGGCCGTTGCGAAAAAGAAGAAATAAGCTTTGTGCTTGTAGATAAAAAAACGGCCGCATTGCGGCCGTTTTTTTATCTACAAGCAGGCGCCCATGAGTGGGTGCTGTCCAAGAAACAGGTTTTTAAAGATAAAGAGGTGGAAAATGAGAATTGATAAATTTTTAAAGGTGTCCCGGCTGATCAAACGCCGCAGTGTGGCAAACGAGGTGGCGGATGCGGGGAGGATTTCGGTGAATGGGCGGCAGGTAAAGGCGAGCTATGCGGTGAAAGTGGGGGATGAGATTGAGATCTCCTTTGGGAACCGGCAGGTGAAAGCCCGCGTATTGTCAACAGAAATGCCGAAGGGGAAGGATGTGGCGCGGGAGCTGTATGAGATTCTGGAGGAGAGAAAGGGAACAGAGGGTTAAAACGTTGAAAACAACTGCATGAGAATTCACAGATGTCACTAAATAATAACAAAACGCCAAAAAACCTTGCATTTTCAAAGAAGGTTTTGTATAATGCAAGAAATAGCTCGTCATTTTTAGTGTATACGCGTTCTTTTACAAAGGGTATTTCATGCGGAAACTTGTGAAGGATAAAAAAGAAAAAGGCGTATTGAGTTCCCTCCTTTTCAAATTGGCATTGGCCGCCGGTGTGGTATACCTGCTGGTGTCTATTATTGGCGGGCAGCTGCAGGTGGCAGAAAAGCAGCGCGAACTGGATGCCGTTACGGCCAGGGTAGAGCAGCAGACCGTCAAAAATGCGGAACTGCAGCAGCTGATGGACTCGGGCGATGAAGACGCTTATGTGGAGCGCATTGCCAGGGAAAAGATGGGGTATGCCCGGCCGGACGAGCGTGTTTTTGTAGATATATCGGGCCAATAGGGCCCGATATAGGTTTTTATAGGATTGTCAAAAAAACAGGAGGGTCATGCGGCAGATGCAGCTCGAAGTTGGCGGTGTTGTAGAGGGTAAAATCACAGGGGTTAAGAAATTTGGCGCGTTTGTTCTGTTGCCCGAGGGGACAACGGGTATGGTTCATGTCTCAGAAGTGAGCAACGAGTATATCCAGGAACTGGGGGACGTGCTCAGCGAAGGGCAGATGGTCAAAGTGAAAATTTTGAGCATCAGCCCGGAGGGGAAAGTGGCCCTCTCTATCAAAAAAACGCAGGAAAAACCCCCGCGGCCTACCCGTGCAGACACCGGGAAAGTTTGGCAGCCCCGTGCCAAAGCGCCCCAGGGGGAATTGTCTTTCGAGGACATGATGGCGAAGTTCAAAACCCAAAGCGAAGAAAAGATCAGCGATTTGAAACGCGTGACCGAAGCGCGCCGGGGCGGCGGTTATTCGAAGCGCAGGTAAAGCCCTATCGCTTTGTGTGGCAGAGGTGGCGATAAGATGGTGGGTTTGCGCCCATCATCTTTTTTTGTCGCAAGGCCATGTATATGACGTTTTGCGGAAAAGGACTTTTCATCGAAAAATCATTCACTCGGGGTTCCACTAAATGTCGTAATTTTGCGGTAAAAGTGCGTGAATCCTTAGACAAATGGGCTGTAAAAAGGTATAATAATATCGAAGTGAAAGGAACCCCTTTCCTTCGAATGACGTACGAGGAGGCATGCTACCATGAAGATTACCTGCAGTGGACGAAAGGTCAACCTGAAGGATAGCTTTGTTGAAAAAGTGGAAAAACGTCTTGGTAAATTGGACAAATTTTTTGACGAGGATGCGGAGGCACATGTGACGGTGGTGGTGGAAAGACATTTCCAAAAAGTGGAGATCACCGTACGGGACAGCGGTTTTGTGGCACGGGCCGAACGCAGCGCCGACCAGATGGAGGACGCTTTTGAGGCGGCGGCCGATGTGCTGCAGAAGAACATCGTAAAAAACCGAAAAAAACTGTCGGAAAAACTGCACAGGCCCATGCCGATGGAAGAGTATGAAGAGGTGGAGGATGATGACAACTATCATCTGATCCGGGAAAAACATTTTGTGGTGAAACCCGCCACAGTGGACGAGGCCATCTTGCAGATGAATATGCTGGGGCACAGTTTTTACCTGTACCTGGATGTGGATACAAACGAGATCAATGCGGTGTATGCGAGAAATGACGGTAGTTACGGGGTGCTGATCCCCGAAAGATAGAGTGTGATACAGCAAGGGAGCGCCCATCAAAAAGAGGGCGCTCCCTTGCTTACGGAACAGGACGTCTAGGTGAAAAAGGTGAGGAACCAGGGGTCTGCGGCGGAGATACATAAACCGGCATACTGTGGGAAAGCGCCGGTGGATTCACCGGGGAAACACACCTGTTTTGCGCAAAGACACTGATACCGGCACCGATATTGCCGGTTGGCATGGACAAGTCCATATTTTGCGTCTCCCAAAATGGGCGTGCCCTCGAGCGCGAGGTGGGCGCGTATCTGGTGGGTGCGCCCTGTGCGTGGCTTGACCTCCAGCAGGGCGAGCGGGGGCCGGCTTTCCAGGACACGGTAGCCCGTGGTGATGGGTTTGGCGTGGGCAAAGGGTTCCTTTTCCACAAATACGATCCCTTTTTCCGAATCCTTAGTATGGTAGGCCTTAAGCGTAGCCGCCGGTGCTGCCGGGGTTCCGTAGGTGACACAGAGATAGGTTTTCTCCAATGTGCGGTGACGCAGGCACGCTTCAGTAAAGGAGAGAAACGCCCTGTTTTTGGCGAGCAGGATAACACCGCTCGTGCCGGTGTCCAGCCGATGGCAGAGCCGCAGGAAAGAAGTACGATCCCCTTTGGATGCTAGGTATGCCTTCGCCCTCGAAAGCAGGGAATCTTCCCTTGTGTCTTCCGCTGCACTGACCAGACCGGCGGGTTTTTCCAGCGCCAGCAGGTTTTCATCCTCAAATAAAACGGTGGGCAGAGGGGCTTGCCTCTTTGCCTGTCCGAGGGTCTTTTCCACCTCTGTCGGCAGGTAGAGGCAAACCTCATCCCCCGGAAGTAACCGGGTAGCGAGCGGCATCTTCTTGCCGTTCGTTTTGATTTTGTTTTCCCTCAGATATTTATGCAGCTGCCCTAAGGTGAGGCCGGGGCAGTTCGCAAGCAGAAAAACATCAAGGCGTTTTGGTTTTTTCTCGGAAAAGATAAGGGTATGCATTGTCTACTCAAAGGGATAGCGTACGCCCCAAACAGCGCGTATTTTATCCATCAGTTCCATCATAAACAGGGTCTCACTGTGCGGCATCTCGGGGCATTCCCGGCGGCCCTCCTGTAAAGCGTCATAGCAGGCCTGCACCTCATACTCGTACCCGGTGATTTGAGGGGGCGCCAAGTGAAGTGCCTTCTCGGTGCCATCGGGCTTGAGCACACGAAAGCTCTGGTAGTTGTTGATTCCCTCCACCTCGATGCGGCCCTCTTCACCGAAGATGACGGCCTTGTTTTCAAATTCGTTGTAAAAACCGGCCAGCAGCGTGGCAATTTTACCATCTTTATAGTGAAGGCAGATGTTCTCCATACCGTCCACCCCGCTGTCCAGCAGCGTGGCGCTGGTAGAGATCTGTTCGATCTCATCACCGAAGGCAATCGAGGCCAGGGTGAGCGGATAGACCCCAAGATCCAGCAGTGCCCCGCCTGCGAGGTTCGGGTCATACATGCGCTGGATATGCTTTAGCGGCCCGCCGAAATTCACCGTCATGCAGGTGGGCCGTCCAATGACGCCGTCTTCCAATAATTCGCGCAACAATTTTGCCATGGGCATATAGCGCGGCCAGATGGCCTCCGTGATAAAGACGTTTTTTTCTGCCGAAAGCGCCAGCACATTGCCCGCCTGCGCCGCGTTGACCGTGAACGCTTTTTCACAGAGTACGGGCCGGTGGTTGCCGAGTAGCATCTCCGCCTGTACGGCGTGGTGGGAGTGAGGGGTCGCGATATAGACAAGGTCGACGCCTTCGTCCTCGGCGAGCGCTTGATAGGAGCCATAGCTTTTTTCGAAGCCGAATTCGGCCGCAAAAGCTTCGGCGCGTTCTTTGCTGCGGGAGGCGACGGCGTAGGGGACAACATGGTCCATCTGAGAGATGGTCTTGGCCATCTCCCGGGCGATGACGCCGGGGCCAAAGATGCCCAGTTTCATTTTCTCCATAGTTTTTTCTCCTGTCGTTGCCACCATGTGGCGTTTTCTATTGGGTTTGTCACGCAGAGGCCCTCTGCCTGGCCGTTTCATATATCGCCGGGGTTCTTTCTTTGGGGTCGTCACTCTTTAAACAGATGAATCTCCCCGCGCCGGTTCAGGTGGATGAGCACCACGAGCGTGATGGGAAAACCGAACAGGCCCCAGATGCCAAACACGCGCGCGCCCACAAACATACAAATCAAGGTGAGCAGGGGGTAGAGGCCGATCTGCCTGCCGACGATGCGCGGCTCGAGCGTCTGGCGGATGATCGTGATGGCGGCGTACAGAATAATGAGCCCGATGCCCAAAAAGTAGTTTCCGTTGATGAGAGAAAAGACCGCCCAGGGAATCATGATGGTGCCGGTGCCCAGCACGGGCAGGATATCCACAAGCGCCGTGACAAGCGCAATGGCAAAGGGATACTTTACCCCCAAAATCAGCAGGCCGATGGATACCTCTACAAAAGTGATGCTGATGATCAGCAGGTACGCGCGGCCAAACTTAAAGAGGACGTTGATGATGAAATCCTTGATGATGAGGAACCTGCGGCGCACTTCGCTGGACATCTGGCGCAGGATGAAAGAGGAAATGCGGTTGTAGTCTATCGTGAAAAAGTAAGACGAGATGATGGTGATGACAAAGGCCACAAGAAACAAAGGGACCTGCGACGCGAAACCGGTGATAAAATTCACGACGCCCGACGAGATAGCGCTGATGATGCTGGAGAGGGCGTTTGTCAGGGTTTCGCCCAAGGCAAGCAGGGGTTCGGGCCCGCCGCTGGGAACCTGGGGGGAAAGGCTTGTCAAGGTGGTGCCCACTCGCTCGAGGGTGGGCTCTATGGTGTTTTCATAGTACCCCGGCAGGTTCGAAAACCACCTCCCTGCCCAGCCGCCCATACGCATCACGAGCAATACAATCAGCGAGCCGATGATGAGATAAAACAGAGTGAGGATGACAATGGCAACGACCCTTCGATCGATAGTGAGCTTTTTATTGATCAGATTGATCAGGGGCTTTAACAGGAAGGCGATGAAATAGGCGATAAAGAAGGGGACAAAAAAGGGCATGAGGTATTTGAGGCCGAAATAGATAAGCCCTACCCAGATGGCCAGATAGAGAAAATGGATGATAAAGGCCCTTTTGTTCTCCAGATTGTTCAAAAACACGCCTCCCTGTCTCTCTATTATACGATAAAGTAAGGTATTTGGCAAAGCACATCCCTGAGGGTTGCTATGGCCTTTGCGGGAGTGCCACAAGGAGCGGGGTATCATCCCCACTCGTGTGGAATGAAAAATACAGAGTGCTTTTGTGCTCTTCCCCGCCGAAGGTGAGAGGGAGGGTACATGAAATATACCCGATAAAAGATGGTACACTCCCCGGCCTTGCGCCAAGATTGCCATTTGAGGGCGCTTGGGATATAATAAAAAGAAGTTTGGAGAGGGGGTGGCGCTTTGCGCGTTCTGGTCAATCTTTTTGACAGGGAGCCTATCAAGAACGTCCTGAGCGCGACCATATTTGCACCCGAGATTGCGGTCTTCCTCTGTGACAAATGGGACAGCAACCTTTTCAAAGAATCGGCAGTCTATCGTTTTTTTAAAAGGCGAGGTTTGCGCACAAGGCCCCGTTTTTACTACTTTGACGCCAGAGAGCCGGGGGCGGTGCGAAAGGCTTTGATTGCCGTAGTGCGCGACTATCCGGGCTGTGTGTTCGACTTCACGGGCGGCAGAGACCTCATGCTGGTTTTGGCGGGCAGCATCAGTGCAGACCTTGATTTGCCCGCCTTCTATATCGATATCCGCAGAGGACGGTTTTGTCCCTTGCGGCATTGTGAGACGTTCGAAAAGAAATTCCGTATCCCGCGGTTTTCCGCCGAAGACCTGCTTTCGGTCACGGGCGCGGCCGTGCATGGGTACGGCCATGTTTTACCCCAGCAGGTGGAGCAGACCGAGGAGGAAGACATCCGCACGGTCTTCGAGATGCTGATGAAAAACACGAGAGCATGGGGAGAATTTGTCAGTTATCTGCAGGTATGCTGTTCGGGAACAGGGCCCGAGCAGCTGGAGGTGAGCGGCGCCAAAACCATGCGCGGGGATAAGCTGCTGGTTCAGTATAACCCTGCCCTGATGCAACAGCTTTTGGAGAAAGGGCTGCTGACCCAGTACAGCCTGGACGGCAAAGGGGTGTTTTTCACCTTCAAGAGCCCTCTTGTGAAAAAGTGGCTTTTATCCGCCGGGGTGTGGCTGGAGTTGTTCTGTTACGTCACGGTGCGAAAAACCGGTTTTTTTCACGAGGTTCTCAGCAGTGTCATTATCGACTGGGACGGCGTCGAGGGCGGTGCGGACACGGCCAAAAATGAGGTGGATCTACTGTTGGTAAAAGGGGTTACGCCTGTATTTGTGAGCTGCAAAATGGGTATGCCCTCCCCGCTGGCCCTGTGTGAGGTGAACCAACTGGCAGAAAAATTTGCGGGCAACTATGGGCGGAGCGCCGTTGTCACGGCACAAAAACTGGGCAAGGAGACCGCCGCCTTGCGAAACAGGGCGGAAGAGCTGGGTGTGCTGCTGCTGGACAGGGACAATATCGAGAAAAAGACCCTTGCGAAGCAGCTTATCAAGCTGGCCTCCAGCCCGGCACCTACGCCCCCTTCGCCTCCCTTGCCGACGCCTCAGGGCTGGAAACCCTGGAAGTGAGCGTGGCAGAACAGAGGCAAAAATATCCCCAAAGGAGAAACAGGATGGGACTTTCAAATGTAATTACCGATATCGCCCCTTTATATGAGAGGCCGAGTGTAGAGAGCGTGCGCACTGATGAAGTGCTCTACGGGATGACCGTGCAGATCATCCAGGAGTCGGAGACGGGATGGTGTTATCTTCGCACCGAGCACGGTACGGAAGGGTACACCCCGCTGGCCTGCCTCGAGAGGAATGCCGATGTGGCGGCCGCCTGGCGGAAATACCCCAAGGTGACGGTGCTGGCCCCCTATATCGACGTGCAAAAAAAGCCCGCCACCGCGGCGCCCAGGGTGGCGTCCCTCACCAGGGGCGGAATCCTGGTGCAGCTGGGCACGGCGGGGGAAGGTTTCGTAAAGGTGGGTCTTGCCAACGGAGGCGTTGGGTATACCAGAAGTTCCTATCTCGGGGAAGTGATTGCCGACTGGAAGACCCTCTCCGAGGCGGACATGCGCTGGAACCTTGTGGAGACGGCATTGTCCTACAACGGGGCGGCCTACCGCACGGGTGGGCGCAGCCCCCTCGGAATCGACGGCGCGGGCCTTGTGGCCATGACCTACCTGCTCAACGGGGTCAGTGTTCCCCGCGAAGTGTTCTTAAAACCGGGCGGGGCGCTCGGGTCCGTCAAGCGAGATGCGCTGGACGAGGGCGACGTGCTCTTTTTCCGCGAGTCTGCCGGGGTCTATATGGGAGACGGAAAGTTTGTGCATGCGACGGACCGCGCGGGGGAAGAAGGGGTGACCGTGAACAGCCTACGCCCCAAAGACGGAGATTACCGCGAGGACCTGGCGGCCCACATCGTGGCCATCGGCAGCCTTTTTTAGGAGGAAGAGAACCCATGATGAACGCAAACTATAATTGCCTGTTGATGGATTTGGACGGGACCTTGCTGGATTTTGGCAGCGCCGAGCGGGAAGCCATCGCGGCGACGCTTACGAAATCCGGCCTGCCCCACGATGAAGACACCGTAACCCTCTATGCAAAAATCAACGCGGAAATGTGGGATAAACTCGAGCGCGGGGAGATCAAAAAAGACAAACTGGTGCTGCAGCGATTTGTTCAGCTGCTCGAGGAACTGGGGGCCGAGGGGGACCCCGTAAAGCTGAACAACGAGTATATGAAGGACCTTTCGGCGGCGGCCATGCCCTTTCCCGGGGCCGCCGAGCTGCTTGAGGAACTTGCCGAGTTCGCCACCCTGGCCGCCATCACGAACGGCATCAGCAAGGTGCAGATGAACCGGCTGGAAAAAAGCGGGTTGCTGCCCTACTTCGACGAAGTGTTCGTGAGCGAGAAGCTGGGGGTCACCAAACCTTCCCCGAAATTCTTCGATGCGGCGCTGCGAAAACTGGGGGTAAAAAACAAGGAAAAGGTACTCGTGATTGGGGACAGCCTGGCCGCCGATATCAAGGGGGGCAACAACGCAAAGCTGGACACCTGCTGGTATAACCTTGCGGGGGCTGAAAATACGACCGATATTGTGCCGACGCATGAGGCACGCAGCTATATGGAGATAAAACAGATTGCCGTGGGAGAGGAGGCGCTGGAAATTGCGGCCAACCGAGAAAAGAGGCATACGGTTTGAGTCGGCCGACGGCAGGGGCGTGATATCGGGTGTTTTTTTCGAAAACCCCGACGTGGAGCCATTCTGCCTGTTGCAAATCTCCCACGGGATGTGTGAATATATGGGCCGCTATGCCCATTTTGCAGAGTATTGCGCAAGAAATGGCGTCGTTGTCTTCGGCAACGACCATATCGGGCACGGCGCTTCGGCCGGCTGTGTGGACGACCTTGGCTACTTTGGGGAAAAAGGAGCGCGCAGGTTCGCCATTCGGGACCTGAAAATCATGAACCAAATGGCGAAGGAAGCGTATCCCGAACTGCCTGTCGTGCTGCTGGGGCACAGTATGGGCAGTTTTTTTGCGCGCCAATATGCCGTGCAATGGCCCGATACCATCGAGGGGCTGATCCTCAGCGGAACGGGTGGCCCAAACCCCATGGCGGGCGGAGGCGTTGCCATCACGAAAGCGATGATGAAATGGAGAGGGGACAGGCACCGCTCCAAGTTTGTGGAGGGTCTTGTCTTCGGCGCTTACCTCAACGAGATTCAGCAGCCACGCACGCGCTATGATTGGGTCTCAAGCGATATTGAGGTGGTGCGCCAATATGTGTCCGACCCCTACTGTAACTTTCATTTTACACTCAGCGGGTTCCATGAACTGTTCAGCGCTCTGCGTGAGGTGAGTAGCCCGGCCTGGGCCGTACAGATCAAAAAAACCATGCCCATCATGATTTTCTCGGGAGCCGAAGACCCTGTGGGCGACCATGGAAAAGGGGTGAAAAAGGTGTATGACTGGCTGCGCGGGGCGGGGGTGAAGCACATTGAATACAGGCTTTACCCCGGCGGTCGTCACGAGATGCTCAATGAGGTGAACCGCGAAGAAGTGTATGAAGATATCCTGGCCTTTTTGAAACGCTGGTATGGTCAATAGAAAATATAAAAGTTCTTGGGAAGTGAGAAACCCTTCTTTCAAGAAGGGTTTCTCGGTCTTTTCCCCTGCCGCCTGTGCGGCAGATCTTGGTTTACTTTTTGTAGTGGTAGGTGATAAACTTGTTGTTTTTCAGCAGGTTCATAAATTGGCCAAGCCGCTCATACACCGGCTCGATGCTCTCCCCATATTCGGCCAAAAGCAGGTTTCCGATCTCGTGAATATCCCGCTGCCCATCGATGCACCGCCAGACAAAACTCCCGTAGTCGTCTAAATCTACCCGGAGATAATCGGGGGTTTTCCTGAACACACGCACGATTTTCTCTATTGGGTTATCACGCGGAACGAGGATGCAAATCTTGCCCTCTTTTCCAGATTCCACAGGGAAGCGGGGGTTGTGCCGCGGCACAAAATCCATCAGGTTCTTGCCGCTTTTAATTCGAATCGCCATGCTCTGCCTTCTTTTTGTCTTTGCTCCATAGAGAGAATTTCAAGACGCTTAAAATGAGCAATAAAAATGCGATACAGGTGACCGTCTGGCCCAGTGGGGAGGAACCGCCGAAGGGGGAGAGCTGAACCCCCAGCACGGTGAACACAGCCAGGAGGATACCCACGAGCCCCTCTCCTGCGATCAGGCCCGAGGCGTAGAGAACTCCGTTTTCGATCTTGTCTTCCATGGCGGCCTTGTCCGCCGCTTTTTTTTGCCGGTAGTTGAGAATCTGACGGACAAGCCCCCCTGCGATGATGGGCGTTGTCAGCGTGAAGGGCAGGTAAAGGCCGATGGCAACGGCCAACACCGGCAGCCGCAAAAAGGCCAGCATCGCCCCGATACCCGCGCCTGCCAGTACAAGAACCCAGGGCAGTTCCCCCGTCATAATGCCCTCGACAATCAGTTTCATCAAGGTGGCCTGCACGGCGGGAATTTCCGCGCTGCCGAAACCCCAGGCGCTGTTCAAAAGCATCAAGATGCCGCCCACCGCAAAGGCGGATAAAATAGCGCCGAACAGCTCGGCCAGCTGCATCTTGCGCGGGGTGCCCCCCACAAGGTAGCCCGTCTTCAAATCCTGGGAGGTGTCGCCCGCAATCGAGGTGGTGATGCCGATGACAGCGGCGATGCAGATCACGGTGACCATGCTGTCCCGCCCCGTATTTCCGGCAAGCTTAAACACCAGGGTGATGATGAGCAGTGCCGCGATGGTCATGCCCGAGACGGGGTTGTTGCTCGAGCCGATCATTCCCACAATACGCGATGCCACCGTCGTGAAGAAAAAGCCCAAAATGATGACAAGGAGAGCCCCCACGATACCGACAGGCGTGAGCGGGGTACACAGGAGGATAAAAACGGCCAGCACGCCGATGAGTATGAAGCGAATAGAGAGGTCGCTGTCGGTACGCAGCACATTGCCATCACTTTTCATATGCGAAAAGCTGGAGATGGACGCCCTGAAGGAGGAGACGATGGTGGGCAGGGAGGTGATGAGGCTGTAAATGCCTCCGAATGCCACGGCACCTGCCCCGATATACCGCAGGTAATTGCTCCAAAGGTCATTGTAATCCATCTCGGAGATGGGCATGGTAGCGGGGTAGATCACCTCTCCAGCATAGCCGCCAAAAAAGTAGATGACGGGCAGCAGGCAGCACCAGCCGAGCACGCCGCCGCCAAACATGAACGAAGAGATGCGCGGGCCGATGATATAACCCACACCCAGGAGGGCCGGAAGGGCGTCCATGCCGAAAGCGGTCCCTTTATAGTTTGGAATCTCCCATTGCACTTTTGAGGGGAAAAGCGCCAGGCCGTCGGAGATGAATTTATACACCATACCCACGGCGACGCCGATAAAGGTGGTTTTTGCCTTGCTGCCGCCGGACTCGCCCGCCATAAGGACACGGGCGCAGGCCGTACCCTCCGGGTAGGGCAGTGTCTCGTGTTCTTTTACAATCAAGGCCCTGCGCAGGGGCACCATGAACAGGATGCCCAGTATGGCGCCGCTCATTGCGAGAACGGAAATCAAAAGGTAGCTCGGGTTGCCGCGCCCCCACTCGTTAAACCAAAGGAAAAGGGCGGGCAGGGTGAAAATGGCGCCGCCCGCGACAGCCTCACCGGCCGAGCCAATGGTCTGTACGACGTTGTTTTCAAGGATGGAGTCGCGCCGGAAGATACCCCGGATGATACCCATCGAGATGACAGCCGCGGGAATGGACGCGCTGATGGTCTGGCCCACGCGCAGCCCCAGGTAGGCGTTCGCGCCGCCGAACACCAGCGCCAGCACGCAGCCGATGACAAGGGAAAAAGGCGTCAGTTCGGGCATAATTTTGTCGGCGGGGATGAAGGGTTTAAAATTCCCTTTGGGCACCGCGCTGCCTTGGTTGTCACTCATAACTATCTCCTCCTGTCTTCGGAAACAAGCTCCCGGGTTTTGAAAAACAGGCTACTGCACCATCATACGCACCACATTCGTGTCGGTGGTAAAGTTGTCGAAACTGTAAAGCACAAGGATTTCGTCATATCCTTCCTCTTGGAAGGTCTCGTCCACTTCGAACCAGGCCCGCAGGTCGATGATACCCACACGGGCGTAGTTTTGGGCAAGATAGGGCACAAAGCTGTTGCCGTAGCTGTCCTTCACCACAAGGATGCTGCCCTCGCCGGTGCCCTCTATGACGCTGTAGCCGTTGTTCCCGCGCAGGAAAGCGCCATACCTGTCATAGGTGTCGAGTGTTTCGGCCTCCATAATGGGGCCTGTTTCCGCAGTCAGAGTGTCATCCTGCTCGTATCGGTAGACGGTGAGCGGATAGGGAAAATCATAGTAAAAGAGGCTGTCGGGCACGGTGCCGAATTTTTTGCTGCGTGCGTAGTTTGTGCCATAGAAGTCAGGCACTTCACGCAGCAGGCTTTCCTCGGGCAGGATGGGCTCCATGCCGCGTGCGCCGCAAAACGCCTCATAGGCAAGGAGGGCGCCGCCCGTTGTAGTCCAGTGGTGGTCGGTGCGGTAGTAAATTTGCTCGCCCTGCCCGTGCGCTGAGGCGAAGGGTTGGCGCAGGTCCACCACCTCGGCCCCCGCCTCCATAAGGGCCTCGAAGGTGCTGTCCAAAAGGGCGTTTTCGTCCATCTGCGGCGGGTTCCACCGCAGCTCGTCCGAGAGGATGTTGGCGGCCGAAGGCACGACCATCACCCGAACCTGTCCTTCATGCCGCTGGGCAAGGCCGCACACCGCCTCGGTGTTCATCTCCAGCGTCCTCTGCTGCACCTCGGTAAAAAGGGTGTTTTTTGCAATCAGATAGTCGTCCCTGGCAAACCAGACGCCGCCGTTTTCCAGTTTGCCCTGCACCGTTTCCATAAAACTCTGCAGTGTAATCCATCCGTCGCGGAAGAGAAACTGATCTTTGGTGTATTCTCCATATTCGCGCGTCCATTGGTTGTTGAAGAAAGCGGCCGCGTCAAAGGCGGGGCGCTGGGTCAGCGTGCGATTTTCCATCTGGGAAAGCTCCCGGTCGGGCGAGAGGGTGTCAATGAAAGAATAGAGCGCCACCAGCCCAAAAAAAAGAAGAATAAGGGGAAAATGACGAAGCTTATGGAATGTCTCTCTCAAAACAAAACCCCCTTTGCACGCAGGTAAATACGCAAACTAGAAATTGAAATAGAGGAAGGGACTATAGCCGCCGGCTTCCATATAGGCGACGCAGCAGACAAGCAGAACCCCCAGAGTGATGCCCCGCACCACGACATTATCCTTGACGCGGTCCCACAGCTTCTGGGGCAGCGTGGAGGAAAACAGGATGCCAAGGCCCAACACGGCGATGTAATTGCGCAGGTAATACAGCGCCCCCACCCCGCCCTGTGGAATGAACATCTTTTCAAAGAGCAAGCGTAAGCTCACACCGGGGTCGCTGCCCACAAAAAGGGCCCATCCCACGGTGAAAATCAAAATGGTATAGAGGTGTGGCCAGACCCGCCCTTTTTCCAGTTTTGGCAAAAGCCACACTTTTTCCACAATCAAAAGCGCCGCATAGTATACGCCCCAGAGGATGAAGTTCCAGTTGGCCCCATGCCAGAAGCCCGTCAGAAACCACACCACGCAGATGTTAAAGATCTGCCGCTTGATGCCCTTGCGGTTGCCCCCCAGCGGGATATAGACATATTCACGGAACCAGGAGGAGAGAGTCATGTGCCAGCGGCGCCAAAACTCGGTGACCGAATGGCTGATGTAGGGCAGGTTGAAGTTCATGGGGAAGTCAAATCCCAGCATCTTACCCATGCCGATGCCCATGAGCGAATAGCCCGAAAAATCGAAGTAGATATAGAGTGTATAGGCCACGATGCCCAGCCACACAAGGCCGGTGGAGGCGTTTTCAAGCCCCACGCCCGCCCCGATAAGCTCCCCGCCGGAGTATTGCCCAATGATATCCGTCCACAGTTTGTTGACGTTGTCCGCGATCAGCACCTTTTTCGAAAGGCCAAAGATAAACAGGGTGATGCCCTCGTCGATGCGGTCGAGCGTAACACGGCCTTTCGTAATGTGCAAGCGCTCGGTGATGTCGGCGTAGCGAACAATGGGCCCCGCGATCAACTGTGGGAACATCGAGACGTAGGCGCCGAAATTGATGAGGTTGCGCTCGCTGGATACCACGCGGCGATAGACATCGATGGAATAACTCATCGACTGGAAGGTGTAAAAACTGATACCCAAGGGCAACACAAGGTTGTCGATGAGAGAGAGGTTGAGGTGGGTGAGGGCGTTGAAATTGGTGATGAAGAAGTTGGAATATTTATAGTAAATCAGCATCGAAAGGCTGCCGATGATCGAGAGGACGAGGAAAAACCGGCTGAGCCTTAGGTTGTCCTTGAAACGGTCGATCCACATGCCGCACAGGTAGTTGATCAGAATCACGGCGGCCATGATCCAGAAAAATTTGACCTCTCCCCAACAATAAAAAACCAGGCTGCATAGAAGCAGTGTGGTGTTCTTCAGCTTGGGCGGGCTCACATAATAAAGGAAAAGGGTGATGGGCAAAAACCGAAAGAGAAAAACAATCGAACTGAAGAGCATGAAAGAACCTCACACAGTTATTTTGTTGCAAACTCGCAGGCGCTGCTCCCAAGAAAAAAGGCCGACGCTTCACGCGGGGCGGCCTTTTTTGCTGTTTTCCACTAATAGGGTCATACGATTCTGCAGCAAAGCGGAGCGTCACGTTTGCCACGGAAAAAGCGGTGGGTACCGGGGTTCGTACTAGGAGATCTGCGCGATCGCCTCGTCCAGCGCAGCATACCCGCCGTCCTGCCCGGTGGCGGAGACGGCATAGATGACGATATCGCCTTTTTCCACGATACGTGCGTCCGCCGTGTTGGCGCGGGCCGTTTCAAACTCGGCATAGCGGTCGTCCGATGCACGGGTATCGCGGTAGGCCTCGAGGTTGCTCACCATCTCGGCCGCCGTTCCAGGCTGTACCTCGAACACCATGACGATGCCGCCGTTTTCGCTCGAGAGCTTGGACTCCGCTCCCGCAAAAGCGACCACGTTGTCCACGTTCAGCCCGTTCGCGCTCAGGTCCACTTCACTCACGGCGATGGTGCCCCCCAGCCCGGCGGCTTCGCTCAGGCTGGCCAGCATTCCCTCCAGGTCGGTGCCGCTATCGGGCGCCACGGGATCACCGGAGGTTTCAGACGGCACACCGGCCGGCGCGCCGCTTGAAACGGCAGCCTGGCTTTCCGATGAGGGCGAAGACACCACGGAGGAAGAACTGCCGCCACAGGCGGCGAAGAAAACCGCACAGACCAAAAGCGCGGTGAGGGTAAACAAAAAACGTTTCATTGCATTCACCTTTCCTCGTTCTCTAAAAGGGCGGAAAATTATTTTTCAGCGATGTTTTCTATCACAAGCGGGGCGGTGTCGCCCGAGGCCATATTCTCTTGCAGCGCACTAAAAAGCGCCGCAAAGCTCTCACTGGAGTAGGTGGCCCCGGCAATCGTGTCCACCTGGGCGATGTCCTGGGTTTCCAGATATTGGTTTACGAGGTCTTGCTGATAGCGCGCCGGATAGGTCTCCTGCACGGCCATCATATCGGTTTCATATTTTTTGTCTATACTTTTTAGGGTGCCGTCTTCCAAAATAGCGTCATATGTGATGGCGGTAACCATAGAATCCTCTACGGTCACTTCCAGAAAATCTTTATAACCGCGGCTGTCGTAGTTTGCGAATTCCGCCCGATAAGTACCGTCTTGATAGGTGTTCGTGTTGCTGCATCCCGCCAGCATCATACAAAAGCACAACGCCGTCAAAATCGCAACCACAATTTTCTGCATTGCCCCAGCTCCCCCCGGCCACAAAGAGTGTGCTTGCAGCCATTTAATAATTATGTATAATACTATATCTTGGGGTCCCTGTCAAATGCGTCAACCCGCAGTAAAAGGGGATTTTAATGCTTCTCTTCCAGGGGGAAGGGCCTGGATAAAGGGAAAATCTTGACAGTGCTTGTAACGAGGGCTACTATGGTTAAGAACTGCCCAAAAGACCGGGAAGAGGTGTTGTTTTGAAGTGCTGTTGTGTGCGAACAGGTGTGCATTCCAGGGGTTTTTTATCCCTTTGTATCCTCGGTGCGCTGTTTTTGAGTGGTTGCGGCGCTGCCCTGAACGCATCTTCCAGCGGGCAGGACCACGCCGGCGAAGTAATGGAGACCTCGTCCACCTTTGCCATGGACACCCTGGTGAGCCAAAATGCCTATGGAGAGAGGGCCAAAGAGGCGATGCAAGAGGTCAATAAGGCCTTGGCTGAAGCGGACGGCAGGCTCTCCCTCTTCGCCGAGCAGAGTGAAATTGTGCGCGTGAACCAGGAGGCGGGCAGGCGGGGCGCAGATGTGTCCGAAGATACGGCGGCACTGCTCCGGCAGGCGCTCGCTTTGTCCTCCCAAAGCGAGGGCTGCTTTGCCGTCACCATCGCACCGCTCACGCTGGCCTGGGGAATCACGGGCGAGCAACCGCGCGTGGTGCCGCAGCGGGAGGTGGACGAACTGCTTTCGCTCGTGGATGACAGCCTCGTGCAGATCGAAGGGAACCATGTCCTGCTGCCCAAAGAGGGAATGGGCATTGACCTTGGGGGTATTGCCAAAGGGGCCGCCTGCTCGCGGGCCGCCGAAATCTACGAAAGCTACGGCGTGGAAAGCGCGCTGCTCTCCATTGGGGGAAACATTTATGCCCGTGGAGAGAAACCGGACGGAACCCCCTGGCGGGTGGGGTTTCGTGACCCCGAAGGGGGAGAGGGGAGCTACATCGCCTCTTTCTCCCTCAGGGACAGTGTCATTGCGGTGTCAGGGGGGTATGAGCGCTATTTTGAGCAAGAGGGTGTACAGTATATTCACATCCTCGACCCCCGCACGGGACGCCCTGCGGAAAGCGATATCGTCTCGGTGGGCGTGATAGAAGAGGATGGCGCGACAGCCGATTTTTGGTCGACCACCTTGTTTGTGCAGGGCACACAGGCGGCCCTTGCCTATATGAGGCAGGGGGGCAGGGCGGTCGTGCTGGACGACGAGGGAAATCTCTATGTGTCGCAGGAGATGCAATCCGATTTTTCCCTGTATCCTGAAACGGAGAAGGCCTATGAAGTACATTTTATACCCCACTAGTGGGGACCTGATACCCCGCCCCTTGGGGCGGACTTGTCGGCCCGTGGCGCCGATACCCCGCGGCTTGCTGCGGGCAGTGCGCTTCATGCAGGCGGAAACAGTATAATGAAAAATAGTAAAGCCCGTCTCGTGGCGTTTACCGGCGTGCTGTTTGCCCTGGCATTGGTTTTGGGCCTGTTTGAAAATGTGCTTGCGGCGGCGCTTGGCTTGCCGCCGGGGGTCAAGCCGGGCCTTGGCAATGTGGTTGTCATGTTCTGCCTGTTTTGTGTTTCGAAAAAACAGGCATTGCTGCTTGTCCTGCTCAAAGCCGGCTTTGCCTTCCTTGTGCGCGGCGCGGTGGCCGGCGCGTTAAGCCTGGCGGGGGGGATGCTGTCCCTCGTCGTCATGTGCCTGCTTTTGCTTTTGCCCACGCCGCCAAGCGTTCTTCTGCTCTCTGTTTTTGGCGCCATCTGCCACAACCTCGGCCAGATTTTGGTGGTGGGCCTGCTGTTTGGCCAGGCGGTGTGGGTATATCTGCCCATCCTGCTCGTGTCCGGTGTCGCCATGGGAAGCCTCACCGCCCTTTTGCTGCGGGTTGTGCTGCCGCCTTTGCGCCGCATCGGCCTTGTAGACCCGTGCTCTGTTTTGTCGAAGGCCAAGAGACCGCCCGACGACCCGCCGCTTTAAATGGTGTCGACACCATCTAGTCCTCTTGGCATAGAAAAGCGGGCGTGCGAAAAAGCCGATGTTTTTCCGGCTTGATGTCTTGCTTTTTCGGAGAAGACCATATATAATAAAATGGCTGTGGGGGATTAGCTCAGCTGGTTAGAGTGCCTGCATCACACGCAGGAAGTCTGGGGTTCGAGTCCCTAATTCCCCACCAACAAAATACCGCTTCTTATCGCTTAAATGCGGCGATTATGAAGCGGTATTCTCTTTCTCAAAACACCAATATTATAGGCTTTTCTGGCTTTTCCTGAAAAATATGCAAGTAAAAATGCAAGTAAATTTTTTGCCCTATAAATCAAAAGCCACCCTCCCGAAGGGGGCGTTTGGTCCGATCGCCTTGACGAATTGCTGCCGCCATGAGACAATAAAAACTGATATTTTGTGGAATGCAGGGGGGCTTCTCATGGTGAAAACAAAACATCGTATTGCATCCATTCTGGTTGTGCTGCTTCTGGTTATGGGACTGCCTTTGTCAGCAAACGCGGCCAATATCCAAGGAGGGCAGCCAACTATTGCGGTGAACAGCACCGAGATTGTGTTTGCTGGGCATACCTGGGTGGTGGTGGCGGATAGGGGCAGTGCCTTCGGCATAAATACTGGTACCACCGATAGCAATAGCGTGACCCTGCTTTTAAAAAATGGGGATGGTGGATTTAGCGGGTACTCTTCGGCGTATTTCAACTCGAGCACCGGCACCAATATCTATCCGAATTATGAGTTGTACCAGGCCATGCAGGGAATATATTCAGTGATTGGAACGACTAGCGCCATGGAACAAAGGCTGATTGATGGCCGGTTGCTGGATGAAGTGGCGGTTAGTAACCCAGGGACTTATGAGGAAATGACCACGCAAGAATACGTGTGGCCCTTGTCGGAAAGCGAATATGGAGCAATCGGGAGTGCGCAGGCATATATAACAAGTTGGTGGCTGCGGTCGCCTTACCTCGGCCAGCAAAATAACGCGTATCTCGTGGATAACCTCGGCTCGGACGCGCACCCCGTGGACATTACAAAATATGAGGTGCGGCCCGCTTTAAATTTAAATCTGTCCTCTGTCATCTTCACCTCTGATTCCACGGGAGGCAAGCCCTCCACGCCCAATGCGGGTTTAGAACAGACGCAGGCACCAAGCAGTCCCCTCAAACTCACCGTATGGGACGAA
>JAJDHT010000060.1 GCA_030266325.1 Ruminococcaceae bacterium OttesenSCG-928-I18
TCCCCAATGTGGGTAAATCCACTTTCATCAACAACTGGGCGGGCGCCGCGCGGGCAAAAGCCGCCGACAAGCCCGGTGTCACCCGGGGCGAGCAGTGGATCACCGCCGGGCGGTACGAGCTGATGGACATGCCCGGGGTGCTGTGGAAAAAGATAGAAGATCCCGACATCGCGGTCAATCTTGCGCTGATCGGCTCAATCCCCGACCACCTTTTGAATAGCGAAGAGATCGCAGCGGGTCTGCTGCATCAGCTTGCGCCGCTGTTCCCCGAAAAGCTTGCCGCGAGGTTCCGGCTGGACCCGGCCGCGCTGCCTGAAGACGGCTGGGAGCTGTTGACCCTTGTGGGAAAGAAACGGGGTATGCTGGTCTCGGGCGGAGAGGTGGACACCGAACGCGCCGCCATCGCCGTGCTCGACGAGTTCCGGGCGGGGAAGTTCGGCCGCATCACCCTCGAGGCGCCGCGGGCAGAAACGGGGGAAAATTAGATGGAAAAATCCGCAGAAAACCCCTTTGTTTTATTTGACCGGGAAAAGGGCGGGGCGGCGTGCCTGCTCTGCGGCGTGGATGAGGCGGGGCGGGGACCCCTCTGCGGACCCGTGACTGTGGCCGCCGCCATACTGGATTACCGCACGCCCATCGAGGGACTCAACGACTCGAAAAAAATCAGTGAAAAAAAACGGGAAAAACTCTACGAACTCATCATAGAATGTGCGCTCGCCTACGAAGTGGTGCACATCCCGCCCGAGGTCATCGATGAAATCAACATCCACAACGCGACCTTGCTGGGCATGAAAAAAGCCGTGGGAAACCTGAAAATAACCCCCGATCAAGTTTTGGTGGACGGCAATTTTGTGCCGGCGCTCTCTGTGCCCTGCCAGGCCGTCGTAAAAGGGGATGCCAAATCCGCCTGCATCGCGGCCGCCTCCATCCTGGCCAAGGTGACACGGGACAGGCTGATGAGGGAGCTCGGCAAAGAGTATCCGCAATACCGGCTGGAACAGCACAAAGGTTACCCCACCAAGCTGCATTATGCCCTGTTGGACGAGCATGGGGTCGCCCCCTTTTACCGCAAAAGTTTTTTAAAAAAACGGGGGTATGTATGAACACCGGCGCTTTGGGGGAAGAGGCGGCGCTGCAGTGGTACCTGGCGGAGGGATACACCCTGCTGGCCAGGAACTACCACGCGCGGCAGGGAGAGATCGACCTGATTGTGCAAAACGCGGAGACCCTCGTTTTCGTCGAGGTAAAGACAAGGGGGCAAAACCGCCTGGGCACACCCGCCGAATGGGTGGATGCCCGCAAACAGGAGAAAATCCGCGGGGCGGCACTGCACTATCTGGAGCGACATCATCTGGGGGATCCGCCTTTGCGTTTCGATGTCGTGGAGGTCTTGGTTGACAAGGCGGGGAGCCTTACAATAAACTGCATTCCCAATGCGTTTTGACAGTGTATGGAATAGGAAAACGGAGGAAATCCATGGAATATAGGAGCACAAGAGGAAGCGGGCAAGGGCTGGACGCCGCCGAGGCGATCCTGACGGGGCTCGCGCCGGACGGCGGGCTTTTTGTGCCTAAAAAATGCCCGAAAATAGATTTGGAAGCCCTTTTGGGCAAGGACTATGTCGAGGTGGCGCTGGCTGTTTTACAGGCCTTTTTGCCCGACTATTCAAAAACCTTTTTAAAAGAGGCGCTGCAGAGCAGTTACGGTGCTCATTTTGAGGGAAAGGCGGGGTATCTCACTGCGCTTTCGTCACAGCTGTACTCGCTGGAGCTCTGGCATGGGCCGACGGCCGCTTTCAAGGATTACGCGTTGCAGCTGATGCCAAAACTGCTTGTGGAAGCCCGCCGCATGCTGGGCCGGCAGGACACGACGCTCATCCTCGTTGCCACCTCGGGGGACACGGGTAAGGCGGCCCTCGAGGGCTTTAAGGACATGCCCGGCACGGCCATCGCCGTCTTCTACCCAAACCAGGGCGTCAGTGAGATTCAAAAGCTGCAGATGACCACCCAGGAGGGGGAAAACGTCGCCGTCTTTGCCATCGAGGGCAATTTTGACGACGCCCAAAGAGGGGTGAAAAAGGCCTTTGGGGACAGGGAACTGGCCGACACTCTCGAGCGGCGGGGTGTCCGGCTTTCCAGCGCAAACTCGATCAACTGGGGGCGCCTTGTGCCCCAGGTGGTCTATTATGTCACAAGCTACCTCCAGCTGTGCCGGAAAGGGGTGCTCCGTTTCGGGGAACTTCTGGATTTCTGCGTACCCACAGGAAATTTTGGGGACATCATGGCGGGGTGGTACGCCAAACAGATGGGCCTGCCTGTGGGGCGCCTCGTCTGTGCCTCGAACCAAAACAATGTTTTGACGGAGTTTTTTAAAACCGGCCACTACAACGCAAACCGGCCGTTTTACAAAACCAGCTCCCCCTCGATGGACATCCTCGTCTCTTCGAACCTTGAGCGCCTTTTATTTCACGCCTCAGGCGACGACGAAGCGGTGCGCGGCTGGATGAAGGAACTGGCCGAAAAGGGGCAGTACGAGGTGGGCAAAGAGGTGCTTGCCAACATCCAAGGCACCTTTTCGGCGGGTTACGCGGACGAAGAGACCGTGGGCGAGGAGATCCGGCGGGTGTACGAAGCTTACGGTTACCTCTGCGACCCACACACGGCCGTCGCCTTCCGGGTGCTGCACGAAGGCGGCGCCCTGCCGCGCCCCACGGTTGTCCTGTCCACGGCCAGCCCCTATAAATTCTGCGAAAAGGTACTCGAAGCCCTCGGCCAACAGGTGCCGGCCGACCCCTTCGAGGCCATTGGGCTGCTTGAAAAAACGGCCAAAGGGCAGGCGCCGAAATCCCTCACATCGCTGCAGGGCAAAGCGCCGCGCTTCACGCAGACCCTCCCTGCGGACGAAATAGCCAAGGCCCCGCTGCGGCTTTTCCCGGCATAGGCGCGGCATGGCGCTTTTTGTCATTGGGGACACCCACCTGGCGCTTGGCTGCGACAAACCCATGGATATTTTTAAGGGCTGGGAAGGGTATCTGCCAAAACTGGAAAAAAACTGGAAAAATACCGTAAAAAATGAGGACACGGTCGTGGTGGCCGGGGACATCAGCTGGGCCATGAAACTGGAAAACACCGCGGAAGACTTTGCCTTTTTGGAGGGCCTGCCCGGCGAAAAAATCCTGCTTAAAGGCAACCACGACCTGTGGTGGTCTACGCTGTCCAAAATGGAGGCCTTTTTGCAGGCACAGGGGTTTCGTTCCCTGCATTTTTTACACAACAACTGTTTCCTGCGGCAGGGGCTTGCGCTCTGCGGCACCCGGGGCTGGATGGCTGAGGACCCACAAGGGCATGACGCCAAGATGATGAACCGGGAAGCGCTGCGGCTGCGCGCCTCACTGGAGCATGCAAAAATACAGTTTCCCGATGCCGAAAAGGTAGTTTTCCTGCATTATCCTCCTTTTTATTCGGGCGTACAGGCGCGAGAGCTCACCGAGGTGTTGGAGGAGTATGGCGTCAGGCGCTGTTTTTACGGCCATCTGCACAGCCACGCCATCCGCCGGGCGGTGCAGGGGCAGGCAGGCGGCGTTCACTACCGGCTTGTCAGTGCCGACCATCTGGGTTTCATCCCGCTGGAAGTCGAGCGGGAAAGACCGTGAATCTGACGATATAACTACTCATAAATGGGGCTCACAACAACGGCAATTCGTGGTGGCAATCGGTGGTTCATTGTGCTATAATATTTCTAATTCGCTAGGATGGAGGAAAAAAATGAAACTCAACAGAAACGAAAAGACGGGTGACACCAGCTACGAGATGGAGATCCTGCTGGAGCCCGGGGAGTTTAAAGAGGCTGTGAGCAAGGTCTACCGCAAGGAGGCCAAAAAATACAACGTGCCCGGCTTTCGCAAAGGGCATGCCCCGCGCAACCTGATTGAAAAAATGTATGGCCAGGATGTTTTCTATTATGACGCCGTGAACGACCTGTTCCCGGCCGCCTATGAAGAGGCCCTGCAGGAGACCGGCATCGACCCGATCGACTCGCCCGAGGTGGAGGCCGAGAGCATCGACACCGAAAAGGGCGCTGTCTTGAGCGTTAAAGTGACCATCAAACCCGAGCTCGAGGTGAAAAAATACGAGGGTCTTGAGGCGGAACGCCTGACCAAAGACGTGGAGCAAGAGCAGATCGACGCCGAGATTGGCCGGCTGCAGGAGCGCAATTCCCGGCTGATCAAACGCGAAGGCCCCGCCGAAGAGGGGGATATTGCCGACATCGACTATGAGGGCAAGGTGGACGGTGTGCCCTTCGACGGAGGTAAGGACGAAAACTTTAAATTGACCCTCGGGTCCCACCAGTTTATCGAGGGTTTCGAAGAACAGGTGGTCGGCCATAAAGAGGGTGAAGAATTCGATATCGAAGTCACCTTCCCCGAAAACTACCACGCCGAAAACCTCGCGGGAAAACCCGCGGTGTTCTCTGTGAAAATAAACGAGGTGCAGCAAAAAGAGCTGCCTGAACTCGACGATGAGTTCGCCAAGGACGTCAGCGAATTTGACACGCTGAAAGAGCTGACCGAAGACATCCGCAAAAACCTGCAGCAGGGGCTTGACGCCGACGCAGACCAAGAGCTGGAAAACCGCCTGGCCGAAGCACTTGTAGAGACCCTGGAGGGGGATATCCCCGAGATCATGTTCGAAAAACGTGTGGACGAGATGGTGCAGGATTTTGGCTTCCGCCTGCAGCAGCAGGGCCTCAATCTCGACACCTACTTCCAGTTTTCGGGCACCAATAGCGAGGAGTTCCGTAAAGGTTTCCGCGAGCAGGCCGAAAAACTTGTAAAGATGCGCCTGGCGCTTGAAGCGGTGGCCCGGTACAAAGAGCTCGAGGTGGCGCAAGAGGACATCGACGCCGAAATCAAACGCATCTCTGAAAAATATCAGATGCCCGAAGAAGATGTGCGCAAGCTGATGCCCGAGAGTGAGATCAAAAAAGACCTGCTGGTGACAAAAGCCATGGAATATGTGAAGGACAAGGCAAAAATCACCGAAAAAAAGGCTGAAAAAGAGCCCCCCCAAAAAGACGAAGAAAAGACGGAAAAAGAAGACAAAAAGCCAAAAGATAAGGAAGAGAAGAAAGAACCCGAAAAAGAGGACAAAAAAGAAGGGTAATCTTCATTGTTTGTACAAACTTTTCCTATATACTTATTTTTGGCATAAGTGCACCCCTGCCGTGAAACGACTCAAAACGGCGGGGAGCTGTGCACGCATAAATAGGATGGAGGCAATGCTTTGAGCAGTTTAGTACCTTATGTGGTGGAACAAACCGCGCGCGGAGAGCGTAGTTACGATATTTTTTCTCGCCTTCTCAACGACCGCATCGTCATGTTGAGCGACGAAGTGAACGACACGACGGCCAGCTTGATCGTGGCCCAGCTTTTGTACCTTGAGGGGCAGGACCCCGAAAAAGACATCAGCCTCTACATCAACAGCCCCGGGGGCTCCATCACCTCGGGTATGGCCATTTACGACACCATGCAGTACATCAAATGCGACGTGCAGACCATGTGCATCGGCATGGCGGCCTCGATGGGCGCGTTCCTGCTGGCGGCCGGCGCCAAGGGCAAACGCATGGCCCTGCCGAACAGCGAGATCATGATCCATCAGCCTTCGGGCGGCGCCCAGGGCACAACCGCGGACGTCAAAATCGCCATCGAGCGCATGGTGCGTATGCGCTCGAAACTCAACGAAATTCTGGCCGAGAGAACCGGCCAGCCGCTGGAAGTGATTGAGAAAGACACCGACCGCGACAACTTCATGACGGCCGACGAAGCCAAAAAGTACGGCCTGATCGACAAGGTCATCGTCAGCCGATAACCGGCCGGGGATCCGTGCTTTTTACCGATCCCCCATTTTTATATAACAGGATCGAAGGAGAACTATGGCATCGAACAACAAAGGCCCCGGCAATAAAGAAAAAAACCTGATATGCAGTTTTTGCGGAAAGAGCCAGGACGATGTGGAGCGCATGATCATCGGTCCCGGGGTAAATATCTGCAACGAGTGCATCGAGCTTTGCTATTCTTTGCTTGGCAACGAGGATGAAAAGTTCGAGGAGCAGCCCCGCACCCGGCCCAAAGGGGCAAAACCCCCGAACCGGCATGACATCAATGTACTCACTCCGCAGGAAATCAAGGCGGGGCTTGACCAATATGTCATCGGGCAGGACGAAGCAAAGACCGTACTGTCGGTCTCGGTGTACAACCACTATAAAAGAATTTTGACTCCACACGTGGACGATGTGGAACTCCAAAAGAGCAATGTGCTGCTGCTGGGTCCTACGGGCGTGGGTAAAACCCTGCTGGCCCAAACCCTCGCGCAGATGCTGGGCGTTCCCTTTGCCATCGCCGACGCCACCACCCTCACCGAGGCCGGTTACGTGGGCGAAGACGTGGAAAATATCCTGCTGAAGCTCATCCAGGCGGCCGATTTTGATGTCGAGCGCGCCGAGCGGGGGATCATCTACATCGACGAAATTGACAAGATCACCCGCAAAAGCGAAAACCCGTCGATCACCCGCGATGTGGGCGGCGAGGGCGTGCAGCAGGCGCTGCTTAAAATCCTCGAGGGCACCGTGAGCAACGTGCCTCCCCAGGGCGGACGCAAGCACCCCCAGCAGGAGTTCATTCAGATCAACACGAAGAACATCCTGTTTGTCTGCGGCGGCGCTTTCGACGGCCTTGAGAAGATCATCGAAAAACGCACCGACACTTCCTCCCTGGGCTTCGGCTCGAAGCTGAAAGAGGACCCCAAGGTGGCACGGCACAATTTACTCGAAAAAGTGGAACCACACGACATCGTTAAATTTGGTCTGATTCCTGAGCTTGTGGGCCGCATCCCGGTCATCACGGTGCTGGATCCTTTGGACGAAGATGCGCTGGTGCGCGTGCTGAAAGAGCCTAAAAACAGTCTTGTCAAACAGTACAAGCTGCTGTTCCAGATGGACAATGTGGAACTGGACTTCACCGACGGCGCCCTGCACGCCATAGCCAAGAAAGCCATCGAGCTCAAGAGTGGTGCGCGCGGCCTGCGCAGCATCATGGAAAAAACACTGATGGGTGTCATGTACGAGATCCCCTCCGACCCCACGATCATCAAGGTGACGATCAACGAAAAAGTGGTGGACAAAGGGCAGAAACCCAAGCTGGAGTTTGGTGCCGTGCGCAAACGCTACAAAAACAACAATACGCCGCCGGCCGCGCTGAGCGGATAGACGATACGCAAATCGGGCAGGGAAGCCCTCGGCTCCCCAGCCCGTTTCTCTTTTTATCGCGGCGGCGGTATGGGCCAAATTTGCACCCCAACAGTGGGGAATGAAGTGGCTGTTAAGCTTCTGTGAACACTGCACTTTTTTTCTTGCTTTTTTCACAAATACCCGGTATAATATGGATATGTTAGCAGACACGTATATCGAGTGCTAACGGCACATTCGGCTTTTATGATCAAAAAATATGTCGAACAAACGATATTTGTAAAATAGTTCGGCAGAATATGTCTGGCGGAAGCAAAGCTTGCTTTCGCTTTTGCCACAGGAGGAAACCAGAATGGCAGAAAAAGTAAAGGTGAAACTGAAATCCGGTTCCGACGTCGTTCGCCTGCCGGCGATCGCCTTGCGGGGCCTTGTGGTCTTCCCCAGCAACGTCATCCACTTCGAGGTGGGCCGTGCGAAGAGTATTGCGGCCATAGAGTCGGCCATGACCGGGGGCAACAGCCTTTTCCTGATTACCCAGAAAGATATGGACGTGGATTCGCCCGGCATCGAAGACCTGTACAGCTACGGTGTCGTGGCCGAGGTGAAGCAGATTCTGCGCGTCTCGGACGAGCTTGTCAAAGTGATTGTGGAGGGCCGGTACCGCGCCAAACTCATCGCGCTCGACACCGAGGGAGATTACCTTGTGGCCAGCACGAAATCGGCCCCGGTGCGCCCGGTGCGCGCCGAGGACAGCCCCCGTGCGGAGGCCCTCGTGCGCAGCATCAAAGAGGCGTTCGAGAA
Source organism: Ruminococcaceae bacterium OttesenSCG-928-I18 (assembly GCA_030266325.1). Classification (GTDB taxonomy): domain Bacteria; phylum Bacillota; class Clostridia; order Oscillospirales; family Ruminococcaceae; genus JAAYCI01. The sequence continues at coordinate 8,044 of JAJDHT010000060.1, forward strand.
GTTCTATTCTCTGAACCCCCGCATCCCCAAAGATGTCATCTACAACATCATCACCGGGGACTCGGCCCTTTTTCTCTCGGAATACATCCCGGCCAACCTTTTGTTTAAATATGAGGACAAACAGGAGATTCTCAACACCTCTTCGTTGCTCTCTCGCCTTGAGAAAATCTTGGCGCTGCTGCAGCGGGAGAATGAGATTCTCTCGATTGAAAAGGACATCAACGAGAAGGTATCCGAACAGATGGACAAAAACCAGCGCGACTACTATCTGCGTGAGCAGATGCGCGCCATCGCGGGCGAGCTCGACGAGAGCGAGGACACCCGAGGCGAAGCCGAAAAATATAAGGAGCGCATCCTCGAGCTGAAACTCGGCGAAGAGGCCGAGGAGAAACTGCTCAAGGAGGCCGACCGCCTCTCCCGGATGCAGGGCAGCAGCCAGGAAGCCAGTGTCATCCGTACCTATCTCGACACCTGCCTCGACCTGCCCTGGAACACCGAGACCGTGGACAACCTCGATATCAACAACGCGGCGCAGACCCTGGACCGTGACCATTACGGCCTCAAGAAAGTGAAAGAGCGCATTTTGGAGCTGCTCTCGGTGCGCAAGCTGACCCCCGATGTCAAGAGCCAGATCATCTGCCTCGTCGGCCCTCCGGGCGTGGGTAAGACATCCATCGCCCACTCGATTGCCGAGGCGCTGGGACGCAAGTATGCGCGCATGAGCCTGGGCGGCGTGCGGGACGAGGCCGAGATCCGCGGCCATCGCCGCACCTATATCGGCGCCATGCCCGGCAAGCTGATCAGCGCCATCAGCACTTCGAAGAGCCGCAACCCACTGCTGCTTTTGGACGAGATCGACAAGCTGGCCAGCGACTTCCGCGGCGACCCCGCGGCCGCCCTGCTGGAGGCGCTGGACCCCGAGCAAAACAAAACCTTTAAAGACCATTACCTCGACATTCCCTTCGACCTCAGCGATGTGCTGTTCATCACGACAGCCAACGACACCTCCACCATTCCGCGCCCGCTGCTGGACCGCATGGACGTCATCGAGCTGGGCAGCTACACCAGGGTGGAAAAATTCAACATTGCCAAGAGACACCTGCTGCCGAAACAGCTTGTCAAAAACGGGCTCAAAGGCAAGGTGCGCATCACCGATGGCGCGCTCTATGAGCTCATCGACGGCTACACCCAGGAGGCAGGCGTGCGCACCTTGGAGCGCACCCTCACCGAGGTACTGCGCAAATGCGCAAAGAGCATCGCCTCGGGCGAGAAAGAAAAAATCACCGTGGGTGTGCAGAGCCTTGAAAAATTGCTGGGCCCCAAGCGCAACAAACCGTCCTACTTCAGCAAAGCCAACGAGGTAGGCATCGCGAACGGCCTGGCTTGGACGAGTGTGGGCGGCGAGATTCTGCCCATCGAGGTGCAGATTGTGGAGAAGGGTACCGGCAAGCTGGAACTGACCGGTTCTCTGGGCGACGTCATGAAAGAGAGCGCGCGGCTGGCCATCACCTACGCCAAGGCCCGTGCCGAGCAGTACGGTTATGACGTTTCCATCTTCAAGGATGCCGATATCCACATCCACGCACCCGAAGGCGCCATCCCGAAAGACGGCCCCTCGGCGGGTATCACGCTGACAACGGCGCTGATCTCGGTGCTTTCGGGCCGGCCGGTACACAGCAATGTGGCCATGACCGGTGAAATCACCCTGCACGGGAACGTGCTGCCCATCGGCGGCCTCAAAGAGAAGAGCATGGCGGCCTATCGCGAGGGGATGCAGACGGTCATCATCCCGAAAGACAACCTGCCCGACCTCTACGATATCGACGACGAAGTGAAACAAAACATCAAATTTGTGCCGGTGTCCACCCTCGAAGAGGCCTTCGCGGTCTCGATGGTACCCGCGGCAAAATCCCCCAATAAATCCAGGTTAAAAAAGAAAAAAGAAACCCCCAAAAAACACCCTATAAATGAGCCCAAAGGGAAAAGCCTCAACCAGGAGATCCCCCAATGAGCCAGCTCGATGTGAGCAAAGCAGAATTTAAAGCGGCATACGGGACAAGCGCCCAGTTGCCCAAAGCAGAACGGCCGGAAATTGTCTTTTCCGGCCGTTCCAATGTTGGAAAATCCTCCTTGATTAACGCCTTATGCGGCCGCAAGAAATTGGCCCGAACCAGTGCCACGCCCGGCAAAACCGCCACCATCAATTTCTATGAAGCCGGCGGGGTCTATCTTGTGGACCTGCCGGGCTACGGCTACGCCAAAACTTCGAAAGGGGAACGCCGCCGCTGGGATGAACTGATAAACGGCTATTTTTCCGGGCAGCGCCAACTTTACCTGCTTGTGCAGCTGCTGGACTGCCGGCATGAGCCCTCGAAGGACGACAGGGGAATGCTCGACTATTTATCCTATTATAAAATCCCTTTTATTGCGGCGCTCACCAAGGCAGACAAAATAAAACCCTCTCAGCACGAGCGGATTTTAGAGGATTTTTCCCTCATTTTAAAACCGTATCACTGCCGGGAAATATTGCTGACAAGTGCCGAAAAAAAGCTTGGAATAGAAACGCTGAAAAATCATATGGAGACAGTGTGCTTGCAGACCGGGGCAGAATGAAGCGCACTGCGCGCAGCGGGACGGGGAGAAACAGCCTTTTGGGGGGAACGTGTTGGCATATCATCAATTCGCTTATTATTATGACGATTTAAACAGCGAGGCCGATTATGACCGGCTGGCGCGCGAAATAAAAAACCACTTGTGGGCCCATGGCATCCAGCACGGCATCGTGGCCGATCTCGGCTGCGGCACCGGAGAGCTCTCGCTGCGTTTGGCCGACTATGGCTACGACATGATCGGTGTGGATGCCTCAGAGGATATGCTGACGGTCTTTCGGGACAAACTGACTGAGCAGGGCAGGGGAGACATGCTTCTCCTACATCAGCCGCTCGAGGCGCTCGACCTCTACGGAACGGTGCGTGCCGCCGTCTCCTCCTTCGACACACTGAACCATCTCCCCCAAAAAGCAGTGCGGCAGGCGATACGCCATGTCTCCCTGTTTTTAGAACCCGGAGGCCTTTTTTTATTTGATGCGAACACCCCCTATAAACACCGGGCGGTTTTGGCCGATGCCGCTTTCGAGGTGGAGGGGCAAGGCGGTCTTCACTGCCTTTGGCGCAACCATTTTCTGCCTGAAGAAAACGCGACCGAAATCACCATTGAAATTTGGGAAGGGGAGGAGTATCTCTGCCGTGAAACCTTTTTTGAGTATGTTTACACACTCGATTTCTGGCAGGAAACTCTGGAAAAGAATGGGTTGAAGATATTAGAAATCTTGGATGGAGAGTCTTTTTCCGCGCTTTCCGATACTTCAGAGCGATTCTGGGTTGTGGCAGCCAAAGAAAAACCAGAATAACCCCTCAATAATCACCCTGAAAAATGGAATTTTTCCAAAGGAGAATCCCAATATGTCCAATTTAATCCGTGCTATTAGCGAGAACGGCAAAGTGGCTATGGCCGCCGTCGATTCTCTTAATATTCTTCAAAAAATGGAGGAAATCCATAAAACAAGCTCGGTCGCATCGGCGGCGCTGGGGCGTTTATTGACGGGCGCCAGTTTGATGGGCAGCTACTTAAAAGAGGAAGAAAACAGTTTGACATTACGCGTGAATGGCGGCGGCCCTATCGGTACGGTATTGGCCGTGAGTGACAGTTTTGGCAATGTGCGCGGCTACGCCGAGCACCCGTTCATCGAGCTGCCTATCCGTGCGGACGGTAAGCTGGATGTGGGCGGCGCCGTGGGCCGTGACGGGGTGCTGTCGGTGGTGCGTGACCTGGGCACAGGAGAGCCTTATATTGGCCAGACAGCGCTTGTTTCTGGCGAAATTGCCGAGGATGTTACGGCCTATTACGCGGCCAGTGAACAGAGCCCTTGTGTCTGCGCGCTGGGGGTGCTGGTTGAGAAAGATTTGCACATTGCGGCAGGCGGTGGGTATTTGCTCACTCTGCTGCCTGGAGCCGATGAGGAAGTAATTAAAATAATAGAAAATAATATACAGAAAAGCAAACCAATCACCGAACTGCTGCGGGAGGGGGCTTCCCCCTTGGATATTGTTGAAACTGTCATGGATGGGTGTCGGCCCCAGGTATTGCTGGAGCGGGATGTGGAATATCGCTGCCGATGCAACTATGAGAGGACAAAAGGGATCTTGGCGAGCCTTGGACGGGAAGAGCTGGAACAGATGCGCGAAGAGCGAACGACAGCCGAAGTGGAGTGCCATTTCTGCAACCGGCGGTATGAGTATGATATTGACGAATTACTGCGAGAAATGAAGTGATTTATGGAGCTTTCCCGTCTTGACAAAAGGGGGGTTTTAGGGTAGAATAATCATCGTCGCCATGCGTACGAACCCCTTTTGTCCTGCGGGTTTGCGGCCATAGCTCATCTGGTAGAGCGCCACCTTGCCAAGGTGGAGGTAGCGAGTTCGAGCCTCGTTGGCCGCTCCATTTCGGTTTTGCCTTTTTATGGGCTTTTTTGCCCGGCCGCTTGCTTGACAAGTGGCTTTCCCACATGGTATTATGTCTAGGTCGGTTTGGGAGCATAGCTCAGCTGGGAGAGCACTTGCCTTACA
>JAJDHT010000061.1 GCA_030266325.1 Ruminococcaceae bacterium OttesenSCG-928-I18
CTACCAACGAGCCTACCCTTTTCACGCCGTGTGATGCAAAGACCTCATCTGGCAGGTAAGGGTCATAGGCATAGACATCCATTTCAAAACCCTGGGCGCGTTTTGCCGCCTTACGCGCGATCGAGCCAAATCCAAATATACAAAAATTTTGGTCAGCCAGACGATAAACGGGAGGAAATTCGAGCGGGTCCCATCTGCCGGCATCAACTGCCTTATTAAAGCGTGTCACCTTTTTGGCACAGGCCAGAAAAAGAGCCATCGCGTGGTCTGCCACTTCGCCAAGGCAATAATGCGGTACATTGGCCACTTTTATCCCCTTTTCGGCGGCCGCTTTTAAATCGATATTGTTCACCCCTATGCCCGCCACAGCAATGGCTTTACACTGGTTCAAACCGGCGATGACCTCGGCGGTGATCTCCACATAATCGCACAAGATCCCATCACAATTTTTTCCGGTTTCGATCAGTGACTGTACGCTTGTATCTTTCGGCCGCACAATCTCGGCATCCACCTTTTTCAGCTCTTCCGCTTCCAAGGTGGCATCGGGGTAAACCGTGTCTGTAAGCATGACCGTATATTTTGACATTCAACTCCATCCTCCCTCACAGATTTAACATCAATCACAAATGATTAACATGTACTTAGTTTAGCATAGTGTCTGCTTTGATTCAAGTGGCTTGCATCAATTTTCCCGGACTTCTTGCAAAAACAGGTTTAATTATGGACTATATTGTTATTCTTACTTCTACTAATAAGCAGATATGGCGATCGATGTAATGGATATTTTTGCTAATAAAAAATATCTGGACAAGCATTTTCTTTTTTTGCCTCTTATGTTGACAATAACATTACAATATGATACTCTTATTCTGCAAACATTAATCATGTGTGATTAGTGAATATCGCTATCTTGAATGGAGATGAAAAAAATGAAAAAAGAAATTATTGCAGCTAAGTTGGGAGAAAATCACGGGCCTTATTCGCATGGCATTTTGAGCGGCAACTATGTATTTACCACACAGGTCGGCACCCTTCCCGACGGTTCCGTGGTGAGCAGCGATGTTTACGAACAGACCAAGCAATTGATTGAGAATGCGAAAATTGTTTTGGAGGACGTGGGTAGCACACTGGACAACGTGGTAAAGGTAACCATCTACATTCTTGACCTGAAAGAGAACCTGGCCGCCATGAACAAGGCCTACAGGGAATTTATGCCAAACCATCCATTTGCCGCCAGAGCCTGTGTCGAAGTGACGGATATGGTGGACGAGGGTGTCTTGGTCGAAATGGAGTTTGTGGCGCACATCGACTAAATCCTGTAGGCGCAGTTCATTTCGTCTTATGCGTCTTCTTTAATAGCAGGGACCGATTTTTGATGATCAATGGTTGAACAACTCCTTGAAAAGTGATAAAATTTATCAGGATTCGAGCCGGTCGGATTTTTTTCGACTCTCTTCCCCCTATTTTATTACGCATTCTTTGTTGTTCGGCCGATGTTTCTGCGCACAGAGCAGCAAACTTTTCCCTCTCCTTTTTCGGGCGAAAAATGTGACTCTGTTTTATGGCTAAGGGCGTCTTGTTAAGGTGCCTGCGCCGCGTACCGATTTACCACAAGTGATTTCAAACTCTATCGCTTGAAATGCAAAGATTTTTCGAACCGCCCTAAAAGCGGGATATTTGACCCAAGTTCGCTTGGGAATGAAACGCACTGCCCGCAGCTTGGTTTCGGGGGATCGGCGCCACGGATTGACAAGTCCGCCCCAAGGGGCGGAGTATTAGACTCCCACTAGTGGGGAATAAAGGAAGCGTGTAAAAAGTGGACAGAATGGTTTTGAAAGTGTTGCAAGAGATTGATAGTATCGGAATTCCCGTGGGTGCTGCGTTACTCAGCACCCGGTTGGATATTCCCCAGGCTACGGTTGGACGGATCCTTTCAAAACTGGAAAAAGAAGGGTACCTGACCAAAGTGAGCAACAAAGGACGATTGCTTACCGAAGAAGGACTAAGCTTTCTGCAGCATGAGAGCCAGCGAAAACTGAAACTGAAGACGGCAGACAAATTGATTACCATGACTACATGGAAGTCTAAGGACAAGCTGCTCGAAATCCTTCAGGTGAGAAAATTGCTGGAGTGTCAAACTGCGGAGCTTGCCTGCATCAACGGCACCGAGGATCAGATGGAAAAACTGAGCGCCATTATGCTTGGCTATAGCTGTGAAGTAAACAACGGGGGCCTCGGCAACGATCAGGATCTTAAATTACATATGTGTATCGCCGAGATGTCTAAAAATGTCACTTTGAATCAGATGTTGAGTTTGCTTTTGACGACGGAAAATGCCTACACCGACTTTTCACTTGCGGGCGAGCACGTGTTGAATTATCGGATGAACATGCATGAAAAGATCGTAAATTCCATAAAAAACAGAGACGTGCAGAACGCAAGAGCAGCTATGAGCGAGCATCTGGACCAGGTTATTTCTGATGTGGACACCTTCTACTCACAAGATGAAGACGCAAACCACATTCAGTAGGAACGCTTTTTATCATACTATCTAGAGCATTTCTTTGAATATTTCATCTCCAATTTTCACTAGTATAAATGAGACATCTTATTCCCTCCAGTGCAGGCCCATCCGTTTTGGCGGGTGGCCTGCATTTATTCTGCGTTTTATTCGATAACAAACTGATTTTTTCAAAATATGACCACACCAAAAAACGGGGGTAAGCGGATGGTGAGGAAGCTGAGGGCGGTTTCGCAGGGAGCGAGCGTGCCGCACCGGAAGAACACGTCGGGGCAGAGCACCGAGCGGATGCCGGTGCCAAAGCAGGTGACGCTGATGATGCAGCAGCACATCGGGGCGCCGGCGAAACCGGTTGTCAAAAAGGGCGACGAGGTGCTGGTGGGCCAGATGGTGGGCGAAGCGGGAGGTTTTGTCTCTTCGCCGGTCTACTCCGGTGTCTCGGGCAAGGTGAAGGCGCTGGAGCAGGTGGTGGCGGCGAACGGCGCGCTTGTGGAGGCCGTGGTGATCGAGACGGACGGGCAGCAGACGCTCAGCGGGGACGTGGCGGTGCCGCAGGTGCACAACCGGGAGAGTTTTCTGGAGGCCGTGCGCGCCTGCGGGCTAGTGGGCCTCGGGGGTGCGGGTTTCCCAACGGCGGTCAAGCTCTCGCCCAAGGAGCTGGACAAGATCGATATTTTGCTGATCAACGGCGCCGAGTGCGAACCCTACATCACCAGCGACGAGCAGGAGATTCTGGAAAACAGCGGGGACATCCTTTCGGGCATTGCCGCCGTGCAGAAATACCTCGGCATCGAGCGCGCGGTCATCGGCATCGAGCGCAACAAACCCGAGGCCATGGACCTTTTGTTCAGCCTGACGAAGGGCAAGGCGGGTATCGAAGTGCACCCGCTGCCCTCGAAATACCCCCAGGGGGCGGAGAAGGTGCTGATCGAGCAGGTCACGGGGCGGCAGGTGCCGGCGGGCGGGCTGCCCAGCGACGTGGGTGTCATCGTGCTGAACGTGACGACCGCGGGTACGCTGGGGCGGTACCTTTCCACGGGTATGCCGCTGGTGACCAAACGCCTGACCGTGGACGGGGGCGCCGTGGCGCAGCCCAAAAATGTCGAGGTGATCCTCGGCACGAGCGTGGCCGAGGTCATCGAGTTCTGTGGGGGCTACAAAGAGCCGCCGGGTAAGCTTTTGATGGGCGGGCCGATGATGGGCGTGGCCCTGCCGGGGGACGGCTACCCCGTGATGAAACAGAACAACGCCATTTTGGCGCTGAGCGCAGCGGAGGCCGCACTGCCCGAAGAGGGGCCCTGCATCCGCTGCGGTCGCTGCATCGCCTCCTGCCCGATGAGCCTCTCGCCCACCGAGACCGAGGAGGCGTACAAGAACCGGGACCTGGACCGGCTGAAAAAACTCAACGCCGACGTCTGCATCGCCTGCGGGGTCTGCAGCTACGTGTGCCCGGCCAAACGCTATGTCTCGCAGCACGCGAACCTTGCGCGCGGGTATCTTTTGAAGGAGGTGGCCAAAGAGCGTGGAAAATCATAAGCTGCAGGTCGCCGCTTCGCCACACATCACCTCGGGCGCCTCGACGCGCAAGATCATGCTGGCCGTCATCGTGGCGCTGCTGCCCACGCTGGCCGCCACCACGATGATCTTCGGGCTGCGGGCGCTGCTTCTCACGGCGGTCACCGTGGCGGCCTGCGTCGCCTTCGAGGCGCTGTGGTGCCGGCTGATGAAAAAGCCCATTCCCGTGGGGGACCTCTCGGCCGTCGTCACGGGGCTGATCCTCGCGTTCAACCTGCCGCCGGCCTTCCCGCTGTGGATGGCGGTCGTGGGGGCGTTTGTCTCCATCGTCATCACAAAACAGCTGTTCGGGGGCCTCGGCTTCAACTTCGCAAACCCCGCGCTGGTGGGCCGCATTGTCATGCAGCTCTCCTTCACGGGGCCGATGATCGACTACACCTTCCCCTCCACCTACGGCGGGGTGGACGCGCTGGCCACCGCCACACCGCTGATTGTGGCCAAGAACCAGGCGCTGCCGATGATCGACATGATGCTGGGCACCCACGGGGGCGTGCTGGGCGAGACCTGCGCGGTCACGCTGCTGCTCGGCGGGCTCTTCCTCATCGTGACGCGGGTCATTTCGGCGGCCATCCCGCTGTTCTACATCGGCGGTGTGTTCCTGTTCAAATTCTTTTTGAACCTGGGTTCGGGGGCCTCGGCGGCCGAGAGCGCCTACGAGTCCCTCACGCTCGTGCTGGCGGGCGGGCTGCTGCTGGGGGCCTTCTTCATGGCCACCGACTATGTGACCAGCCCCTACACCTTAAGCGGCAAGGTCATCTTCGGCCTCTGCCTGGCGGTTTTGACGGTCAGCATCCGCGAGTGGGCCACGATGCCCGAGGGGGTCTCGTTCTCCATTTTGCTGATGAACCTGCTGGTGCCCTACATCAACAACCTCACGCGCCGCCGCCCCATGGGGGTGCCCAAGGGCCGGTGGAAGAGCGGAAAGGGGGCGGCCTAACCATGGAATCGACAGCCCGAAAACCAAAGGGACATGTCTGGAAAGAGATCGTTTCGCCCATCCTGGCGCTGGTGGTCATCTGCGGGGCGATGAGTTTCGCCCTGGCCATGACCAACGAGATGACGGCCCCGCTGATTGAGGAGAACACGCGCAAGGCCGCCGAGGAGGCGCGCGCGGCGCTGCTGCCCGAGGCCGACGGTTTCGTGCAGCTGGAGATCACCGCGGAGGTGCCCGGCGTGACGGCGCTGTGGGGCGCCACGAACGACGCGGGATACGTGGTGGAGTGCTACGGCACGGGCGGCTACGGCGGGGATATCCCGGCCATGGTGGCCTTCACGCCCGAGGGCACCATCGTGGGCGTGGTCTACCTGCAAAACAACGAGACGCCGGGCCTTGGCAAAAAACTGGAGAGCGACCCGAGCTTCGCGGCACAGTTCACCGGCCTGCCGGCCGACCCCGTGCAGACGGACCAGATTGACAAGATCGCCTCGAGCACGATCTCCACGAACGCGGCCATCGCGGCCGTAAATGCGGCCATCGAGCTGTACAACCAGGAGATCCACGGCCAGAGCGTGGATGCGCTGGCCGCCGCGAGCGGGCAGGGAGAGGGGGCGGAGGAATGAAACAGAAGGTCAACTACCTTGCCACTTTCACAAACGGCATCTTGAAGGAAAACCCCGTGCTGCGCCTGGTGCTGGGCTGCTGCCCGGTGCTGGCCATCACGACGGCGGTGTTCAACGGCATCGGCATGGGCGCGGCGGCCACCTTCGTGCTCATCTGCTCCAACGTGGTCATTTCGCTCTTGCGCAAGGTGATTCCCAGCGGGGTGCGTCTGCCCTGCTACATCGTCATCATCGCCAGTTTCGTCACCCTGGTGTCGATGATCGTCAAGGCCTATGTGCCGGCGCTGGACGAGAGCCTGGGCGTCTTCCTGCCGCTGATCACCGTCAACTGCATCATCCTCGGCCGCGCCGAGATGTTCGCCTCCAAGAACGGTGTGTTTGCCTCGGCGCTGGACGGCCTTGGCATGGGCATCGGCTTCACCCTCGCGCTGGTTTTGATGAGCGCGATACGGGAAATTCTGGGCGCGGGCCAGTTCTTCGGCCTGCAGATCCTGCCCGAGAGCGTGCAGCCCATGAGCATCATGATCCTGCCGCCGGGCGGATTCTTTGTCTTTGGCATCCTGATGGCCCTGGCGGTGTTCATCGAGCGCAAAACCGGCAAACCCCTGCCCAAAAACGCGGGCTGCGCCGCCTGCCCCGCGGGCGAAAACTGCCCGGGGAACAGGGACGAAGAAGCTGAGGAGGTGGGCAAATAATGGCGATCAAACTGGCGTTCATCTTCTTTTCGATGATCCTTGTGAACAACTACGTGCTGGTCAAGTTCCTCGGCATCTGCCCCTTCCTGGGCGTCTCGGGCAAGCTGCAAAGCTCGGTGGGTATGAGCGCGGCGGTCATTTTCGTCATGGTGCTGGCCACGGCGGCCACCTGGCCGGTGTACACCTACCTGCTCGTGCCCTACGGCCTCGCCTACCTCAACAACATCTCTTTCATCCTCATCATCGCGGTGCTTGTGCAGCTGGTGGAACTGACCCTGCGCAAGTTCGTGCCGCCGCTGTACAAGTCCCTGGGGGTCTACCTGCCGCTGATCACGACGAACTGCGCCATCCTCGGCGTCACGCTTTTGAACATCGGCACAGAGAGCCTGATCGACCCCTCGGCCCCCTACTACACCTTCGCCGAGGCGCTTGTCTGCGCCGCGGGCGCGGGCGTGGGCTTCGGCGTGGCCATGGTGCTGTTCACGGGCGTGCGCAGCGTGCTGGACCGCACGCAGCCGCCCAAGAGCTTCAAGGGGCTGCCCCTGACGCTTGTCTCGGCGGCCATCGTCAGCCTGTCTTTCATGGGTTTCGGCGGGCTGCTTGAGAATTTGTTCGGGATTTCGGCCTAAAGGCAGGGCCGCGAGAGCCCCGCTCTCGCGCTCTCGCCGGGGAAACGAGGTTCCCCCGGACCCCCCACCCACCGGCAAAACCGCCGCAAACCTGCGTTTGCGGCGAGAGAACGTTTCAGGCAAGCTTTTCAACGTCTGCAGAGGGCGACACCCTCAAGGTCTCGATAGAGAAGGAGATTTAGATATGGCGGTAACTTCTGCGGTAATCATCGTATCGCTGACCGGGCTGTGCGGCGCAGCCATATTGGTCGTGGCGTCCCAGCTGATGCATGTGGAGGTGGACGAGCGCATCGGCCTTGTGCAAGAGGCGCTGCCCGGGGCCAACTGCGGCGCCTGCGGATACGCGGGCTGTGCCGACTACGCCACGGCCATCATAGAGAGCGGCGCCGAGGTCAACCTGTGTATTCCGGGCGGCGCGTCCGTGGCCGAAGAGGTGGGCCGCATTGCCGGCCGGGACGCGGGCGGTGTGGCCCAGCGCAAGGCCATCGTGGCCTGCCAGGGCACCGAGGAACACCGCAGCCAAAAGTATGAAAACACGGGGCTGACCACCTGCACGGCCAGCGCCGCGCTCTACGGCGGGCCCTCGGCCTGCCCCTACGGCTGCCTCGGCTACGGCGACTGCAAAGAGGCCTGCAAATTCGACGCCATCGAGATCCAGCACGGCGTGGCGCGCATCAACATGGAGAAATGCACCGGCTGCGGCGCCTGCGAAGAGGCCTGCCCCAAGCGCGTCATCTGGATCCGCGAGGTGAGCGAGAAACCCGTCGTCATGTGCGCCAACCACCAGCGCGGCGCCATGACGCGCAAGGTGTGCACCGCGGGCTGCATCGGATGCATGAAATGCCAGAAAACCTGCCCCACCGAGGCCATCGTCGTCAAAAACAACGTCGCGCGCATCGACCTTGAAAAATGCATCGGCTGCCGTAAGTGCGTCAACGACTGCCCCGTTAAGGCCATCGCTGTGCCGAAGATTACCTAGTGGGTGGAATCTATCATCACTTCCCGTTTACACGGGAAGTTTTTTTGAAGAGGAATTCCAGCCTTGCTCGTTGTATTCCATAGGGCCACTCGCCCCTGTTTTCATTTGCCCAAAAAAACCTTGACAGGGCAGAGCATAAAATGTATTATTGTACTAGTTTCTTAATACAATATATTTTCTTATTTTTCTTTAAAAAAGCGGGTTCTGCCAAGAAAGGATCTATATGCGCCCTTTAATCGAACTCTATAATCTGTATAAAATATACAACCCCGGCGAAAACGAGGTGCGTGCTCTGGACGGCGTAAACCTGCAGATCCAACATGGGGAATTCGTCGCCATCGTCGGCCATTCCGGCAGCGGAAAGTCCACGCTGATGAATATGATTGGCTGCCTGGACGTGCCCACGGCCGGTTACTATTTTTTGGGCGGGGTGAATGTGGGCCAGCTCAATGACAACGAATTGAGTCAAATTCGAAACGAGCAAATTGGGTTCATCTTCCAAAGTTTCAACCTGATTCAGAGCCTGAACGCCTTTGAAAATGTAGAGTTGCCCCTGATCTACCGGGGTTATCCCGCAAGAAAGCGAAGGCAGATGGTGTTAAAAGCCATCGCGCGCGTGGGGCTGACCGACCGCATGCACCACCGCCCCAACGAGCTGAGCGGCGGACAGCAACAACGTGTGGCCGTGGCCAGGGCTTTGGCCGGAGATCCCCCGATGATCCTGGCCGACGAACCCACGGGCAACCTCGACTCCCGAAGCGGAAAACAGGTCTTTTCCATCATCCGCCAGCTGCACAAGGAAGGCAATACCATCGTATTGATCACCCATGACAGCGAGCTGGCCACCCGGGCGGAGCGGCAGGTCCACATAAAGGACGGGCAGATCGAATCCATCACCATGGGCGAGTCTCAGCCGGTACCGCAGACGGTATCATCCCCATCCTATTCAACAGACGGAGGACAAATATATGTTTAAACGGGAGAAAAAGCCAAAACCCTGGGAGCAGGAGGATGCGGAGCATTTTGCCCCTCCCGCCGAGGGGGATGACGCCGAGCACACGGAAACGTATGATATGGTCCCTTCTCCAAGCCCCGTGTCCGGCACCGAGGATCCGGATGAAGAGGCTCTGCTGCCCCCAGAGCTCCTCGAGCAGGAGATTGCCAAACCCAAAAAGAAGCGAAACCCCAAAATGATTGTCTTTCTCATCATTGTCATTCTCATCGTGGCCGTGCTGCTTGTACAGTTGATCATGGGCGCTTTGAAAGGCCCCGACCCCACCTACGCCGAGTTTGACACCGTGCAGCGCGGTGACATCGAGCAGACCCTCTCCTCCAGCGGGTTGATCCAAACGGCCGACAAACGCACCCTTTTCAGCCCGGCCACGGCCCCCATCTCCACGGCCGACCTGGAGCTGGGCAGCGTCGTCTCCGCCGGAACCCAGGTGTTCACCTTCGACACAACCGAGCTGGAGCGCTCTGTCAGCACCGCCCGCGCCGCCGACAGCCTGAGTGGCCTGCAGGCGCAGCAGGCGCGTAACGAGAGCGCCGAGGCGCAGGGTACCACCAACGAATATCAAAGCAGTATGACCACCATGCAGCAGCAGAGGGAGATCGCCCGCGGCCGCCTGACCGAAGCCGAACACGTAAACGCCGCTTTGCAGGCTGAACTCTCGCCGCAGATTGCCACCCTGCAACAGGAATTGCAGAGCTTGCGCGACCAGCACACCAGCCTGCTCACGAGCGACTCTGCGGCCGCGGCCGCCCTGCAGCCACAGATCGACCAGATGGCCGCCCAACTGGCCGCCCTGGAGGGGCAGCTGCAACAGGCCAGCACGGCCGTACAGGCTGCCCAGGCCGACCTCGAACAACACAACGGCCTCGTCTCCCAGCTTGAAAACCTGCGCGACCAGGCCGAACAGGGCGTCCTGGACGCCAACGGCCAGGCACAGCTTGGCCTGCAGGGCGTACAGGGGGAAATGGCCCTCGCCACGGCGCAGGATCAGCTGGAGGCCGCCCGGCTCGGCGTCACGGCCCCGATCACCGGCGTTGTGACGGTGCTGGAAGCGGAAGAGGGTGCCCTGGCCAACCAATATGCCCCTCTGTGTACGATCGAGAGCCTGGAGCAGGTGGACGTTTTGCTCTCCCTCTCGCGCTACGACCTGGAGCGCGTGCAGGTGGGCCAAAGCGCCACGATTACCACCGTGGGCCACACCTATACCGGCCAGGTGACCAAAATCGACTCGATGGCCACCACCCAGACCACACAGAGTGGCACCACCAATTATGTCGGCGCTACGGTCAGCATCGCCAACCCCGACGACAATATTACCCTTGGAATCGAAGCCAATGTGGAGATCCATACCGGACAGGCGGACGGCGTGTTGATGGTTCCCACCAGCGCCGTGAACACCGACGTGGACGGCAGCTATGTCTTTGTCAACGAAGGCGGCATCGCGCACCGCAAGACTGTCGAAACCGGCCTTTCCAGCGACACTTATATCGAAATCACCTCCGGCCTCTCTGAGGGCGAAAGCGTCATCCTCTCCTCGCAGAACATCACCGAAGGCATGAATGTCAGCGATGACCCCGCCTATATGGACAGCGCGGACATGATGAGCATGATGATGTAGCGGCAGCGCTGTTCCTGCGGTGAGGCAACAATGCAGCCCGGGTTCCATCACTTGTCTCCGCCCTCACAAATATTCCTCTTCTTATGGAGAATTTATGCGACAAATCATTGAATATGCCAAAATGGCATTTCGAAACATCGTGGTCAATAAGATGCGTTCCCTGCTCACCATGCTGGGGATTATTATCGGCATCTCTTCGGTCATCATCGTGCTCAGCATCGGGCGGGGGGGCCAGCAGCAAATTGAGGAGGAACTCTCCTCCATTGCCAACGGCTCCATCTATATTTCCGTCTACGGCGACGACATCACCGAAAGCGACTATATCACCGACGACGATCTGGATGCGATACGAAAAATGCCTGACGTGACGGCTGTCACGATGGCCTCGGGGGTGCAGGGCAAAGCGCTTGGCACCCGTGGCGAAGAGGTGACCGCCAGCATCAGCACGGGCAACGGAGACATGGACCTTGTCTTCCCCTCCACGATGGAACATGGGCGTTTTTGGAACGAGAGCGACTATGCGGCGGCTCGCCAGGTGTGTACCGTCGATTCCCGCGGTGCCAAGGAACTCTTCGGCTCAGACAACGTAGTCGGTATGCCCGTAACATTGGAAATCTACGGCCGCAGTACTGATTTTCTCATCGTCGGTGTGGTGAAAACCGAGCAGCCCGCCTATGGGCCAAGCATCACCGCTGAATTCACCGTACCGATCTCCACACTCTCCGCCATCACCGACGAGGTGGACGAGCCCTATTACCAGGTGGCTTTGCTCACCTCCGACGTCGACCGCAGCGCCCGTATCGCCGAGAACGCCGTAACCCTGCTTGAGCAGCGCCACGAGAACGCCGGGCGGGAACTGTACCACCCGATGGATGTCAGTTCCTATATCGATCAGTTCAACCAGATCATCGGAATGTTCTCGGGCATCATCGCGGCCATCGCGGGCATCAGCCTTTTGGTGGGCGGCATCGGCGTAATGAACATCATGCTGGTCAGCGTCACCGAGCGCACCCGTGAGATTGGCATCCGCAAGGCGCTCGGCGCCAAAACACGAACCATCCTCTTCCAGTTCCTCATCGAAAGCGCCACCCTCACCCTGTTTGGGGGGCTCATCGGCATCGCCGTGGGTATGGCCGGCGGGTACCTTGCGGGTAATGCCCTTGGCCTGAGCGCAAGCATCACCCCCCAGATGGTTCTGGCCATCGTCGTCTTCTCCTCGGCCATCGGCATCTTCTTCGGCATCTACCCCGCGCGCAAAGCCGCCCGCCTCAACCCCATTGAGGCGCTGCGAAGCGAATGACGAAACCGGTGCATTACTACATAGAAAAAGAAGAGGGGGGACGTCAAAGGCGTCTCTCCTCTTCTTTTTTTACCGTATCTGTATCATCCTACTTGCCGCCGTGAATGATTCCTTTTTCCTTCAGGGCCACAAGGATACGCCGGTAGGTCTCGGCGTCGGGGCAACGGATCGTGTGCAAGTGCACATCGTCTGTCAGGGAACAGAGCAGGTTTGCGCCTGTAACCGCCACTTTTTTTATGAATTCGTCGGCATCGAAGCGGCTTCGGATATCCAGCTCGTGCACAATGCTCCCGTAGATAGGATGCTCAACCGACACGTTGAGAAAACGCCCCCCATTGTCAATGACCGTGTACAGTTCTGTCTCTAACAGGGTCTTGTCGTGCCGGCAGGCGATGACATATCCGTCGACAGGGCTGTCCTCCTCGCCTTCGCCTTTTTTGTTTAGCAGATACCCCCGGGGCGTGGCCAAAATATCGGCACCGCCTGCCCGCAGCAGGGCGATATCCCCCACAATGATCTGCCGGCTGACCTCGAAACGTTCGGCCAGATTGCTGGCGCTTACAGGCTTTATATCCAATTGCAACAATTTCAGTATTTCCGAACGCCGTTCCGAAGCCTCCATTGTATCCCTCCAAGCCAAGACAAGTTTCCGCATCCTTGACAAGACATTTATTTGGTAC
>JAJDHT010000062.1 GCA_030266325.1 Ruminococcaceae bacterium OttesenSCG-928-I18
TCCTCGACAATGTGATCGAGATCAACCGCTACCCGCTGGAGTGTATCAAGGACACAACGCTTGCCAGCCGGAAGATCGGCCTTGGGGTCATGGGCTGGGCCGACCTGCTTTTGCTGCTGGGCATACCCTACAACAGCGAGCAGGCCCTGGCCCTGGCCGAGCGCCTCATGGGTTATATCGAGGCGGAGGGACGTGCCGCGTCCCGTGCCCTGGCCGAAACGCGGGGCCCCTTCCCCCTGTTTTCCTCCAGCACCCTGAAGGACGGGCCGCCCCAGCGCAACGCCACGGTGACCACCATCGCCCCGACGGGTACGCTCTCCATCATCGCGGGGTGTTCCTCGGGCGTGGAGCCCGTGTTCGCCTATGCCTACATCCGCAACATCATGGACGGCACGGAGATGCTGGAGGTGAACCCGATTTTACGCGACAGGCTGCGGCAGCTGGACCTCTATACAGACTCGCTTGAGCGGCAGCTGGCAGAGCAGGGAAGCCTGGCGCACATGGGGCAGATCCCCCAGCAGGTGCGCGAGGTGTTTGTGAGCGCCCATGAGGTGGAACCGGTCTACCATGTGAAAATGCAGGCGGCCTTCCAGAGGCACACGGACAACGCGGTTTCCAAGACCGTGAATTTCCCCAGAGAAGCCGGCCGGGAAGAGGTGGCCGAGGCGTACCGTCTGGCTTTCGAAGAGGGCTGCAAGGGGGTTACGATCTACCGCGACGGAAGCCGGGAGAGCCAGGTTTTAAATATTGGAAGCGTGAACCGCGAGCCACAGGCGCCCGCGCAGGCGGGATGCCCCGAGTGCGCCATACCCTTCGGGGAAATTCGCCCCCGGCCACGCCCGGCGATCACCTCGGGTTTTACAGAGCGTATGAAAATTGGCTGCGGAAACCTGTATGTGACCGTGAACTACGACGAAAACGGCATCTGTGAGGTGTTCACCAGCACGGGAAAGGCGGGCGGATGCCCCAGCCAAAGCGAGGCGACGGCCCGGCTGGCAAGCGTTGCGCTGCGCAGCGGGATGAGTGTGGAGGAAATTTACAACCAGCTGAAGGGGATCCGCTGTCCCTCGACCATACGGCAGAGCGGCATGAGCTGTACCTCCTGCCCGGACGCGATTGCCAAGGTGGTCAAAAAGGTGGCCGAACACATCGAGCAGAGCAAGACCGACCCGGAGCTGGTGCTTTCGCCGGAGCCCGTGAGCCGCGCCAGGGCAAAAGCGGGGCCCGATGCCCCGCACGCGTTTGGGCCCGAACCACCAAGAAGCGGCGAAGCGCTGCACAATTGCCCCGATTGCGGCAAGGCGCTCTCCCATGAGGGGGGCTGCGTGGTCTGCCGCAGCTGTGGGTTTTCCCGCTGCGGGTAGTGGCGCGCCAGGCCCTTTCCTTTTCGGATGAAGAAAAAACAGGGGCCACCGCGTTTTGTTTGGCAGAGGGGAGAACTTCCCGTGCGAAAAAACCCACTAACGGACTATGTTTTTTCCTGCCCACCACAGAATAGCCAAAGAATCCGACAAAAATTTTTTTCTTTTTTCCCCGAAAACCCCTTGCAAATTACGGCCTGTATAGGGAAGGGCGGGGACAGAATGTTGAAAACCCTGTTGAAAATGTTAAAAAGTCCCATTTTCAGGGGGTTTGATTTTTGAGCGGTGCCGGTTGCAGGTGAAAGCAACCTAAACTTTTTGTTGAACTGAGGGGGGCGCTCTGCTATACTATTGGCACGGCGCGAAAGGCGCGATGCCATGTGATGGCAATAAAAATTACACGACAAAACGAAACTTATTGAGACAGGCCTAGCGGAGGGAACCCGATGAAGTGGCTGTACAAGCTGGAATATAGATTCGGAAAATATTATATACACAACCTGATGACCATTGTGGTGATTGGCATGGCGGCCGTCTATATCTTTGATATGGCGGCGGCGAATGCGGGTTTCAGCATGAGTAATCTTCTGAGCCTGGAGCGCTCGGCAATCTTGAGCGGGCAGGTTTGGCGGGTCCTCACCTTTGTTTTTGTGCCCACGACGAGCGGGGCCTTTTGGATGCTGATTGCCTGTTATTTCTATTATATGATAGGCAAAGGGCTGGAAAACGCCTGGGGCGGGTTCCGCATGAACGTCTACTACCTGATGGGCATGCTCGGGGCCATCGCCTCTTGTTTCATCATAGGGTACGGCACCAACGTATACCTGAACCTCTCGCTGTTTTTGGCTTTTGCCACGGTGGCGCCCGACACCACCTTTATGCTGTTCTTTATTCTGCCGGTGAAGGCCAAATGGATGGCGCTGGCGTATGCGGCCTTCCTGGTGATCCAGCTTTTGTTCACCTTTATCGGCAACCCCATGCTGGGGCTTATTTCTCTCGTTTCGCTTGGGTTCAGCCTGCTGAACTATTTTATCTTCTTCGGGGGTACGATGTTCCGCAACCTGAAAGAGCAGATCCGCATCAGCCAAAACCGCCGCAACTGGCGGAACCGGTAGAGCGGGCATGGGCAGCAAGACACCTTTTTTTGACCGGGCCGCGCGGCTGGCAGAGCTTCGCGCCCGTTTTTTTGTGCCCGGGCACAAGGGAAATGCGAAGGCGATTGCCCCGTTTGGCAGCGTGCTGCGCTACGACCTGACGGAGATAAAAGGCGCGGACGATTTGAGCCACCCGAGCGGCCCGCTGGCCGAGAGCGAAGGCAACATGGCAAAGGTGTACGGCAGCGGGGCCAGCCTGTATTCGGCGTCGGGCGCCACGAGCTGCATTGAGGCGATGCTGGGGCTGTTCCTCGCGCCCGAGGCACCCGTGGTGATGGCGCGGGGGTGCCATATGGCCGCCCTGCGTTCGCTGGTGTTCACGGGGGCGCGGCCCGTTTGGGTGCAGACGGCAGAGGGCCGGCTGCGGCCCGAAGACCTGGCCCCGGTGTTGGAAAAATACCCCGGGGCGCCCGTCTACCTCACAAGCCCCGACTATTATGGGCGGATGAGCGAAGTGGAGGCGCTCTCCTGCGTGTGTGCGGCGGCGGGCTCCCCGCTTTTGGTGGATAACGCCCATGGGGCGCATCTGCGTTTTTTACGCCCTGACCGGCACCCCCTCAGCCTTGGCGCCGACGCCACGGCTGACTCGGCCCACAAGACGCTGCCCTGCCTGACGGGGGCGGCCCTGCTGCATCTGCGGGAGGAGGGCCTGGCCCAAAGGGCGCGGGAGATGCTGAACCTCTATAGCTCGACCAGCCCGAGCTACCTCGTGCTGGAGAGCCTGGACCTCTGCGCGGGTTTGCTTTTGGAGAAAAAACCTGATTTTGCAGGGGCGGCAGAACGGTTGGCCGAAGCGGCGGCCTCTTTTACACACCTGCTGGTGCCCTGCGACGACCCGATGAAGCTCTGCCTTTGCCCGCAGCGGGCCGGCTGGGAGGCCGACGTGGTACTGGGGGCGCTGGAAAAGGCAGGTATTTTCCCCGAGTTTTACGACGGCCGAAACCTTGTGCTGATGGCCGGGCCGTACAATCACCCGGAGGATTTTCACAGCCTTTCCCGCGCGCTCTCACCGTTTAGACAAAAAGATAGGGTATGCTTATCGGAGGAGCCGCCGCTGCCTTTGCCCCGGCAGGTCTGCACGCCCCGGCAGGCCTTTTTTGCCCCGCGAGAGCGCGTTTCCGTGAAGCGGGCGGCGGGCAGGGTGCGTCGATGCCCGCCGGGCGTGCCGCTCGTGGTGCCGGGGGAGAGAATCTCCGGCGAGGCGGCGCAGGCCCTTGGCGCCGGTGGTATTTTAGCGTTGGATGTGCTAAAATAAAAAGTGCCGGACGCAGGGGCTGCGCGGCATTTTTGCAAGTGAAAGATGCGGCCTTTTTAAAAGGTTGCCGGGTGTGTGGGTATGACGCCCCTACGCCCGGGGTTTCTTGGGAGGTTTTCTGTGAAGCTGATCACGGCGATTGTGAACAAAGAGGATTCCCGCGCTGTCAACAGTGCGCTGGTGGAGGCGGGGTTCGTGGTGACAAAACTTTCGACAACGGGCGGGTTTTTGCTGGCCCAGAACGTGACGATGCTGATTGGCACCGAGGACGAAAAGGTGGAGCAGTGCATCGGGATTATTTCAGAGCACTCGCGCCAGCGCAAGGAGATGGTGCCGAGCGGCGCGGGATACGGCGGCATCAGCCCGGCGGAGATCCACCCCCTGGAAGTGACCGTGGGGGGCGCCACGGTGTTTGTGAGCCCCGTGGAACGGTTTGAAAAACTGTGAAAAGTGCGCTTTCGGGCCTGCGCGGGAACGCCCTGCAAAAAGAGGCCCTGCAAAGGGCCCTGCAAAAGGGCGAGTTGCCCCATGCGATCCTTTTGACGGCGCCCGACGGCTGCGGGAGGAATTATGCCGCGCGATGCCTGGCGGCGGACTACCTCTTCCCTCAGGGCGGGCCGGCCGCGGTGGCCGTACATCGCGGGCAGAGCCCCGAGGTACTCCTCATCGAGGGGGAAGGGCTCTCGGGGCAGATCAAAATTGACCGCGTGCGGCAGGTGCGTGGGGATTTGTTTCACACCGGGCTCTCTTCGGCCGGCCGGGTGGTGCTGATACGGGACGCAGAAAGCATGATGGCCCCCGCGGCCAATGCCCTGTTGAAGGTGTTGGAGGAGCCCCCGGGCGAGGTGCTGTTTATCCTGACGGCGAGGGATGCGGCCGCCCTGCCCGCCACCATCAGGAGCCGGTGTGCGCTGTACCCGCTTTTACCGGTGCCGAACGAAGAGTGCGCGCAGGTGCTGCAGGATGCCCTGGCGGAGGGACAAAGCCCCGAACTTCCCGGGTTCCTGGCGGCAGTGTACGGCGGGCGCATTGGCCTTGGGCTGCGGGCGATACAGAGTCCCGAACGCCTGCAGGTGCTGCGCGACGCGGCCACGGCCGCAAAGGCGTCGGCCCAAAACGACCGCTATGAACTGATGCGGATTTTCAGCGGGTACGAGGGGCGCGGCGAAGAGGAGCGAAACCGGCGGAGCTTTTTGCTGGGGGACCTTTTCGATGTCCTGGCGGCGGCACTGCGGCAGGAGCCGGGTTTTGGCGAAAAGCAAGGGTATCCGGGCAAAGCGCCGGTTTGCCGGTTTTTGCCCCTGGTGCAGGAGGCGGCCCAGGCGCTCACGCGCAATGCCTCCCCCAAACTGACCTTGACGACACTGGCTGTCAAACTGACAAATAGATAGACAAAAGGAAAATATATGAAGAAGATCATACATGTACGGTTTAAGCACAATGGGAAGAGCTATTATTTTGACCCGAACGGCCTTGACATCCAAGAGGGCGGGTGCGTGATTGTAGAGACGAGCCGCGGCAGCGAGTGCGGCGAGGTGGTGAGGGGGCCTCATGAGGTGCCGGATGCCAGCGTGCCCAAAGCCCTGAAAAAGGTGGTGCGGCTGGCGGATGACGCGGATATCCGCCGGATGAAGCAAAACCGGGAGGATGAGGAAAAGGCCTTTAAGATCTGCGAAGAGGCCATAGAAAAGCACGAACTTCCCATGAAGCTGATCGATGTGGAATATACCTATGCACGCAATAAAATTTTATTTTACTTCACGGCCGAGGGAAGGGTGGATTTCCGCGAGCTCGTGAAAGATTTGGCCTCTGTGTTCCGCACGAGGATAGAGCTGAGGCAGATTGGCGTGCGGGATGAGTCCAAGATGATCGGCGGGCTTGGCATCTGCGGGCAGCCCTTTTGCTGCAGCCGGTTCCTCACCAATTTCCAGCCGGTTTCCATCAAAATGGCAAAGGAACAGGGCCTGTCGCTCAACCCGACGAAGATTTCGGGCAGCTGCGGGCGGCTGATGTGTTGTCTGGCCTATGAGCAGCCGGCCTATGAGTACCTCGGAAAAATTACCCCGGGGCTGAACAGTGTGGTGAAAACCCCCGAGGGGGAGGGAACCGTGACCGAGGTGAACCTGATTACAGGCATGCTGCGGGTGAGGCTGGAAAACTCGGCCGAGATCCAGCCCAAATATTTTCACCGCGGCGAGTGCGAATACCTGCGCGGCGGCAAACGCAAACCCATAAAACCAGAACCCGAAGAGGAACCGGCCTTTGACGCCGGGGAAGGTGCGCTGCCCGCCGAGGAAGAGAGCGTAGACGATGCAGCGGAGTTGTGAGGGTTTTGTGGGAGTGCCCCAAGAGCGTTTTGAATAGACTGCCCAAAAAGTTCTGGTGCCCTTCCCCCGCCTTCGGCGGGGGAAGGGCAGATAAAAATACTTTGATAAACAACGTGGCGGGACACTTCCGGGTTTTGCGGCACACTTGAAATTGAGGAAAACTGTGTGGTAGAATGAAACCGTGGCAAAACTTGCATGCCATGGAAGACCCGAGTATGAAAGGAAGTAAGAGTGTATGGCGTACAAAATCAATTCAGACTGCATTTCCTGCGGCACCTGTGAAGGGGAATGCCCCGTGAGTGCCATCTCCGAGGGAGAGGACCAGTTCGTGATCGACGCGGATACCTGCATCGACTGTGGCGCTTGCGCTGGCGTTTGCCCCACTGACGCCATTGCCCCGGAATAGAGGCAAAGAGAGAACAGTCGCGTCCCCCCCGGGTGGACGAGTGGCGGACACGGCTTCGTGTCCGCTTAGTTTTTACCACGTTGGGTACGGGTGGTTTGCATGAGAGAAAAGACGGAAACGCTGCCGGGCGGCACACGGGTTTTCACTACGGAAAGACATAAAATAGGGACAGATGCGCTGCTTTTGAGTGAATTTTGCCAGCCCAAGCGGGACTTTGCTGTGGCCGACCTCGGCGCGGGGTGCGGGATATTAATTCTCAGTATGCTCGACAAAGGGGTGCGTGGCGCGTGCCTGGCGCTTGAGCTGGACGCAGAGGGCGCGGGTCTGATCGAAAAGGCGGGCAGGGAGAACCAGTTTACAAACTTACACGTAGTGCAGGGGGACCTCAGAAGCTATCGCGTCGCAATTCATTATGACATGGTCGTGGCGAACCCCCCTTATTTTGACGAAGGCCCCCTGCCCCCGGACGGGCGGCGTGCCGCGGCAAGGCACGAGGTGAGCGCCCGCCTTGAAGAGGTTTGCAAAGCGGCGGCGGCGATGCTGAAGGACAGGGGCCGGTTTTGCCTTTGCTACCCGCCCGAAAAACTGGCCGGTTTGTTTGAGGGGTTGGCAGGCAACGGCATGCAGCCCAAACGCATGCAGTTTGTCCGGAAAAGCCCGGATGCAGCGCCCTGGCTGGTCCTGCTGGACGCGCGAAAAAACGGCGGGAGGGGGCTTGCGGTTTTACCGGACCGGATGCTTCCGGCGGGCGAGCCGACCATTTACTGACGGGAAACGGGGAAAGGGTATGCAGGGGATCTTGTATATTGTGGGTACGCCCATTGGCAACCTGCAAGACATGACGCCGCGGGCAGAAGCGGTGTTGCGCGAGGCCGATTTCATCGCCGCCGAGGATACCCGGGTCACCGTGAAACTGCTGAACCATCTGGGCATAAAAAAAGAGATGGTGAGCTACCATAAGCACAACGAACGGGAGCGAGCCGAAAGGATTCTGGCACGGCTGGAGAGCGGGGAGAAGTGCGCGCTGTGCAGCGACGCAGGCCTGCCGGCCATCAGCGACCCGGGGGAGTTCCTCGTAAAAAAAGCGATAGAGCAAAATATAGCAGTGGTCCCCCTGCCGGGGCCCAACGCGGCGCTGACGGCGCTGTGCGCCTCGGGCCAGGACACGATGCGTTTTGTGTTCGAGGGGTTCCTGCCTCAGAACAAAAATGCCCGCCGGGAGAGGTTGACCGCCCTGCAAAAGGAAGAGCGAACGATGCTGTTTTATGAGGCCCCTCATAAACTGCACAAAACGCTGCTCGACCTCGGGGAGGCCCTTGGGCAAGAGCGCAGCCTGACGGTGTGCCGCGAGCTGACAAAGATGCACGAAGAGATTGTGAAAACAACGCTTGGCAAAGCGGAAGAACGCTACAGAGAAGAAAAGCCGCGTGGGGAGTTTGTCCTGGTGGTGGCGGGCGCGCCTGCAGAGCACGAAGCGCCCCGCATCGAGCTTTGGCAGGCGGCGGAGAGGGCGCTGTCGCTTGCCGCCGAGCTGCCGGCGAGCGAGGCGGCCCGACGGGCGGCTGCCGAGAGCGGGCACCCGAAGAGCGCGGTGTACCGCGAGATGCAGAGGCGAAAAAAGACGGAACCATGAGGCGCGTCGCCCACAGCTGGATTGCGGGGTATCGACGCCAGGCCCGCCCCGAGAGGCAGAGTGTTCGACCCCACGAGTGGGGAGAAAAAGTTTTTGGGAGGTTTTGGAACCTTTTTTTCAAAAAAGGTTCCAAAGGTCTTCGCCTTTAGAAAGGGGTGAGGAAGAGATGAAACTACTGGTCTTTGCCGATACGCACCATTCGACACGCAGGATGTTGCAGGCGGCGATGAAAGAGCGGGAGGCCGACGCCTGTATCCATTTGGGAGACGGCGTGGCTGACGCGGATGCTTTGCAGACCTTGTTCAGCCCCTCGGCGATCTACCGGGTGCAGGGCAACTGCGACTATGACAGCTCGGATTTTGAAGACCGGCTGGTTTCCTTCGACCACACCCTGTTTTTTATCACCCACGGGCACCACTATGGCGTAAAATATGGCCTGGAGCAGCTGTGGCAGGCCGCACGGGAGAGCGAAGCCAAGGTGGCGCTGTATGGCCACACTCACATGCCCCACTACGAGTATACACGCGGGATCCACCTGTTTAACCCCGGGTCGCTGAACATGCCGCGCGGTAAGGCGGGGCCGACCTATGGGATCATTACGCTGGAAGCGGGGCAGATGCCAAAATTTGACGTTGTACACTATAAGGTTTGACGCCATAAAAGCTGTCTATTGAAAAAATGAAGATCCCCTCATGCGCAGGAGAGGATCTTTTTTTTGTGCGTGGTGTGCCTAAAAGAGACACTCTGCCAGCCAGGCCTTGTAGGCCGCGAGTTGCCGCGGGGTGTGGAAAAAGTGCTCGCCACCTGCCAGCACCGTGAGATGGGCGCCGAATTGCCCGCAAAACCCCTCGATGGTTTGCCGTGAAGTGAGGAAATCTCCATCCCCCCAGAGGATTTCCGTCGGGGTGTGCCAGGTGGCGACGGGATGCTGCCGAACATAGCAGTAGTAGTCCCAGGAGAGGGTTTCTCCGGAGGTGGGAATCTCCCCTTCCCGCCGCAGCCGGTCGGGCGTGATGCCCGCTTCGCGCATCATGCCCTCGAGCAGAGCCTGCATGTTGACGACGGGGGAGAGGAAGAGGGCCTGCTCGAAAGGCTCGTTTGGGTAAGCGAGGAGGCCGAAGTAGGCCCCGAGGCTGCACCCGAAGAGACGCAGGCGGGGCCACCGGGGTTTTGCATGACGCAGCACGGTTTGAAGATCCCGCACGCAGAACGGGGCTTTGCAGGGCGTGGATTCCTCTGCCCGGGCGCCGTGGGCGGGCAGGTCGAAGCTGAGCACCTGGCAACCTTTGGCCACGGCGGCCTCGGCAAGCAGCCGGATGCTCGTGTCATTTTTGCTGGCCCTGTTGCCGTGCACGGCGACGAAAACGGTGTCACTGCCCGGCCCGAAGAGCAGCGCCGGAATGCCCTCGATAAAAAACTCTTTTTCCTGCATACCTGTGTCCCTTTCCCGGGTGTTGCCCCCGCCGGCCCCGGCAGAGGAAAACGCACCAGATGGTCTGGTGCGTTTTGAGCGGTGCGGTGAATTATTTTCCCTCTTTTTCCAGTTTTTCGTTCAGCATGGCCTGGACGCTGAGGGGAAGGCCGAAAAGATTGATAAAGCCTTCGGCGTCGGCATGGTTGAAGAATTCTCCGGTGGCGAAGGAGGCAATCTCCTCGTTGTGCAGGCTGTAGGGGCTTGTGACGCTGACATTGATGAGGTTGCCCTTATAAAGCTTGAGTTTGACTTCCCCTGTCACCGTCTGCTGGGTTTTGTCTACAAAGGCGTCGATGGCCTCGCGCAGGGGGGTGTACCATTGGCCGTTGTAGATGAGATCGGCCAGTTTTTGGGCGACCGTCTGCTTAAAATGGGCGGTTTCTTTGTCGAGGCAGATCGATTCAAGCACCTCATGGGCGTGGTAGAGGATGTGGCCGCCGGGGGTCTCGTAGACGCCGCGGCTCTTGATCCCGACGAGGCGGTTTTCCACGATGTCGAGCAGGCCGATGCCGTTTTTTCCGCCGAGCTCGTTGAGCTTTTCAATCAGTGACACACCGTCCAATTTTTGGCCATCCACAGCCACGGGCAAGCCTTTTTCAAAGGTGATGGATACCTCGGCAGGCGTGTCCGGGGCGTTCATCGGGCTGACGCCCATCTCCAGAATTTTATCGTATTGGGGCTCGTTTGCGGGGTCCTCAAGGTCGAGGCCCTCGTGGGAGAGATGCCAGAGGTTTTTGTCTTTCGAGTAGCTGGTCTGCCGGTTGATTTTCAGCGGAATGTCCCGCGCTTCCGCGTAGGCGATGGCGTCCTCGCGGCTCTTTATGTCCCACTCGCGCCAAGGGGCGATGATGGCAATGTAGGGGTCGAAGGCCTTTATGGTGAGCTCGAAGCGCACCTGGTCGTTGCCCTTGCCCGTGGCACCGTGGCAGATGGCGTCGGCCCCCTCTTTTTTGGCAATCTCAACGAGGGCCTTGGCGATGGGCGGGCGGGCAAAACTGGTGCCCAGCAAGTAATTTTCGTACTTGGCGCCGGCCTTGAGCGTGGGCCAGATGAAATCTTCCACAAGTTCTTTTTTCAAATCGACAATATAGAGCTTGGATGCGCCCGTTTTCTTGGCTTTTTCCTCAAGGCCCTCCAGCTCGTCCCCCTGGCCGACGTCGGCCGCAACCGCGATGACCTCGCAGCCGTAGTTCTCCTTGAGCCAGGGGATGATGATGGATGTGTCGAGACCGCCCGAATAGGCGAGTATTACTTTTTTGATCTCTTCTTTGCTTTTCTTAGGCATGGTTCTCCCTCCTAGCCGGGGTAAATAATAGATTATGAGTATGATTATACAGTAAATTATGAATAAAGCAAGCTATATTTTTAAAATAGTGAATAAATATTCAGTTGTTGATTACAAATATCTTCTCACCCGGGCACAATACTGCTCGTATGCGGCCCCGTAATGGGCGGCGAGGAATTTCTTTTCCCGCAGGATTTGCCGATGGACCATGGTGGTTAGAAAGAGTAGGAAGAGTGCGCTCATACAATTGGGGGCGGAGAGGAAAAACCCCAGAAAAAAGGCGATGAACGCGACATACAAAGGGTTGCGGCTTAGAGAAAAGGTGCCGTCTGTAATCAATTCATCGCGTGTTCCTTCGTCGATGCCGACGCGGAAGGAGCGGCCGAAGGCTTTTAGCGTCAAGGCAAACCAAACAAGGCTTCCCGTGCAAAGGGCAACGGCAATGCAATCGGTGAAAACGGCCTGCCAAAAGGGGCGCAGCAAAAGCGCCGGGAACGGAAGGCCGAACAACGCGGCAAGCAGGGAATATACAAACAGGAGGATAACGGGCAAAAGCAGGAAATCGCTCTTATCTGTCTTTCCGAAGACGACCGCTTTGACACCTTGCCTGCGCAGTAAGATAGACCGGCTCAAAACCAGGGCAATCAGCAGGGGAAGCTCGAGCAGGGGAATCGCTTTTAACAACATAAGAGGCCTCCCTTAACGGGACATCCAACCGTCGTCGCGTGGGTTTTGCTGAAAGGCTTTTAGTTTTGCAAGGTCTTCTTTTTTGATGCTGTTTTGGGAGAGGGCCTCCTCCACAAGGGCGCCGAAGTTCGAGAGGGTGACGAGCCGGACGCCCGCGGCGTCCATCTTTTCCTTGCCTGCCGCCAGCTCATAGCTGAAGATGGCCACGATGCCCAGCACCTCGCACCCTGCCTCTTTAAGGGTTTCCACCACCTCCAGCACCGAGCCGCCCGTCGAGATCAAATCCTCGATGACGACGACCTTCTGCCCGGGTTCGGCCCGGCCCTCGATGCGGTTTTCGCGGCCGTGGTCTTTGGCCTTGCCGCGCACATAGCACATGGGAAGGTCGAGGATGTCGGCCACGAGGGCCGCATGGGCGATGCCCGCCGTGGCCGTGCCCGCGATGAGCTGTACCTCGGGGAACTGCTTTTGCACGAGCCCCGCAAGGCCCATCTCCACGCGGTAGCGTACTTTTGGCGAAGAGAGGGTGAGGCGGTTGTCGCAGTAGATGGGGCTCTTGATGCCGGAAGCCCAGGTGAAGGGCTCGTCGGGACGAAGGAAAACGGCGCCGATGGAGAGCAGGTCGGCGGCGATGGAACGCGGGGTGATCTCCATTTTTTTGAACCTCCTAATTCTAGAGAGAAAGGCGAAGACCTTGAAGGAACTTTTTGAAAAAAGTTCCTTCAAGCATCCTCAAAAACTTTTAGTGACCGCAAACCTGCGTTTGCGGTGTTTTTTTGTTTGGGGCCATTTTAT
>JAJDHT010000063.1 GCA_030266325.1 Ruminococcaceae bacterium OttesenSCG-928-I18
GCGGATGCACTCTGGCCGCAAACAGACGGATTGTATGCGGATCATGTAAATACTGAGCGTTTTCGACAGCCCCTTTTCGCCAAAAGAGAATAAAAAACGCATCCCTACGACTGGTATACTGTAATCACAGTGACTGGCAGGAGGTGTGCGCTTTGGATTTCTACGGAAGCATAGGTGTGCCGGGGTATGCCTATGGCCCCACCACTGGACAGATCTACGGCGAACTGGGTTACAGGGAGTCTGCAAGACAGGCGGATTTTGCGGCGGAGGCCGGTATGCAACTTTTACAGGACATGCAAGAGGCAGAGGAAAACATGCAGCAGGTGGAGACGGATGAAAACAGGATCTATTATAGGGACCTCGAAGACGCTCGGCAGCAGAGGCTGGAGGCCCTGCATGCACAGCAGGCGATGCGGTTTCTCTACCCGAACTATGTGGACCCGGCGGTGTACCAGGCGCAGCTGATGTGGCTGATAAATTCCTTGTAAGGACAGAGTAGAAGCGGGACGAGGCATAACATACATAGACGACAGCAGTGGGTGCTGAAGAGAACGCAGGACGGCCACGGGGCAGACGAAAGTTTGCCCCGTGGTGGTTTACGTTGTGGGTTGGCCGGGGAGTGTCCCAAGGGCGTTTTGAATAGACGGCCTAAAGAGTTCTGGTGCCCTTCCCCCGCCGGGGGCGGGGGAAGGGCAAGATAAAAAACTTCGATAAACAAAGTGGCGGGACACTCCCGTTGGCCACCGGATGTATACAAGCCGAAGAAAATGGTGTAAAATATAGAGAAATGAAACGCCTCCCCGCAGTCGGGCTACGGGGAGGCGCCATGGGAGTACACTTCCGCCCCAAGGGGCGAAGTGTCTGGACCCCCTTCGGGGGAAGGAACAAAAAGCCGGGTGAAGTGGATGATCATCAAGCTGGAGCGATGCCCGTTTTGCGGCAGTTTGGCGGGATATTCCAAAGTGCCGCAACAGGGTTTTACCGTGGTGTGCCGCAGCTGCGGCGCCATAGCGATGCACGACGAATATATGGGACGCGATGATATTGCAAAAGAGTGGAACCGCCGGGTAAAAAAGGTGGCGTTTTCCAACAGCAGGATCAGGCCCTGCCCGTTTTGCGGCACGCAGATACCCTCCGGGGGATTTTCCGGCGGAGGCTCCATTATCTGCTGCCCGGGCTGCGGCATGATGGTCTCTTTTGCAGGAAGCCATTCGATCCACACGACCATTACATTGTGGAACGACCGCGTATAAGAATCCATGTGAGAAAGGGAGGCTGGATATGCAGCAGGATGGGAAAGGGAGCGTATCTGAGGCGGCGCGCGAGAGAAACGAGGCCTTTGCGCAGGTGATTGCCACGCGGGCCATGGATGTGATCCGTGAAAAGATAACGAAAGAGAAAGAACAGGGGGACCTCAACTGCGAGGTGTATTATTCTATCCACAACCCCTATGAAGAGGGGTCTGCCGAGTATGTGTATATCCAGGATCTGTTGACCAAGAGCTCGGGAAAGGACCCAAACTATATCGACCTGTTTGACCGGCTGCGCATCAAACTAAAAGAGGCGCTGGACTGTGAAGGGGTGCACTCTTTTCTCATGCTCAACTGCCGTTTTGACGCGCGCTATGAGGATAATTTTTTGTTGTATGCCCTGGTTTCCTGGGGCGGTTGAAAAGCGGAGGGCGGCGCACGGGTAAGCAGGGAGAAACTGCTGTACTTCCCGCTGCCGCCTCAAAAACGGTGAACCGATGGCCACGGCGGCGGGGTTGACCGAAGGGATCGTTTCGCAAAACAAGGATGGGGGCTTTTCTGATTCATGGAGACAACCAAAACACCGAGTGCTCTGTCGGTGATCATGAAGATTTTGTTTACCCTGCTTTTGGCCGCGACGGTGTTTTTTATCTTTTACCAGTCCAGCCGGATTGGGGAGGTTTCCAGCGGGCTGAGTTTGCGCGTGACGGAAAAGCTCAATGCGTGGCTGTACAATGCGGGTTTAGGGGTGCAGCTGAGCCACAACACCGTGCGGAAATTGGGGCATCTGGGCGAATACATCCTGCTGGGGTTTTGGACCATGCTTACGCTGCGGGTGTACACCGGCAGGGTGATTGCCTTCATCGCCTGGCCCTTGCTGTTCGGGCTGGGGCTGGCGGTGGCGGACGAGTTTCTACAGCAATATATCCCGGGGCGTACGAGTTCGGTTACCGATGTGGTGATTGATTTCTGCGGTGTGATTTTGGGCCTTTCGATTGCGCTTGCCATCCTTTTGCTGGTGACGGGCATCGCGAGGTTGTTCACCCGAAGATAGAGGTGACGCAGAGGACAGGAAAGGGAAGTGGCATATGATACGAAAAAGAGAGGAACAACCCACCGAAACGCGCAGCAACATGCGTGGCGGGGCCGGAGACGTCGTTTTCCGCAGCTTGCTGACGGGCGAAGAGGAGATGAACGGCAAGGGGCGCCTGTACTCCGTGCTGACCCTCCCGGCAGGTGGGTCGATCGGGTACCATGTGCACGAGGGGGAGAGCGAGACGTTTTATGTGTTGAAAGGACAGGGGGAATTTGACGACAACGGGCATAAAAGACAGATAGAGCAAGGGGATGTCTTGCAGACGCCCAACAATGGGGGCCATTCGATTGCCAATACGGGAAAAGAACCTCTTGAATTGATGGCGTTGATTCTCTATGTCTGAGCAGGAGCGACAACATATCTTTATTGTCAACCCGGTGTCGGGAAAGGAAGACGCCGGGCGTTCCATGGTGCCGCTGATTGAGAAAGCCGCTGCCGACTGTGGCATAAAACCCCTGTTTGAGATGACAAAAGCACCGCAGCACGCCACCGAACTGGCCGAGAAACACGCGGCGGAGGGAAGGCCGGTGCGGCTGTATGCCGTGGGGGGAGACGGCACACTCAACGAGGTGTTCAAAGGGGCCTATCCGTTTGCCAATGCGGAGGTGGCCTCGGTGCCCTGCGGCAGTGGAAACGATTTTGTGCGCAGTTTTGGCGTGCCCGAAGATTTTTTGGATTTACCCAGCCTGCTCCGGGGAGAGGCAATCCGAATCGACCTGATGCGGGTGGACGAAGGGATTTGCGCGGCCATCACCTCTACGGGCCTTGACGCCGAAGTGGCCTATAATATTCCAAAGTACCGGCGCATTCCGCTGTTGGGCGGTACGATGGCGTACAACATCTCCATTGTGGAGCGTCTTTTACACCGTATGGGAAAGTTGCTTCGGGTGGAGATAGACGGCAAGGTATTTGAGGGTGAGTTTTTGATCGCGACGGTATGTAATGGGCAGACCTATGGTGGGGGCTACCGCGCAGCGCCCATGGCGAGTTTGGAAGATGGCATTTTGGAAGTGATTTTGGTAGAACGCACGGGGCGGTTGCGCATAGCCCAGATCATTGGAAAGTATAAACGCGGAGAGCACTATGCGCAGGGACAGATTGTCCCCGAGATGCAGGATGTCATGCAGTATCACCGGGCGAAAGAGGTGACCATCCTCCCGCTGGGGCCGGAGCCGTTTATCCTGAACGTGGATGGGGAATGCGGCCCAGCACCGCGTCTTTATGCCAAAGCGATGCCGCTGGCGGCACAGTTTGTGCTGCCCCTTTCTTTGCGCGGATAACCCCCCGGGGCAGAGATGGATTGGCACTCTTCGATTCATACCGCCGGTTCACCGCCGGTTTTTTTATGCCTGCGGTGAGGGGAAGGCAGCTTCGGACAAGGCATTCTTCCCATTTTTGATTTTCTGAAAAAAATTTCCTTTTCCCCCTTGATTTTTTCGGGAAGAGAAGCTAAAATAGGTGTTAGCACTTGGTAGTAAAGAGTGCTAAATCTTTTGTTTGGCACTCATTGAGGAAAGTATCTTGAAAAACAAACATAAAAAGGAGAGTATCGAAGATGAAACTAAAACCTCTTGCAGATCGTGTGGTCATCAAAGCAGTAGAGGCTGAAGAGACGACGGCCGCCGGGATTATCCTGCCGGGCACAGCCCAGGAAAAGCCCCAAATTGCCCAGGTGGTAGAAGTGGGCCCCGGTGGAATGGTGGATGGAAAAGAAGTGAAGATGGAAGTGAAAAAAGGGGACAAAGTGATTGCCAGCAAATATGCGGGCAGCGAGGTGAAGGTGGAAGACGAGGAATATACCATCCTGCGCCAGAGTGATATCTTGGCGATTGTGGAGTAGCCCTTTGGTCGAGGAAAAACAGTATTTTATTGATTCTCATATGAATTAAGGAGAGATTGAGTTATGGCGAAACAGTTGTTGTATGGAGAAGAGGCCCGCAAGGCTCTTAGCGCCGGGATTGACAAGCTGGCGGATACCGTGAAGATTACCCTGGGGCCCAAGGGCCGCAATGTGGTATTGGCAAAGAAATATGGTGCGCCGACCATCACCAATGACGGTGTGACGATTGCCAAAGAGATTGAAGTGAAAGATGAGTTCGAAAACATGGGTGCCCAGCTTGTGAAAGAAGTGGCCACCAAGACGAACGATATTGCGGGCGACGGCACGACCACCGCGACGGTGCTGGCGCAGAGCATGGTGCACGAGGGCATGAAAAACATTGCCGCCGGCGCCAACCCCATGGATGTGAAACGCGGTATCCAGAAAGCCGTGGACGTGGCTGTGGAGGAGATGAAGAAGAACAGCCAGAAGGTGAAAGGATCAAAGGACATTGCCCGCGTGGGTGCTGTTTCCGCCGACGATGACACGATTGGCGAACTGATTGCCGAGGCGATGGAGAAGGTACATACCGACGGCGTCATCACGATTGAAGAGAGCAAGACGGCCGAGACGTTCACCGAAGTGGTGGAAGGCATGCAGTTTGACCGCGGCTATATTACTCCTTATATGGTGACCGACACCGAAAAGATGGAAGCCGTGCTGGACGACGCGCTGATTCTGATCACTGATAAGAAGTTGGCGGCGATCCAGGATATCCTGCCGTTGCTGGAGCAGATCGTACAGGCCAGCAAAAAGCTGCTGATCATCGCCGAGGACATCGAGGGCGAAGCGCTCTCTACCTTGATTGTCAACCGCCTGCGCGGCACCTTCACCTGTGTGGCCGTGAAGGCCCCGGGCTTTGGTGACCGCCGCAAAGAGATGCTGCAGGACATTGCGATCCTGACCGGCGGCACGGTCATCAGCGAAGAGCTGGGGTACGACCTCAAAGAGGCGACGATGGAAATGCTGGGCCAGGCCCGCCAGGTCAAAGTGACCAAGGAGAACACAATCATTGTGGATGGCGCCGGCAACAAGAAAGACATCGACAATCGCATCAACCAGATCCGCGCGGAGATTGAAAACTCCACGAGCGACTTTGACCGTGAGAAGTTGCAGGAGCGTCTGGCGAAGCTGGCCGGCGGTGTGGCGGTCATCCGCGTGGGCGCTGCCACCGAAGTGGAGATGAAAGAGAAGAAGATGCGCATCGAAGACGCGCTTTCCTCCACCAAAGCGGCTGTGGAAGAGGGCATCGTAGCCGGCGGCGGCGTGGCTCCGCTGGAAGTGATGCCTGCCATTGAGAAATTGATCAATAAACTGGAGGGCGACCAGAAAACCGGCGCGTCGATTGTACTGAGGGCCATGGAGAGCCCCCTGCGCCAAATTGCAGAAAACGCCGGGCTTGAGGGCAGCGTGATTATCGACAAGATTCGCAATGCCAAGAAAAAGTGCTATGGGTTCAACGCCCAGAGCGAGGAATACGGCGATATGGTCAAGATGGGCATCGTGGACCCAACCAAGGTGACCCGCAGTGCGCTGGAGAACGCAGCCAGCGTGGCGGCTATGGTTATCACTACCGAGAGCCTTGTGGCCGATGAGCCTGAACCCCCGGCGGCGGCCCCGGCTATGCCCGGCGGCGGCATGGGTGACATGTACTAATATTTCTTCACGAAAAGCAAAGTCTCGCAGGGTTCCCGCTTTGGCGGGAACCCTGCCCCTTCTATTTTGAAGAGGCAAAACTGGGTTTTGCAACATTTATGCCTTTGAAATTGTGTGATTTTTTTATGGAAATTTGTCGATTCAGGTCTGATGCAGTAAAAACGGATGGTAGAATTTGATCGATAAGAAGACGGATATCTGTGAAACGGAGAGCGCAAAAAAAAACCTGATTAAGGCTTGACACCGCTTTGTGCGTATGATAATATATATGGGCGCCCTGAGATTACGGAGCGCCTAGCAGAAGGCAAAAGAAGACCGAATTCTGTAGCCCGATGCCAGCTGGACCTTGAAAATTAAACAATATTGAGAAAGCAAAAAGGACCCTTAGCGGGCATAAGAAATTATGTCCTGATGGATTTATGTCATTGCTTTAAATCCATCGAACAATTCCTTTTTAGCAGTAATTTTTGACGCATAGCGTTGGAATGATGCTTTAGGAATCAAACACTAAGTGTACAGTGTGATTTATATAGTATATTATATACTATTTAAATACCATTAGCTAAAGAGTTTGATCCTGGCTCAGGACGAACGCTGGCGGCGCGCCTAACACATGCAAGTCGAACGGAGCGTACGAGTGGATCCCTTCGGGGTGACGCATGTATTTGCTTAGTGGCGAACGGGTGAGTAACACGTGAGTAACCTACCTCCGAGCGGGGGACAACATTTGGAAACAGATGCTAATACCGCATAAGACCACAGTACCGCATGGTACAGCGGCCAAAGCAGCAATGCACTTGGAGATGGACTCGCGCCTGATTAGATAGTTGGTGGGGTAATGGCTCACCAAGTCTGCGATCAGTAGCCGGACTGAGAGGTCGATCGGCCACATTGGGACTGAGACACGGCCCAGACTCCTACGGGAGGCAG
Organism: Ruminococcaceae bacterium OttesenSCG-928-I18; assembly: GCA_030266325.1. GTDB lineage: Bacteria > Bacillota > Clostridia > Oscillospirales > Ruminococcaceae > JAAYCI01. The sequence goes on from JAJDHT010000063.1 coordinate 6,812, forward strand.
CAGTGGGGAATATTGCACAATGGGCGAAAGCCTGATGCAGCGACGCCGCGTGAGGGAAGAAGGTTTTCGGATTGTAAACCTCTGTCTTCGGGGACGATAATGACGGTACCCGAGGAGGAAGCCACGGCTAACTACGTGCCAGCAGCCGCGGTAAAACGTAGGTGGCAAGCGTTGTCCGGAATTACTGGGTGTAAAGGGAGCGCAGGCGGAGAGGCAAGTTGAATGTGAAAACTATGGGCTCAACCCATAGATTGCGTTCAAAACTGCTTCTCTTGAGTGATGTAGAGGTAGGCGGAATTCCCGGTGTAGCGGTGGAATGCGTAGATATCGGGAGGAACACCAGTGGCGAAGGCGGCCTACTGGGCATTTACTGACGCTGAGGCTCGAAAGTATGGGGAGCAAACAGGATTAGATACCCTGGTAGTCCATACCGTAAACGATGATTACTAGGTGTGGGGGGATAGACCCCCTCCGTGCCGCAGCTAACGCAATAAGTAATCCACCTGGGGAGTACGGCCGCAAGGCTGAAACTCAAAGGAATTGACGGGGGCCCGCACAAGCAGTGGAGTATGTGGTTTAATTCGACGCAACGCGAAGAACCTTACCAGGTCTTGACATCCCGTGCATAGCCTAGAGATAGGTGAAATCCTTCGGGACACGGTGACAGGTGGTGCATGGTTGTCGTCAGCTCGTGTCGTGAGATGTTGGGTTAAGTCCCGCAACGAGCGCAACCCTTATCGTTAGTTACTACGCAAGAGGACTCTAGCGAGACTGCCGTTGACAAAACGGAGGAAGGTGGGGATGACGTCAAATCATCATGCCCTTTATGACCTGGGCTACACACGTACTACAATGGCCGTCAACAGAGAGAAGCGATATCGCGAGATGGAGCAAAACTCAGAAAAACGGTCTCAGTTCGGATCGGAGGCTGCAACCCGCCTCCGTGAAGCCGGAATTGCTAGTAATCGCGGATCAGCATGCCGCGGTGAATACGTTCCCGGGCCTTGTACACACCGCCCGTCACACCATGAGAGCCGGGGGGACCCGAAGTCGGTAGTCTAACCGCAAGGAGGACGCCGCCGAAGGTAAAACTGGTGATTGGGGTGAAGTCGTAACAAGGTAGCCGTATCGGAAGGTGCGGCTGGATCACCTCCTTTCTAAGGAGAACTGCATTTGCTGAAGCCTTGATGGTGACAGCAGGTGCCAGTGTCCCGATTGTGGACTCAATATTGTTTAATTTTGAGGGCCCAGTGCCTTCGAAAGCAGATGGATGTGGGGACTGGTTACTGAACTGGTAACTACACGGGGGTGTAGCTCAGCTGGGAGAGCGCCTGCCTTGCACGCAGGAGGTCAGGAGTTCGATCCTCCTCATCTCCACCAACTATGGGCTCATAGCTCAGGTGGTTAGAGCGCACGCCTGATAAGCGTGAGGTCGGTGGTTCAAGTCCACTTGAGCCCACCACTTTTTTTGCCCTCTTTTTGGGCCAAGAAAGGATTCATCTGCAACTGTACCTTGAAAACTGAACAATGACTGCAAGAAAAGACAAATTGAGGTTTGTTAAGATCTACCCTTTGATCAGCTAAATTGCTTAAATTGGGTATGTCTACAATTTCGATTGACTTTTGTTGGCAATAATAGAATCCAGATTTTGGTCAAGCTAGAAAGAGTGCAGGGTGAATGCCTTGGCACTGGGAGCCGATGAAGGACGTGATAAGCTGCGATAAGCTGCGGTGAGATGCAAATAATCTTTGACCCGCAGATTTCCGAATGGGGAAACCCACATGGGGTCATGCCCATGTACCATAGGGTGAATTCATAGCCGTATGGGGGGAACCGCCTGAACTGAAACATCTAAGTAGGGCGAGGAAAAGACATCAACCGAGATTCCGCTAGTAGTGGCGAGCGAACGCGGAATAGGCCAAACCGGGAGTAGCAATATTCCCGGGGTTTGGACCGCATTTAGGATCTGTAAGTTTTAGCCGAAGTGTGTGGGAAAGCACACCGTAGAAGGTGAGAGTCCTGTAGGCGAAAAGACGAGCAGCCGAGCGGTATCCAGAGTACGGCCGGACACGTGAAACCCGGTCGGAACATGGGGGGACCACCCTCCAAGCCTAAATACTACCCAGTGACCGATAGCGTATAGTACCGTGAGGGAAAGGTGAAAAGGACCCCGGGAGGGGAGTGAAACAGAACCTGAAACCCTGTACTTACAAGCACATAGAGCGCGTCAATGCGTGATATGGTACTTTTTGTAGAACGGTCCGGCGAGCGAATGTATGCAGCGAGGTTAAGGTATTCAGTACCGGAGCCGCAGCGAAAGCGAGTCTGAATGGGGCGAGTTTAGTTGCATGCATTGAGCCCGAAACCGGGTGACCTATCCATGGTCAGGTTGAAGTCGAGGTAAGACTCGATGGAGGACCGAACCGACTTATGTTGAAAAATGAGCGGATGAACTGTGGATAGCGGAGAAATTCTAATCGAACCCGGAGATAGCTGGTTCTCCCCGAAATAGTTTTAGGACTAGCCTCGTGTTAGATTACCGGAGGTAAAGCACTGAATGAACGCGGGCCCGAGAGGGTACCAACTTCTATCAAACTCTGAATGCCGGATAATTGATGCACGGGAGTCACACAGTGTGAGATAAGTCTCATTGTGGAGAGGGAAACAGCCCAGACCTACAGCTAAGGTCCCAAAGTATGTTTAAGTGGAAAAGGATGTGGAGTTGCGCAGACAACCAGGATGTTGGCTCAGAAGCAGCCATTCATTCAAAGAGTGCGTAATAGCTCACTGGTCAAGTGACTCTGCGCCGAAAATGTAACGGGGCTAAAACATACACCGAAGCTTAGGCGTCCGCAAGGACGGGTAGGGGAGCGTTGTGTACGAGGTGAAGCGTTAGCGTAAGCGGGCGTGGATTGTACACAAGTGAGAATGCCGGAATGAGTAGCGAGAATGCAGTGAGAATCTGCATGGCCGAAAGCCTAAGGTTTTTAGAGGAAGGTTCGTCCGCTCTAAGTTAGCCGGGAGCTAAGGCGAGGCCGAAAGGCGTAGTCGATGCACATACGGTGGAGATTCCGTAGCCAGCGAAACATTTAAGCAGGGGGACACTTTTGAAGCGTTCGTGCCGGTAATTGGTATCCGGTCGTAAGGGACTGAAAATTAGTAGGGAAGTCGAGCGTGGAGAGAGGCGAGAAAAGCCCTGTGTATATGTTAGCTGCCCGTACCGCAAACCGACACAGGTAGGTAGGATGAGGATTCTAAGGCCAACGGGAGAAGGGTTGTTAAGGAACTCGGCAAGTTGACCCCGTAACTTCGGAAGAAGGGGTGCTCACGCAAGTGAGCCGCAGAGAATAGGCCCAAGCAACTGTTTATCAAAAACACAGGTCTGTGCTAAATCGCAAGATGACGTATACGGGCTGACGCCTGCCCGGTGCTGGAAGGTTAAGAGGAGGAGTGAGAGCTCTGAATTGAAGCCCCAGTAAACGGCGGCCGTAACTATAACGGTCCTAAGGTAGCGAAATTCCTTGTCAGGTAAGTTCTGACCCGCACGAATGGCGTAATGATTTGGGCACTGTCTCAACAGCCCGCCCGGCGAAATTGTAGTACCGGTGAAGATGCCGGTTACCCGCGACAAGACGGAAAGACCCCATGGAGCTTTACTGCAGCCTGATATTGGGTTTCGATATTGCCTGTACAGGATAAGTGGGAGGCTTGGAAGCAAGGGCGTCAGCTTTTGTGGAGCCACCCTTGGGATACCACTCTTGTAATATTGGAATTCTAACCTGCGGCCGTGAATCCGGCCGGGGAACATTGTCAGGTGGGCAGTTTGACTGGGGCGGTCGCCTCCTAAAATGTAGCGGAGGCGTTCAAAGGTTGGCTCAGCACGGACGGAAACCGTGCCATAGAGTGCAAACGCGTAAGCCAACTTGACTGCGAGACTGACGGGTCGAGCAGGTACGAAAGTAGGAGTTAGTGATCCGGCGGTATGTGAGTGGAAATGCCGTCGCTCAACGGATAAAAGTTACCCTGGGGATAACAGGCTGATCTCCCCCAAGAGTCCACATCGACGGGGAGGTTTGGCACCTCGATGTCGGCTCATCGCATCCTGGGGCTGAATTCGGTCCCAAGGGTTTGGCTGTTCGCCAATTAAAGCGGTACGCGAGCTGGGTTCAGAACGTCGTGAGACAGTTCGGTCCCTATCTGTCGTGGGCGCAGGATATTTGATGGGATCTGTCCCTAGTACGAGAGGACCGGGATGGACGCACCTCTGGTGCACCAGTTGTCATGCCAGTGGCACAGCTGGGCAGCTATGTGCGGATCGGATAAACGCTGAAAGCATCTAAGCGTGAAACCGGCCCAAAGATAAGATATCCCACTGGGTTAGCCAGGTAAGGCCCCTTGTAGACTACAAGGTTGATAGGCCCTAAGTGTAAGTGTAGCGATACATTCAGCTAGAGGGTACTAATAGGCCGAGGGCTTGACCACATTGGATTTGGTTTCTATATTGTCAACACAGTCATTGTTCAGTTTTGAGGGTACAGAATGTACCATCATTGACAACAGAATATCTTTTATGTTAGTATTTGGTTGCGAAACCAATTGCTATATGGCCGGTGCCGATGACGCCAAGGTTCCACCTGTTCCCATCCCGAACACAGAAGTTAAGCTTGGTTGTGCCGAAGATACTTGGTTGGAGACGACCCGGGAAAATAGGTAGGTGCCGGCATTTTTGTACCATATGAGCCCGCCTTCGGGCGGGTTTTTTGGCCCCTTGGTCAAGCGGCTAAGACGACGGCCTCTCACGCCGTAAACAGGGGTTCGATTCCCCTAGGGGTCACCATTTTGTTGCCAGAGAATTCTCTGGCAACAAAATATTGTTTTTTAGTATGTGGTATTTTTAATATGCGCCTTTAGCTCAGTTGGTAGAGCAGCTGACTCTTAATCAGCGGGCCCCGGGTTCGAGTCCCTGAAGGCGCACCAAACGTAGACCGAGAAATCCATCTGTTGGGTTTCTCGGTCTACGTTTGGTGTAAGGCGGGCGCCCAATCGCACGTCGCCCGTGGCTGCCGCTCTTGGTCAGGGACGCACAGCCCACCGGGCTGTGCACTGAAGACGCATCAAAGAAAACTGAGTATACACGTAAAATATCTGTAACACTACTCGGCTGCTTGTGTATACATGAGCAGAACGGAAAACACACCACAACACAAGGGCTACAGGAGGAGAGAGCAAGAGGTTGTTTTACCTCTCCACAGTATACACACCTAAAGTTTTGCGTATAAAATGAACCACAAACACAATTTAAAAAGGAGATGTAATCATGGAATGGACAAGAGCTGATTGGCAAGAACTGTTGCGTCGCTGGATGACTGAGGACTATTTTAAAACGATGTGGTAAACCCCATCTATCGCAGTGAAGACCACCCTTATATGGGTGGTCTTCACTGTTTGGGGATGATTCCAATCGCGCGACGCC
>JAJDHT010000064.1 GCA_030266325.1 Ruminococcaceae bacterium OttesenSCG-928-I18
TTTGGCAGGGGGTGTGCCCACGTCAATTTGGGCCAAAAGGCCCGGTATATCCAGAAATTGGGGGCATTTGGGCAGGCAAACGCCACAATTGGTACACTTGTCCGCTTTGTTATCCATCATTTCATACTTGTTTTTAAACGGCTGCATGTCACTGTCTTGGGCGCAGGTGTTGTACGCCGAAAAGTTGGCCGGGATGTCGACGCCAAAGGGACAGGGCATGCAATATCGGCAAGCGGAACAGGGAATGCGGAAGCCCTCTTTGTAGCTTGCCAGCGCCTGCTGCAAAACCTCCCTGTCCTCCCCACTCATCGGAATCAGAGGCGAATAGGTGCGCACGTTGTCCCGCAGCTGATACTGCGTGCTCATCCCGCTAAGCACACAGCACACACCCGGCAGCTCGCCCGCATAGCGCATAGCCCAGCTGGCAATGCTTTTACCAGGCGCCTGCTTTTCAAGAATGGCATTCGGCTTTTCTCCCAGATCTGCCAGCAAGCCTCCATGCACCGGCTCCATGATGATGCAGGGCACATTATACTTTCTGAGAATTTCATACTGCTCTTTGCTCTGATAGTAGATCCAGTCATAATAGTTCAGTTGAATCTGCGCGAAATCCCAATCATAACTGCGGCAGATTTCTTCCAGCACCGGCGGTTCGTCATGGAAGGAAAAACCGAGATGGCGAATCCGGCCCTGCTGTTTCTGTATGGTCAAATACTCATACAAGCCCGTCTCCCGCATGCGGGTCAGGTTTTCGGTATTCAGCGAATGCACAAGGTAAAAATCGAAGTATTCCACCTTACATCGTTTGAGCTGGTCCTCAAAAATCTTTGGAACCTCCTCGCGGGAATAGGGGTCAAAAACGGGGAATTTGGTGGCGAGGAAGTATCGGTCCCGGCGTATGTCTTTAAAAAATCTGCCGAGAAACGGTTCCGAGGCACCCTCGTGGTAAACATATGCCGTATCGAAATAATTTATGCCACTGTCGAGAGCCTCCCGCAGCAATTCCCCCGCCTTTTCCTCATCAATTTTCGCATCGTTCCCGTTGATGGTTGGAAACCGCATGCACCCATAACCCAATAGGGACAGTTTTTCTCCCGTCGTTCCAAAAGCACGTGTTTCCATCTCTCTCTCCCTTTGTGGTATACTGGTATCATCTATACTGACAGGATGTGAAACTATGTGGTACGAAGATTGTATTTATTATCAGATCTATCCCTTGGGCTTTTGTGGCGCCCCGATGCAAAACGATGGGCAGCTTGCCCACAAAATGGAAAAGGTGACTGATTGGATCCCCCACCTGCAGAAGTTGGGGATAGGTGCCGTGCTTTTCAACCCGCTGTTTGAGAGCGACGCCCATGGCTATGACACCCGAGACTACAAAAAAGTGGATGTGCGCCTTGGCACGAACGAGGATTTTAAAGCCGTGTGTGACGCGCTGCACAGCGCCGGCATGAAGGTGGTGCTGGACGGGGTGTTCCACCATGTGGGGCGGGGTTTTTGGGCCTTTGAGGACGTCAGGCAAAACCGCGAAAACTCCCCGTACCGAGACTGGTTCCAGATCGATTTCGGGGGGGATAGCAACTACGGCGACGGCTTTTGGTACGAGGGATGGGAGGGCCACTTCGAACTTGTAAAACTGAACCTCTCGAACCCCGCCGTCACCGACTATCTCCTCTCCTGTGTCAGCTTTTGGATGGACGAGTTCTCCATCGACGGAATCCGCCTGGACGTAGCTTATCTGCTCCCGCATGATTTCATGCGTCGCCTGCACAGCCATGTGCGGCAAAACCGGCCGGATTTTTTCCTGCTGGGGGAGATGCTGCACGGCGACTACAAGGGTATTGTGAACGATGAAATGCTGCAGTCGGCCACAAACTATGAGTGCTACAAAGGCCTGTTTTCAAGCCTCAACAGCCACAACCTCTTCGAAATTGCCTATAGCCTGAGCCGGCAGTTTGGGCCTGAGGACTGGACCTTATACAAGGGGCTTCCCCTGTTTAACTTCGTGGACAACCACGACGTGACAAGGGCCGCCACCATCCTCAGCGAAAAAAAACACCTGCCGTTGCTCTACGGAATGTTGTTCGGCATGCCGGGTATCCCCAGCCTATACTATGGCAGCGAGTGGGGCGCGGAAGGGGACAAAAGCGAGGGGGACGCCGCTTTGCGCCCCGCATTCGAAAAACCTTTGGAAAACGATCTCTTTGCCCTGATCGTAAAAATGTGCCAGGTCTACAACTCTTCCGATGCCCTGCGTCACGGGGCCTACCGGCAGGTATACCTGACAAACCAGCAATTCCTCTTTGAACGGAAGACAGGCGCCCAGCGCATTTTGGTTGCCCTAAACGCGGAAAACGCTTCTCATACGGCGCATTTTGACGCAGGGGCCGGAATGGCCACCGACCTACTGAGCGGACAAACCGTGGACTTTGGCGGTGGTTTTGACATGGGACCTTACTCGATTCAATTTCTGGAGATGGAACACTGAGTTTGTAGAGAACGGTTAGGAGGGCTCTGTCCTCCTAGCCCCGCAAGGGGACACGTCCCCTTGCAACCCTCTCAACACGGCATGTCCATGCCGTTTCCACTGAAAATTTTGCGAAGCTTTTATAAAAGCGACTGCACTTGACCTTTGCCTTCGGCCTGGGCACCACCCCGTGAGGGTGGTGCTTTTATACTATGGAAAACGTTTGTCCACAACCCACTGGTCAAGCTCGGTATCCAGACGGTAGATGATGCCATGGTCCTTCGTGACGGCATATTGTGCCAAAAGCACCGCGTCCTCTCCTTCGTCGTCTTTTTCATACCGGCCATAGATATAGCACCAGTCACCACCGATAGTCATGTCGTCCTCTTGGCGCAGCTCTTCGGTGGGGGGAATCTCATAGCGGTAGGTCACGATGCGCTCGGCGATCTCCTCCTCTACGGGTACCCTGCCAAGCACCCAGGGGCTGTAGGGCGCGCCCTCCTCCTTTTGCCTCTCCAGCTCCTCCATCCCGGGGAAGATACGCGACATCGCATCGTCTCTCATATGCAGACCATCAAAGAACGCGTCTTCGAGCGTACCTGCCACAAAGGGATTGTAGGAGCCGTATAGCGGGATGTCGTGTTCTAATGCATATTCAACAAAGTACGGCTCTGTGAGGAAAAATCCGCTATACGTCTCGGGATTTTCCGTGGCAAAGTGATAGACAAGCGGATGGTAGGGTGTGAGCATGAAAACCACCTCGATGCCTTCGTCCTGCAGATAACCCACATAATCCTCGAAGATGTCACAGAGTTCAGGGTCCAGTTCATAGAACTCGTCCATCCATAAAAACTCAACCGCATTGTCGGCTGCACGCAACATGACGTCAAAATCAGAGGCATTGCGATAGGAGGGCATGTAAAGTACGCTGCCGTCGCTCAGTTTGAGGTTGGTTTTCTGGTTGTAGATATCATCGGTGACAATGGTTGGCGGGGTGTAGCTCTCCCTGTCCTCCATATAGAAAAACAGGTTGCCCTGGAAATAGGTAGGGCTCAATAGCGCCTTGTATTTTTCAAAATCACTCTCGTCAGGGTCATATTCCGTGGGGCGCCCAAGCCTCTCGGTCAAAAATTCCCCATAGAGGTTATTGTCGCTGAGATGGTGGCGGTCGTAGGAGTAGCGGCTAAGGATCCAAGGGTCCAGTTCCAAAATCACCGTGTCCGGTTTTTGGTCCGCCTTGTCGAAAAGATAATAGAGGCCCAGAATATCGACAAAATCGGCCGAGGACACACCACAGTTGAAATAACTGCCGTTGTCAACGGTATCCGTACGAAGCTGTAAAACGCGGGAAGAACCGAAGGAGAGCGTGTCGTAGGGCTGCTCAATGTTGTTTGCCACCTGTGCCAGCACCCCGCGCTCGTCCATACGGTCATAGTTGTCCACCGCATGGCCCTCAATCATCGCAAGTGCAATATCCTGCTCGAACTGCTCCCCATGGAAGATGCCGCTCACGTCTATATTGTAGTTGAACCAGACCATGAACACGGGAATGGGAAGCAGCAACAAGGCTTTCCCAATAATTTTCAGCCCGGTATGTAGGGCGGCGATGGACTTTGGTCGTTGTTTTTTTTGCTCCATGTCACCCTCCTCTTAATATTGCTGGTAGATGAAGCTGGATTGGCCAAATTTGCCGAAGGTGATGAGCGCGCAGAGCAACAGATAATAGAGCGGCCAACGCAGGTACCATTTTCGAGTGCGTATCCAGCTTGCCACCGTAGAATCTTTTTTTACGGCAAACATTTCAATCAGTTCCACAAGCAGGATGCCCACGGCCAAAAGCAAAACGACATACACCGGCAAGCCGGCGTCGGCAAAACTGTCAACGAGTTTCCCCGCCGTCAGAAGGCGCCAGCCCGAATAACTCATGGAGAAAAACTCTGCAATGGGGGTATTATACAGCGAAAAGGCAAAGAAGGCGAAACACCCCGAAAACAGGAGATAGACAAATCCTCTTTGAAAAATCCCCCTCACGCGCGGCTTTCGGTACAGCGGCAGCGCACCGACCAGTTTCTCCTTTTTGTCATGCACCAATTTCCCAATAATGAGCACGGCACCGTTCAGAAATCCCCAGATCAGATACCCGATGCCCGCCCCGTGCCAAAAGGCTGAAACCACAAAAACAACCATCGAGTTGAACATCCACCGCGGCAGGGACACCCGGTTACCCCCCAGGGGGATATAGACATAATCCTTGAAAAAGCTGGTCAGGGAGATGTGCCAGCGGCGCCACAGCCCGGCAAACGTTTTATCGGCAAAGGGCCGGTTGAAGTTCTCCATGAAATCGAAACCCAACATACGCGCTGCACCGATGGCGATGTCGCAGCTGCCCGAAAAATCGGCGTAGAGCTGGTAGGAGAAAAGAAGCACCGCCAAAACCAGGTGGGGGCCATAATAGTCCCCGGGCGTGCCGAAGACCATGGCCGTGTATACGCCGATATGATCTGCGATGACCAGCTTCTTCACAAAACCCCAGAGCACCCGAAACAGCCCGCCCGAAAGGCGGTCGTAGCTAAACGCCTGCGGCCGCTTATACTGCTGCAGCATGGCCGTGGCGCGGTTGATGGGCCCTGTGACGATACCGGGGAAAAAACTGACGTAGAGCGCGTACCGCAGTGGGTTTTTTTCGGGCTCCAGCTTGCCCTTGTACACATCGATGCTGTAGCTGATGGTCTGCAGCGTGTAATAGCTGATACCCAGCGGCAAAACCAGGCTGACACGTCCCACCGTGAGGGCGCCGCCAAAGAGGTGGGTGATCTGTTCGATGGTTTCGGCAAAGAAGTTCGTATATTTGCAGACGATGAGCATCGCCAGGCACGAGAGGATCGTAACTGCCAAAAAAATCCTTTTATGGCCTATTTTCTGGCTTTTCCCAATACCCCACGCACAGCCGTAGCTGATGGCCGTGGCCGCCAAAAGCAGGCCAAAGGCCGGGAAGTGGCGGGTATAATCCACCGCATCATACAGGTAAAACCCATAGCTGCACAAAAGCAGCCATACATAGCGGAATTTTCTCGGGACAAGATAAGCGACCAAGCAGACAAGACATAGAAACCCCACAAAGAGGCCCGAAGCCAAAGACATCCCTCACAACACCCCGTTTACATGCGGCAAAGCCGCCCCTTTTTCCTGATCCCTCTTCTTTCACCAGCCGGCACGCTGCAACCCCAAGAGCGTTATTCGACCCCATCCCCCAGCACCACCTGCTGAATTTGGTTCAGCAGCAGATCGCGGCTATAGTGTTCCCTGTAACATCGCCGGCCATTTTGCCCCATCTTACGCCTCTCTTCCTCGGACATATGTACAAGCGCGAGGATGTTTTCCGCCAGGGCCTCGCTGTCCCCTGCCGCGCTCACAAGCGCCGCGCCCGACGCCTTCGAGGCACGGGCCGCCTCGTCGTTGGCCGCCACAAGCAGGGGGCGGCCCGCCGCAAAATAACTGGTGATCTTGGCCGGCAGCGTCAGGCCAAGGTTTTCGCTGTCTGCAAGGCCTGCGAAAAGAGCATCCGCTATGCCCGTCCAGCGCGGAATTTCGTGCGGCTCACACCGGCCACAAAAGGTAAAACAGTCGCTCAGGCCGCTGCTTTCAATCTCGCGTTCCAACTCCTGCCGGCTCATCCCGTCGCCCACGATCAGCACCTGAATGCCCTGTTCCCCGCGGTCCTTCACGATGCGCATGGCCCGTACTAGATTCGTCAAATCCTGCAATGGGCTGATGTTTCCCGCAAACAGAATCGTAAACTTTTCCGCATGACGTGCCGAAAGCTGCTCATCGACGATATCCTGTGCATAAAAGTCTTCGCAATACTGCGGTATTATCACAATCTGGGGCCTTTTTTTTGCGCTCTGCGTCACCTTCTCCAGTTGTTTGGCCTGGCCGTCTGTCATGGCAATCAGCCGGTTGCACCGCCGGTAGAGCCAGTCCGACACCGCCTGCGCAAGACGCCGCAAAACCCCGCTTTTTACCTGCAAATAGGGGTAGAGGTTCTCCGGCCAAAGGTCCAGCACATAGCAGGTCAGCGGGGCCTTTTTCAGCCGGGCTGCCACAACGGCGGGGAAAATCATCAAAACCGGGCTTGTCTCATAAGAAAATATGGCGTCATATCTTCTTTTTCTTAGACGCGGAAGGCTGAATAGGGCGAAGAGCGGGAACGAGGTGTAGTTAAAAAAAATGCGGGGATTCGTGTTGCCCTTGCGGGGAATCTCCCCGCTGCGGAATACCTCGGCCCCGGCATAGCTCTCTCGTCTGGGGCCACGGTAGCTGTATCCCTCATACCATTCCCCCGTCGGATAGTTTGGCAGGCCACAAAGGACATCCACTTCCACCCCGTCCTCCACAAATCCCGCCACAATATCGTTGATACGGAAATTTTCTGGCCAGAAATGCTGCGACACCACCAGAACCCGCTTGCCCTTGTACTGCTTTTCTCTCATGCTACCTCTTCAGCCAGACGGTCTCGTTGACAATTTTTGTATAGCTCTCGATGATTTTGACCACTTTGACGCTGACATTCTTGTCCCGGTAGTCGTCGGGCAGGGCGGTTTCCTCTCCGGCGGCATACATGGAGACCGCCAATTCCATGGCCTGTTCCACCTCGTCCCCCTTGATGCCCCCCACCACAATGGTTCCTTTATCCAGCACCTCGGGCCGCTCGGTCGAGGTGCGGATCAACACTGCGGCAAACCCCAGGATGGCGCTCTCCTCGCTGAGTGTACCCGAATCGCTGAGCACGCAATGGGCACTCATCTGCAGTTTGCAGTAGTCAAGAAAACCGAAGGGAGGCAGCATTTGCACGAGGGGGTGAAATACAAAGCCCCGTTCTTCGATCATTTTTTTGCTGCGTGGATGCACCGAATAGATAAGCGGCATCCCGGTTTTTTCAACGATGTGGTTGACCGCACCCATCAGGTCGAGGAAATTTTCTTCGTTGTCGATGTTCTCCTCCCTGTGGGCCGAGAGAAGGATGTAACCCCCGGGCGAGAGGCCCAGCCGGCCGAGCACCTCACTGGAATCGATCTCCCAGCGGTGGGCCGCCAGCACCTCGGGCATGGGGCTGCCTGTGACGAAAATCGTCTTGCCGTCAATCCCCTCCCCGAGCAGGTAGCGGCGGGAGTGTTCCGTATAGGGCAGGTTGATGTCACTGATGTGGTCCACGATCTTTCGGTTGATCATCTCACTGACATTCCAGTCCCAGCAGCGGTTGCCCGCCTCCATATGAAAAATCGGAATTTTGAGGCGTTTGGCGCTGATTGCGGAAAGCGCGGAGTTCGTGTCCCCCAAAATCAGGACGGCGTCTGGTTTTTGCTCTTTCATCAGCGCATAACTTTTGGCGATGATGTTGCCCATCGTCTCCCCGAGGTCCGCGCCCGGGCTGTCGAGATAGTAATCGGGCTGGCGCAGGCCAAGGTCCGAAAAAAAGATCCCATTGAGGGTATAGTCGTAATTCTGCCCCGTATGCACAAGCGTGTGCTCAAAATACTGGTCCGCCTTGCGGATCACTTCGGAGAGGCGAATGATCTCAGGCCGCGTGCCCACAACGGTCATCAGCTTGAGCTTGCGCATGTTAAACCTCCTCGTAATAGGTGTCGGGGCGGTTTGGGTCGAAAAGCTCACTGGCCCACATCAGTGTGACAAGGTCCCCCTGCCCGACATTTTGGATGCTGTGGGTATAGCCGGGTGGAATGTCGACGGGTTTTGGGTCCTCGCCACTGACACGGTACTCAAACACCTCTTTCTCCCCGATTTTCCGAAACCGGATGAGCGCCTGCCCACTGACGACATAGAACACCTCGTTTTTGGTGTCGTGCCAGTGGTTGCCCTTTGTGATGCCGGGTTTTGTCACGTTGACGGAAACCTGCCCGTGGTCGGGCGTGCGCAAAAACTCGGTGAACGAGCCCCGTTCATCCGTCTTGGGATCCAGTTTGATCGAAAAATCTTCCCTTGGCAGGTACGAGAGGTAGGTCGCGTACAATTTGCGTAGAAAATCGTCGCTGAGGTCGGGCGTCTCCAGGCCCTCGCGCATCGTTTTAAACTCGTAGAGGTTCTTCGAAAGGTCTCCGAGGCGCACCCGGTACACCGGCCGCATGCCGAAAAACAGGCCCAGCGGCGCGGGCTCTGCATGACCTTCCAACACCCCGATAAAGCTGTCCACAACGTCGTCGATGTAGCAAAGGGTGAGCGTGTGCTCGGCGTCGTGTATTTCGATGTCCAGGCCGTGGGCGATGTTGTGGCAGAATGTGGCGACCACGCTGTTGTAGTTGGGGCGGCACCACTTGCCGAACACCCCGGGCAGGCGGTAGACAAAAACAAGGCCCCCATTGCCGCGTCCATGCTCGAAAACAGCCTTTTCGGCCTGTTCCTTGCTTTTCGCATAGTCGGTGCCGTTGCCCGCCTGGGCCGAGGAAGACAGCAGGACGGGCGCTTTGTTTCCGGCCTTCTCAAGGCCCTGCAGCAAACGCTCGGTCAAGCCCGCGTTGCCCTCGTAAAACTCTTCGCTTTTCTCGGGCCGGTTCACCCCCGCCAGATGAAAGACAAAGGCCGCTTTCTGGGTATATTCCTCCAGCACCTCCTGCGAGGTTTGCAGGTCAAACAACAGCAGGTTTTCGTACCCGACGGCCGTCAGGCGGGCCCTCAGGTTCCGTCCAATAAAACCCTCGCTTCCCGTTATGAGGATGGGGGCGTTTTTGGCCACGGGCGCAATGCTGGGTTTGCTATGGGGTCTTTTACCGCTCAAAGGTTTTCAACTCCTCTTTTATAAGGTCCAGTTCCCGCAGTTTCTCCGCCACTTCCTCAATGTTCAGCCTGCGGGTGTTGTGGCTGGTATAGGGTTCCAGTTCTGTCGTCAGGCCGGAACCCTCATCGAAATACTTTTCGTAGTTGAGGTCCCGGTTGTCGGCCGGCACCCGGAAATACCCCCCGAGGTCCTCGCTGTGCAACCTCTCCTCCGAGGTGAGCAGCGTCTCGTATTTCTTTTCCCCGTGGCGGGAGCCAATGATCCTCGTGCCCGTATCTCCAAACAGCCTTTGCATGGCCAGCGCGAGGTCCCCGATGGTTGAGGCCGGGCTCTTTTGAACAAAAAGGTCCCCGGGCCGCGCATTGTGAAAGGCAAACACCACAAGGGCCACGGCTTCGTCCAGGTTCATCAGGTACCGGGTCATCTCCGGGTCTGTAAGCGTGAGGGGTTTACCCTGCTTGATCTGCTGCAAAAACAGCGGGATCACACTGCCCCTGCTGGCCATCACATTGCCATAGCGGGTGCAGCAGATCACGGTTTCACTCCCGGCGTCCACGGCATTACGCGCCGCGGCCCCCATCACTTTTTCCATCATCGCCTTGGATATACCCATGGCGTTGATGGGATAGGCCGCCTTGTCCGTAGAGAGGCAGACCACCTTCTTCACGCCATGTTTCACCGCGCTTTGGAGAAGGTTGTCCGTACCCGCAACATTCGTGCGCACCGCCTCCATGGGGAAGAATTCACAGCTTGGCACCTGCTTGAGAGCGGCGGCGTGGAAGATGTAATCCACCCCGGCCACCGCCGCGTCCAAGCTGTTTGCGTTGCGCACGTCCCCAATATAGAATTTCACCTTGTCGCTTCCAAGGCGTTTGCGCATATCGTCCTGTTTTTTTTCGTCCCGGCTGAAAATGCGTATCTCCGCAATGTCCGTATCTAAAAAGTTTTTGAGTACGGCGTTGCCAAAACTACCCGTGCCACCGGTAATCAGCAGTTTCCCGCCCGAAAATGCACCCATTCCTTCCTCCAAACAAACGTTTATTCGCCTTTTATTTTTCAGCCTTACCCCTTTCGACCATAACTGGTTTATTATATCATATCTACCTGCCCTTTTCTACCCATCCTGCAGTGCTTTCCCCTGCGCATCGGAAGTGCCCCGAGGGCGTTTTGAATAGACTGCCCAAAAAGTTCTGGTGCCTTTCCCCCGCCGGAGGCGGGGGAAAGGCGGATAAAAATACTTCGATAAACAACGCGGCGCCCCCCCCCGCGCATCCCAGCGCTTGCCCCTGCGCGAAATCAACTGTATAATGGGGAATGGCAGAAAGGGAACATAAGGAGGGGAGCGCCATCGGCAGTGTACAGCAACAAAAAACGCGACTGGCGATTTGGCGCCCCGTATACGAATGGCCCCTCTGCCTGCTGATGACCCTCGGCGCCGCTTTAGGGTTTATCGCGGTCTTCGGCATGCGCTATGAGGTGAACGACGACGCGATCATAAGCAACATTGCCGCCGGCGCGTACGGGCCGGATACCCAGTACCTCGTCTATGTCAATCTCCTTTTGGGGTACCTGCTCAAGCCCTTTTTTGCCCTGGCACCCGGCCTCAACTGGTTTGTCATTCTGCTCTTTCTCGGGGGGCTTGCCTGTTTCACGGTGCTCGGCGTACTGCTGCTGCGCGGGGGGTCGCCCCTCGCCGGAAGCGCCCTCTTTGCCGCCCTTTTGCTCTGCGCCGGCAGCGAGTTTTTTGTCTACTTCCACTACAGCCGTTATGCGGGGCTCTTTCTCGTCACGGGGTTTCTTTTGCTCTACTGCCACCTGGGCCACTGGAACAGAGGTACCTTCGCCGGTATGCTTCTGGTCTTGCTTGGCAGCATGTTGCGCTTTCAGATGTTTTTTGCCGTGGGGGCGTTGTCCGTCTTTCTTCTCGGCTCCCGGTTTCTGTCTTTGGAGCCCGGGAAACGAAAAAAGGCGATGGTTGCGGCGGCTATTCTGCTCGGCCTGGTGTTCGGGTGCAAAGGGGTGGACGCCGTGGCGTACCAGACCGACGCCGGCTGGGCGTCTTATCAAGAGCTGAACCGGGTGAGAACCGAGATTTCTGACTTCCGAATGCAGTTTTTTAGCGCCGAGGCAGACGCTGATCTCTCGGGCAGCTATTCTCCTTCCGATATAGAGATGCTGCAAAACTGGTCTTACTATGACGACGAAGTCTTTCCTGTGGAGGAGCTGCAACAGTTTTCCAGCGCCCTGCCGCTCAACAGCCTCTCCGGCACCCTGGCCGACACCGCGGCCACGATGGTCAAGATGCTCTACTCCACGCCCTTACACCTTCTGTTCGGGGCCTTTATTGCCGCCTGGCTGTTTTTGCTGGGCCGCCCGAAGTGGAAACCCCTCTGCGGCACCCTTCTCGTGCTGCTCGCCGAGGTCGGCTTCCTGAGTTGGCGCGGCCGCCTGCCCGAAAGAATCGATTTTGTGCTGGTTTTTTCGGCTCTTTGCCTCTGCGCCTGCCTCGCAGGCCTCTTTTCCCCCCGGCCCGCCTCAAACCGCCAGCAGGAAGAGAGCGCAGCCAAAGCGCCTTCGAAACCCTACGGGCCCAAAGTGGCACTTTTTGCCTTCACGCTCTTACTTTTCGCGTGTGTCCCGTTTTTGCAGGCCCAGTATACCCAAAGCCGGGACTACTGGGAGAGCCGCCCCCCCCGCGCCGCCGAAATAGACGCCCTGGCCGAGGACAAAGAACACCTCTATCTGCTGGACAGTTACCTTGTGGACGCGGCCAACGGCTACGACGTCTGGCATACCCGGCCCGCAGGGTATTTCAGCAACCTTGTCTTTGTGGGCAGTTGGCTGATGGGCTCGCCCTTCCAGGAGGATACGCTGCACCGCTACGGGCTTGAAAACCCCTACCGGGACGCGGTCGGCCGGGAAGAGGTGTTGCTGGCCGATTTCTACTACCGTGAGCTAAAGGAAGATTATCTGCGTGAACACTATGGCCCCGGCATCAACCTGCCTTTGGCCGAAGA
>JAJDHT010000065.1 GCA_030266325.1 Ruminococcaceae bacterium OttesenSCG-928-I18
TTCCTGGCCCAGCGCCTGGTCTGCGACGTGTTGTGTACGCAGCGCAATTACCTTGTGGTGCGGGCCGTGGCGCGCACGCTGCGCCACAGCGTGTGGGCGCAGGTGCGAAAGGCGATCTCCGCCGCGGGGCTGAACGAACATTTTGACGCAAACGCGAGCGAAATGAGCATCACCTGCCGGGAAAACGGGGGGCAGATCTTGTTTGCGGGGCTGGACGACGCCGAGAAACTGAAGAGCCTGACGCCCGCGCGCGGGGTGCTGACCGACGTGTGGATGGAGGAGGCCGCCGAGGCCGACCGGCAGAGCTTCAAGCAGCTGAGCAAGCGTCTGCGCGGGCGGGTGCTGCCCGCGGGCGCAGAGCCGGGCGCCGAGCCCAAAAAACGCATCACCCTGAGCTTTAACCCCGCGGGGCGCGGGCATTGGATCTGGCGGGAGTTTTTTGCGGGCGTGGACGAAGAAAAACCCGTGCATCGCGGCAGGGACCTGCTGATTGTGAAGACGACGCACCGCGACAACGCCTTCCTGACGCCCGGGGACCGCGGGGCCCTGGAGGGGGAGGACGACCCCTGGTACTATGAGGTGTATACCCGGGGCAACTGGGCCTCGGCCGACGGGGTGGTGTATACGAACTGGCGCGTGTGCGAGCTGCCGCCGGGCCTTGCAGCCTTCGACAACCTGCGCTGCGGGCTGGATTTTGGCTTTGCGCAGGACCCGAACGCCCTCGTGGTGTGCCATGTGGACGCGCGGCGCAGGCGGCTGTATGTGCTCTCGGAGTTCGTGCGCGGGGGGCTGCACGACGACGAGCTGGCGCGCGAAGTGGCAAAGCGCATAAACGACGAGGTGGTGGTGTGCGACAGCGCCGAGCCGAAGGCGATCAGCGATTTGTGCCGCCGCGGTGTTCGCGCCGTGCCCGCGGTGAAGGGGCCGGACAGCGTGCGGTATGGGATTCGCTTTTTACAGGGGTACGAGATTTTGGTGCACCCCGACTGCCCGCAGATGGCCGCGGAACTGGCCGCCTACCGCTGGCAACGGGATAAAAACGGACAGGTGCTGCCCCGGCCCGAAGACCGCGATAACCACCTGCTGGACGCCCTGCGCTATGCCGTGGAGGACCTGATGCTGCAAAGCCGCGCCGAGGCGGTGCGCCGGCTGTAGGTCAAGGGCGAAAGTCCAAGGTCAAGGGCGAAAGTCCAAGGTCAAGGGCGGTCGCTTTTGGAAAAGCTCCGCAAAACTTTCAATAGAAACGGCATGTACATGCCGTTTCGGGAGAAGGATGGCAGGCAGAGCCGATTCGTTGGCAGGGAAAGAGAAACGAGTGCAGCGCCCTCCTGGTCTTTTTTTTAAAAAATGTGTAACAGTGGGGTGGGGAGGGTGTATAGAGAGGCAAGAAGACAAACGGGCCGCTTACAGGGCGGCGGACTCTTGAAAATTTGACGAGAAGGGATGGCGGCAGGTATGTTGAAGACAAAAGAGACGAGGATGGCGGCGCTGGGAAAAGGGGCGCTGGTGGTGGCGGTGATCGTCATGATGATCTTTGCAAGTACCCTGCAGGTGAGCGCCGCGGCACAGCCCCGCACAGTGCCGATCCACGTAGAGGTGAAGCCCCGAAGCAGCGTCCGGCTGTGCACCGCAAACTATAGTGAACATCCCGGAAGATACACCTACGAGCTTGACTGGGGCAGCACGATTCCCTTTTTGCTCTCGCTGGAGCCGCAGCCCCGGGCAAAGAAAGTGGAGCTGGTCAAGGGATACGACCAATCGGCCAGGGGCTCGCAGATCGTGCTGTGGCAACATGAGGACGCGCGGAAAATCTACTTCTACAATGGTTCCGACAACGAGACCGTGATCTTGGAAGGATATATTACGCTCGACTGAGTAAAATAGAGTAAGTGAATGTGCCCCCCGCCTTCGGCGGGGGGCACATACGTTTTCTGATTAGGATAGGCGGGAGGACGCGGCGCCTCCCCCTAGTCGAAACGGCATGGATATGCCGTTTCCATTGAAAGTTTTGCGGAGCTTTTTTAAAAGCGACCGCCCTTGACTTTCGACCTTGACCTTTAGACGCGTTCGAGGGTAACTTCGGCGCCCTGGTAGGTGAAGATGAGGGTATCGGAGCCTTTGTCGTGGCGCAGGGGGGCCGACTCGCCCGAGACGTGCAGGGTATAGTCGGGGTCTTCGCCCTGCCAGGTGAACTCTTCGGTCTGGATGCTGCCCTCGTTATCGATGTCCATCTTACCGGTACCGTCGGCGTGGAAGGTCATGTTCATGGAGGCGAGCAGCGCGAGGGACTGGTTGATTTCGCCGGTGCTGAGCCCGCCCGCGGCCGAGGCGATCTGCTCGCCCGCGATGGACATCATGGCCTCGATCTGGTCGAGCGTGAGCGTGACGCCCTCGTACCCGACCGTGAGCACCTGCCAGGTGCCGAGCAGGGGGGCGTTTTCGTCGGGCGCGGGCGCGGCGGGGCGCATTTACTTCGTGACGAAAGAGGTGAACGACGAGTTCATCGAGCACCATCTGGACAGGCTGGAGGAGAATATCTACCGCTTTAGCAAGACGCCGAACCTGCACGACGAACACTTTGCGGGCAACGCGAGCGGCGTGGCGATGAAGTACAAGATGGCGGGGCTGGAGACGAAGTGCGGCATGTGGCAGGCCAAGATGATGAGCGCCGGGGTGTATATGTTCCGGCTGCTGTGCGGCTGCTGGCAGAAAAAGGGCATTGCGGCGGACCCCTTGCAGTGTGTGATGGACTTCCACCGCAACTTCCCGCTGGACGTGGCCGGGGAGGCCGAGGCCGTGAAGACCCTGGGTATAGGCCCGAGGGTCCTCGGGCCGGGGCGCGCAGCGCGCCTTTTTCGTGCCCTGCCTCCGTTTTCGACGGGGGCGGGGCACATTTCATGCGCCCGACAGGTAGCGCGAAGGGGACCCCCCCGCTTTTGGGGCGGGGCAGCAGACCCCGGTGGTGGGGAATGAAATACAGAGGGTTTTCGTGTGCCCCCCGCCGAAGGCGGGGGGCATGATATGCGCCCGACAGGCAGCGCGAAGGGGACCCCCCCGCCTTTCGGGGCGGGGCGCGCAGAGGGCGCGCTGAAACTTGTTTTCTTCCGGTTTTGTACCGGATGAAAAGAAACCGCAACGCAATAGGAGAGGCAAAAGGAAAAGGAGGAAAAAAATGGCGACAACGATTGCGACCGTACAGGAGTTTTTGGCGATCAACAACGACCTGGAAGGGGACTATGAGCTCGTGAACGACCTGGATTTTTCTGGCCAGAGTTTTTCGGGCGGCAAGGTACTGGGGGTGTTTAAAGGCAGCCTCAACGGCAACGGCAAGACCCTTTTGAACATCACGATTACAGGGTGGAAGGTGCAGTCGAACACGGACGCAGGAAAAACGGTGGGCTCTTCCTCGCTGTTTGAGGGGCTGATGACCTCCAGCGTTTCGAACCTGCGCGTGAAAAACCTGACGCTGGACATGCGGGACTGCGATAGGCAGCTGCTGCACGCGGCGAGCCTCGGGTACTATAACCTCGCCGCCGTGCAGTGTTTCCACGTGGAGAATATGCATGTGCGGCTGGCCAGCGTGGCCTCGGAGCAGGTGGTCGTATCGGGCATTTCCTCGGTCGGGCTTTCGACCAGCGCCAACATGTGCAGCATCGACGGGGTGCATGTGACGGAGGAGGGCCCGCAGAACGAGAATGTGGCGGTGCGCGCGTTCAGCATCAACATGTCGGGCACGGTGACAAACAGCTATATGCGGGACGTGACCGGCGCCGACAGGGTGACGATAGACAACGGCGAAAACAGGGTATCGAACTGCTACATCGCCACGGAGAACGGGAAAATACGCAGTTCGGCCTGGCCGCAGTTCACCCGCTGCTACTACGACGCGACGCGCGGGGTGCAGGATACGTACAACACACCCTTTGCCAAGACGACCGCCGAAATGAAGCAGCAGGCCACCTTTGAGGACTGGGACTTCGAGGACGTGTGGACGATACGCGAAGGGCAGGACTACCCCGAACTGCGCTGCCGCGTGGGGGTCTTTGGGCCGCTGACGGCCGCGGAGTACGACGCGCTGGACCTGCAGGCGCAGGAGTATGACGCGGAGGGCCTGAGCGCCCAGCAGTACGACAACTGGGGCAAGTGGTACCTCGTGGAGAGCAAGCTGCCCTGAGCCGCGCAGGGGGATGTGCGACGCGCAGGGGAAAGGGTATCATGCCTGGCCTGCGCGAGATAAAAAACACAATATAGACAGAAACTAAACGGGAGGGAAAGAGAATGAGTTCAACAAATAAAACCCCGAACCTTGAGCTTTCGCAGTTCGAGCCGAGTGACATTCCCCAGTGGCAGGACGATTACAACGCCGACATGGAGAAGATTGACGAGGCCGTGGACGGAGTGCTCGGGGGGCTGTCGGCCCACGTGGCCGACACGGACAACCCGCACGAAGTGACCGCGGCACAGACGGGCGCGCTGACCGAAGAACAGGGCAACGACATCTACGCGCGCCAGACCACGGGCGACATGACGCTGTGGGTGGCGACGGACGGCAGCGACACGGCGGGGGACGGCAGCGAAGGGAACCCCTACCTCACATTTCCCCATGCGATCAGGCAGGTGCCGCAGGTGGTGAACCACACGGTGACCATCAACGTGAAACCGGGCCGCTATGCACACAGTTTCATCATCGACGGGTTTTCCGGCAGGGGAACCATCAACGTGTTTGGGGCGACGACCCTGGCCGCCGCCCCCCAGTTTGCAATCAACAACTTCCAGGTGCACCGCTGCCATTTGGGGGTGATCGTCCGGGGGTTTGCCGCGGTGGACAACAATGGGTTCAGTGTCTACAACAGCCGGAATGTGGGTTTCCAGATGTGCGAATGTGTGGGCGATGCGTCGAAAAAAGGCGCCGCGTTCTATGCGTTGCAGGGGTCCGATATAGTGTGTACAAGTTGCAAAGCGACGAATAAAAATGCCGCTTTTTACAGCAACCATGCTTCCAGCATATTTTTGATAGAGTGCAGTGGGACTGGAAATAGATATGCACTGTACGCAGATTTGGGTGGCATGGTGATCGTCGGCAGCGGGACAAACGTGGGCGGAACCTACCCGACAGGAGCGGGGTATGGCGGTATGATCTTCAAAACCCCGTCGAGCGTGCTGGTCGTCTAGAGAAGAGGGAAAAACGGCGCAGGGACAAAAACCCCCCCGGCGGGGCAGACCGCCCGGGGGGCTTCACAGCAAGAGAAGGAGGAAAGGCATGACACCATTCAAGGGACGCAACCGCGTGAGCAGCCCCTATGGCTGGCGCACCCTGCGGGGCATGCGCCAGTGGCATGCGGGGCAGGATATCGTGGGGGACGACGACAGGACCGTGCGGGCCATCTGGGACGCGGTGAAGTGCGAAGTGAGCCGGGGCTGGAACGGCGGCAGGGGCAACATGGTCACGCTGTACTATTCGGCGGCGCTGCGGGTCATCTGCCAGCATTTGTCGGACATCTACGTGAAAAACGGCAGCGGCGTGAAACAGGGCGACGCCATCGGCCTGATGGGCAACACGGGCGACAGCTTGGGCGCCCATCTGCACATCGAGGTGCAGGCGCTGCAAAAGGGCGCCTTTGTGGCCGTGGCGCCCGCGGGCTACACCGAGGTGCCGAACACGACGGGCACCCACGCGGGCAACGACAGGCGGGACGGCGGGTCCCTGCCGCCCGTGCAGCCCGCCTCGCCGCAGCCTGCGGGGCAGGTGAAGGTGGGCGACAGCGTGCCCTTTACGGGCACGAAACACTACACAAGCGCCAGCGGCGGCAAGGCCTACCCCGCCAGCGCGGGCGAGGCCACCGTGACGGCGGTGCAGCCCGGGGCGGCGCACCCCTACCACCTCGTCTACAAAAAGCAGGGCACGGCCACGGTGTACGGCTGGGTGGACGCCGCCGACATCACCGCCCGGCCCGAAAGCGCGCAGCCCCTGCCCGCGGCGGCTACGATTTACAAAGTGGGCGACCGCCTTCGCTTCAGCACGGGGTACCGCAGCAGCACCGACGGGCCCGAAAAGGCCCTGCACGTGGCTAAGGGGCAGCTCTCGGCCGACCGGGGCATCGTGGGCGCGGTGCTGACTAGCGCCGCATGCAACCCGCTGAAGATGCTGAGCGCCAAGGACGGCAAAACCCCGCTGTGCTGGTGCAACGACGGGGACATCCGCGGGCGGTTTTAGGCCCCCCGGCGCGGGGCAAAAAAGGGGAGAGGAGGTGCGGCATGCAGGGCGGATACTGGCTGGAGTTTTTGTTTGGCACGGGCCTTGTGGGCGGCGTTTTGCTGTTCACCTTCAAGCTGCTTGTGGACCGCGCGGTGAAGCGGCTGGACGAGAGGCGCGCGAGGGAAAAAGAGGCCGAGGCCAAACGGCGGCAGCGGCAGCGGGAGTACCGGCGCCGCGAGGCCGTGCTGAGCGAAAAGAAGGAGCGGGCCCTGGGGCGGTACCTGTACTGGATTGCCCGGGGGGCCGTGGCCTTTGAAAAAAACGAGCAAAAGGGCTACTGGAACGGCGAGGTGGAGCAGGCGAAACAGAGGTTTGAGCAGGCCGAAGGGGAGCTGAAAGACCTGCAGCAGGAGTGGATGGCGGGCCGGTACGAGGAGTGAGCCCCGCCCCCGCTTTTTTTTGCAGGCAGTCACCCCCCTGGTAGCCGGGGGGTGAAAACGATTTCCGCATGATACGGAGGAGAGGAAAAGATGCAAGAGCAAACGAGTGTAATCAAGGCGGCCATGACGGGCGTTTTCGCCTTTTTTACGACGCTGTGGGGCACGCTGGGGTGGCTGGTGGTCATCTGGCTGGCCTGCATGGCGCTGGACTATATTTCGGGCAGCGTGGCCGCGAAACGCAAGAAAAACTGGAGCAGCGCCCAGGCCCACGAGGGCCTTGCGGGCAAAGGGGGGATGATCCTGTTCGTGCTGGGGGCCACGCTGCTGGACCTGCTTTTGGAGCTGGCGCTGGGCCACCTTCCGGTGCAGCTGCCCTTCACCTACACCATGCCCCTCACGGCGCTGGTGCTGTGCTGGTACATCATCACCGAGATCGGCAGTATCTTTGAAAACGCCGAGAAGCTGGGCGCGCACTGGCCCCCCTTCCTGCAGAAAATCTTGCAGATGATGAAAAAAAGCGTACACGCCACGGGGCAAAAGATGCTGCCCGGGCAGGAGGAGGACAAGCGGCAGGACGAACAGCAGGACGAACCAAAAGACGAACAAGAGGACGAACAAGAAGCCGAACTACAGGGCGAACGGGAGGGTGAACAGAAGCGGTGAACAGGCAGGGGGGGAGCCTGCGGTAGAGCGCGCCGCCCGCCCCCCGCGGCGGGGGATCGGCGCTATGAACCGTCTGGCCCGCCCCAAAGGGCGGGCCAGGAGACCCCGCAGGCGGGGAATCGGTGCTATAATAGAAAACACAAGGCCCCTCGCGGGCCAAAGCAGGCGGAACGGAGGGGCAACGATGGGTGAAATTTTCAATAAAGACAATTTCAACAAGGACAACCCGCTCTCGTATAAGCCGGTGCCCGAGGACCCCTTCGTGCTGGATTTTTCCCGCTGCCGGTACCTCGGCGAAGTGCACCAGGTGCTGCGCGAGGGGCTTGGCCTGCCGGATTACTACGGCGAAAACTGGGACGCCCTGTGGGACCTGCTGTACTCTTTTCGCCCGTACCCGGTGGTGGTCGAGGTGCGGGGCCTTGGCCGCTTGCCTAAGCAGTGGCAGGGGGAAATAGAGCAGATGAAGCGCGTGTTTGACGACGTGCACAAACAGTGCGCCCACATCACCTTCCGCTACGTGTCCTAAAAGCAGGACGCAAACCCTGGGCCGGGCGGCGGGGCCGAAACGGTATAGGAAGGACGGCAAAAAAAAAGAAGCACCCGCCAAACCCTGAGGGTTATTACGATAAACAAGAAGCATCTGCCGTTCCGCAACCAATCGCGGATTCGGCAGATGCTTCCTTATCGCTACCCTGCTAGACCGTACTGAACTGCGGGTTTTGGGGAGGTGCTTTACCGCGGCACTGCCCTTCAGCCGCCGGGAGGCCTTCCGGGCCTAGGGGCCGCGCTTGTCCTCTTTTTCCAGAATGTCCGTCAGCGATTCATACAGCTCGGCGATCTCGACCTGGGCGTCCAAAAGCAGCTCGTGGGATTCCGCGCACAGCTTTTTGGCCGACGTCGACATCTCGGTGGCCTTCACCACCTTGGCCCCGATGCGGGACAGCTTCGTCTCGATGTGCCTTTCTCCATAGGGAATGTCTCGTGCCATTTTTTCTACCTCACTCTTCAAATGTCGTATTTTAGGACATGGTGCCGCTAAAGATAGCATACCGCGTGATGTGTCCTATTGCAAGATAGCGGAATGGTGGAGGGGGTGGCAGACGGGCAGGAAGGGGCGCGAAACAGAAGGGGAGAGGGCCATGCGCAAGCCATGGCCGCCCCGGACTCATCGGGGCGGCCATGGAAGGCTTTTTCAAAAACAACAGGGTACGATATCGGTTTTTTTCTATAGGCCGGTGCGCCGCCGGGGCGCTTTTGCCTGGTCTCAGAGAAGATACTGCGTAAGGAGGTCTAAAAGCTCCTGCGAATCCAGCGGTTTTCCGATGTGCCCGTCCATGCCCGCGCGCTTCGCCTGCTCCACGTCCTCGCGGAACACGTTGGCCGTCATGGCGATGATGGGCACCGTTTTCGCGCCGGGCAGGGCCATGGCGCGGATTTTCTCGGTGGCCTCATAGCCGTCCATCTCGGGCATCTGCACGTCCATGAAAACAAGATCATAGGCGCCGCCGGCCTCTTCGAACATGCGGCAGGCCACAAGGCCGTTTTCGGCGCAGTCCACCCGCAGGCCCGTGGGCTCCAGCATGGCCAGCACCACCTCGCGGTTGATTTCGATGTCCTCGGCCAGCAGGATGCGCCGGTTTTGAAAGTCGGCGGGGTCTTCGCTGCCGGGGGCACAGGGCCGTGCAGCGGGGGTTTCGGGCGGGGCGCAGGCCTCGGCGGGCAGCGTGAACCAGAAGGTGGAGCCCTCGCCGAGGGCGCTCTCGATGCCCACCTGGCCGCCCAGCAGGTCGATGATGTTTTTCGTGATGGCCAGCCCCAGCCCCGTGCCGCCAAAGCGGCGCGAGATGCTGCTGTCGGCCTGCTCGAAAGAGCGGAAGAGTTTCTTCTGCTGCTCTTCGCTGATGCCGATGCCGTTGTCGCACACCTCGAAACGCAGCAGGCAGCGGGTACCCTCCCGGCTTTCGCAGCCCACGCGCAGGAGGATGTCCCCGCCTTCGCCGGTGAACTTCACGGCGTTCGAAAGCAGGTTTGTGAGCACCTGCGAGAGGTGCTGCTGGTCCGAGAGGATGTACTCGGGCACATCTTCGCCCACCGCAAGGCGGAAGTGCTGGCCCTTTTCCCGGATGCGGTATTCCACCACCTCGGCGGCCTTTTCCAAAAGCTGCGGGAAGCACAGGGGCGCCAGCGCAATTTCAAACTTGCCCGCCTCGATCTTCGACATGTCGAGGATGTCGTTGATGACGCCCAGCAGGTGGGAGGAGGAGTCTTCGATCTTGTGCAGGCAGTAGTCTTTGCGCGCGGGGTCGTCCGAAGAGAGCGCGATGTCCGTCATGCCGAAGATGGCGTTCATGGGCGTGCGGATCTCGTGGCTCATGTTGGCCAAAAAAGCGCTCTTGGCCACGCTGGCACTCTCGGCGGCCTCCTTCGCGTGCACGAGCTCGGTCTGGTCGTGCAGCAGCACCATGCTGCCCTCCACCTGGCCCTCGTCCCCCAGCATGGGGGTGAAGTACATGTCGTACACGCGCGCTTTGCCCTGGCCCTCAAAGTCGATGGCCACCTGGTCGATGCGGCTCTCGTGGGCCGCCATGGCGTCGATGAACATCTCGCGCATCATGTCCGTCCACTCTTTGCCCGTGAAGGGCTCGAACACGTCGCTGAAATAGCGCCCGCCCACAAGGCCGAAACTCTTGATGCCCGCGGTGCGCAAAAAGCTCTCGGAACAGTACATGAAGCGGCCCACATGATCCATCAAGAGGATGATGTCGGCCGAGTTGTCCATGAGCAGCTGGAAAAACCGTTCGCGCTGCACCTGCTCGGCGCTCAGCACGGACTGGATGTTCGCCTTGGCGGCGCCCGTCACCTTGGTGCGCTCCAGCACCTTTTGCATGTGTTTGTTTTCCCGCGAAAGGCGGGCCACTTCCCGCTGCAGACGCTGCAGCTCCTCGCCCGGGTCCGGGCCCTGTGTGCCTGTGGCGTTCACTTCGCTCATTGCTCTTCTCCCCGTCTAGTCTAAAGCACACAGCCAATGAAAGTAAAATTGTGAAAACGGTTCACGGTCTCGCTCTCGCTGCGGTACAGCGGGCAAAACTCCCCGCCCGCGTAGCCCGCGGTGTAGGGCGTGGCGCCAAACGCCCGGCGCAAAAGGTCAAACTCGGCCTCGATGTCCGCGCCCAGCACATAACCCCGCGCAAGGCAGGAGAAGGCGAGGATGCCGTTCACCTGCCCGAGGCCCGCGATCTCGCCGCTGAGGCGGGCCGTGGTGGCCAGGATGTCGGGCACGTCGATGGAGCCGATGGCCAGCGTGGCGTTTTGGGGGGTGGGCACCCCGCAGATGGCGCCGTCCTCGCTCAGCATATAAATGGCCGCGGCCACGGGCGGCGCGCCGTCGCCATAGTCGATGATCAGCGGGATCGTGTTCATGCCTTCGATGCCGTCCCCCTTGTAGAGCCCGAGGGTCTTGGCATACTCGATGAAGGGTTTGCCGTTCACCTCGTTTATGATGTTGTGCTCCGCGCGCGTGATGATGGCCTTTTCCCTTTGGATTTTGTCGTCGGGGATGCTGCCCATGAAAAAGCGGGGTTTCACCTCGTCGCTCATCAGCAGCAGGGCCATGGCCTCGCGGCAGGCATCGCCGTGGTAGATCGTGCGCGCGTCGCTGTAGTCGGGGTTGTCGTCGCAGGCGATGGTGCCGAACACGGGCGTGGCGCCCGCCGCGTCGTTCAGCTCCCGGCTGAGGATGTCGCCCCCCACGTGCTTCAGCATCGGGGAAAAGGTGAGGCAGAGCCCCGGGCGCGCGGGCCCCAGCTTTTCGCAGGCGGCGTGCCAGGCCTCGTGGATGGGCCCCTTCTGGTTGTCGCCCAGGTCCTGCGCCAGGGCCGTGGAAAACTGCACCTCGTCGCTTGTGAACACCGTGAAGGTCAGCATCACCGTGCCCACCTGCGCCCCGGTGGCCAGGCCCAGCGTGGTGCAGCCCACCACCTCGAAGGGAACGGCCTTGCACAGAGCCTCCACCACACCCGTGCCCACAAAGTCGCTGTAGCATAAAATCAGCCCCGCGCTGTGGGCCAGCGCGTTGTTTTCAAGGTCCAGCTGGCCGAGGATCTCCTCGACGGCGGCGGACACATCATCGGCCTCGTAGGTGTAAGATGTCAACATTTTCAGCATGGCGCAACCCCCCCCAGTATTGTTTTGGCCCCTACCAGTATAACGCACTTTGCAAAGGCCAGCAACCATGTCTTTGCGTTCTTTTATCCCCAAAAGACCCCCGCGGCGTTTCGCGTGCAGGGGGCGCGAAGGCGCGCGGGCGCCGGTTTGCCGGTGGCCTCTTTGGGGGTGGGGCAGTACACTTGGAAGAAACAGGGCGGGCCCCTGCTTCGGCGGAGGCCGCCCTGCCCCTCACGTGGTGGAAACCCCGGGCAAACCGGTGGACGAGAGTCAAAAAATGAACATAAACAGGTTTTTATTCCGGACTGCACACCCCTCTTTTTAAAAAGCGGCGTGCAGCGTGTCCCGGTGAGAGGAACTCAGTATGAAAACCGCCCTCGTGACCGGCGCC
>JAJDHT010000066.1 GCA_030266325.1 Ruminococcaceae bacterium OttesenSCG-928-I18
AAAGCTCCTGGGTCCACCCGAATGATTTACAGAAAGTCAAAAACTCTGCCAAAGAAATAGAAAAAAAGAATAAAACAGGGGTTTTTCGTCATATTTCCCCTGTTTTTTCTTTTTATTGGTGTCATTATAAAAGTAAAAAAGTGTTTACATTTACATGTTTTTTCGCATTTACGATATTTTGCCATTGGCCCTCGTTGTGTTCACTTACCCATAGAATACAAAATACAGTATAATATAGACAAATCACGTACATCGAAACCATCTAAGATAAACCCATCTGTAACTGATACGTTTTCAAAAATGAAGTGCACTCCCCGCAGCTGTGCTACGGGGTATCGGCACCACGGACTGACAACTTCGCACCAAGGGGCGAGGTATCCGACCCCACTAGTGGGGAAAAAGCGTGTCGACAACTTCTGGAAAGGTGAGAGGCTGTGCCAATTTCATTCGAGGGGTGCTATTCTGTGCAAGTGTCTGAATTTTGGGTTCAGGTCATGGAAAAGCTCAACTGTTCTCAAGATATTTACGAACCTGTGCCGGAGCTGATTCAAGATACCTGTGAGTTTTTCGGGTTCGGATGTGGCTTTGTGTATGTGGCCGACTACACGGGCGTCTTTCACCTGCGGGAAAACTATCTTCTGTATGAATATGACCATCTGAGGGAAAAATTGGAGATCCCCACCGAGTTGGGGGAGGCCTTGCTGCATGAATTGGCCGAGGCGAAAGCGGTGATCTTCTCGGCCGATACCCCCAAAAATGCCCTGGAAGAAACCCTGAGCGAAATTTTTAACGCGAGGTCCATGATTCTGATTCCCATCAATGACGCCGGCGGACAGTTGATTGCACTGGTGGGGCTTGTGGACAGGCGCGGCGTGAGCCGCCAGGAAGTGCTGGATTTGGAGGGTGCCTATGCGGTTCTTTGCGCCCTTGCGAACCACGTGAAATTGCAGCTGTATCAAAAACGCGTAGACAACACGGAAAATGCCCTGCGAAGCATCCTAGACCACATGGGAATCGATATCTATGTGAACGATTTTGAGACACATGAGATTTTATATGTGAACGAATCGATGGCGGCGCCCTATGGCGGAGCCGACAAACTGCTTGGCAGGAAATGCTGGGAAGCGTTGTACGAGGGGAAATCTTCCGAGTGTGACTTTTGTCCCCAAAAACACATGGTTGATGAAAACGGCGAACCTACCAAGGTGTATTCTTGGGACTATCAGCGTCCCTTTGACGGCGAATGGTTCCGGGTGTTCAGCGCCGCCTTCAACTGGGAAGACGGAAGGCTTGCCCATGTGGTATCCAGCGTAGACATCACCGAAAACAAACGCAATGAATTGATCATCCGGCAGATGGCAGACTACGATACCCTGACGGGCCTCCCAAACCGCCGTCGGCTTCTCAGCGACCTGGAACATATTATCGATCGCCGCCTTCAGGACAAAGGCGAAGGGTTTCTGTTGTTTTTCGATCTTGACGGTTTCAAAGAGGTCAACGATAAACTAGGGCACCGCGCCGGAGATGAGTTACTGGAGCGGATTGGCGATATGTTGCAGGAAAACCGCTTGACGGCCGGAAAATCCTACCGGCATGGCGGCGACGAGTTCATTGTTCTATGCCACGAGGAGACCCTTACCCATTTGCAGTATGTGCTGGGCTCCATTATGGCCAATTTCAACTATCCCTGGCAGCTGGCCGACGGCGAAGTAGTGTGCAAATGCAGCATAGGCGTGGCTCATTACCCTTATGACGGGGAAACCCCCGGAGATTTGCTACACAATGCCGACAAAGCCATGTATGCCGCAAAAAGAGCGGGAAAAGGCCTGATCCGCTTTTACAACCAAGGGCGCAATTCCAACCCAAAAACTTATTTGGAGAGTCTGTCCGAGATGGAATAACCCCCCCTTCAAAGGTATCGTCCCCATACGATGGGGACGATTTTTTTATCAATCTACCGGCAGTACCCTGCCAACATTTTGTTTCGCGCTGCCTGCAATGATTCGCATTGTTTGCTCGCCCCCGTTTTTTGGCAACAGGGACATCACCGTTTGCACGTTCTGCCAATCGTCTGGGCTCTCAATCTGGCTAAAGAAAAGAGTTTTCTGCCCGAGAGCCTTTTCGAAAAGCCCTTTGTCTGCTCCGCTTCCTCCGCAGATCACCTTCACCAAATGCCGCGCCGTAATGGTCTCTCCCGGTGAAATGCCCGTCAGGCGACAAAACAGAGGAAAACGGTGTATAATGCTTTCATCAGCACGCCTGCCTAGGGGCCATAGCGGGATCACTCCGATGGTACAGCTGGTAAAAGGCGGCACCACAGGTTCATATTCTGCCCACCCCTTCAAGGGTAAGTTGCGTGAACCGTCCGCCTCATAGAGGACAAGATCATACCTCGGCGCCGCCCTCTCCAGCTGATCAAGACCTGGCGAAACCTTTTTTCCCGCGGCGTTCGTGTCGGCCGCAAAGGTAACTCCCGTGATCGCCTCTTCCCCTGCCAATTCTTCTCCATCCAACACACGGTCAATCCTCTCGCTCTGTGGGGGACTCATTTGTGTGGTCGTGGTGACGAGTACCTTTTTGTCTCTATGTGTTTGTGCCAACAACCATAACAGCGTTGTTTTCCCTCCACTGCCTACTACGGCAGTGCGTTCCCCTCTCTTAAAGGCAAAGCAATCGCTCAGTTTTTGCATACAGCTTCCTCTCTATTCTGCTTTTCTATTCTAATCCTGCCAGCAGGTTTTCCACCTCTTGCGTGTCGAGCGGTCGCTGTGCGAAGAAGGCATAACGCATCTCCCCTTCGTTCCAAAACCCGGAATACCACTTTTCTTCGCCCTCTTTTTGCTCCCCGCGAAGGGTGACAAGTATTTCATCAAGCTCTATGTCTGTTTCTGTGTCATATTCGTTATAATCCCCACTGATTTCCGTCTCGTTTTCAGAAATGAGGCCTGTGCGATAGGTCAAAGTATCTCCATCCTGTTCATAGATAACCTGTAGTATCCTATTGTCGATAGTGGCGACACTTTCCAGAGAGTATCCCTGTGGAAGTTGTGTGGGAACTTTGCAATCCACTCCCATGGCTTCCTCCGCCTGTGCTATGTCGTCCCATTCCACAAGGGGGTTTGGAACCTCGGCACTTGATGTGTCAGCCTCTGACGAGCAACCACATATAGGCATACATAACATTATTGTTATACACAAGATTATTATCTTTTTCATATTCATCCTCTTTCTCTCGAAATTGTATACGATATGCTCGAGAAGCATGATTTATCTACTCTTCTGCAATCACAGCAAACGATAGAACTGTCATTACATATACCGGCAAAATTCTGGGAGGCCTTTATGAAAGATCTGACAGGAACCACAGATGCCATCCTTATGGCCTCTGGGTTTTCAAAACGTTTTGGTCCAAGAAATAAACTCTTAACGCCTTTTCGTGGAAAACCACTTCTTCAATACCCTCTCGATCTTCTCACCTCTCTCTCGGTTTTCAATAAAATTTTTCTGGTCTACAATGACCCAAACGTTCTTGAAATATCAAATCCTTACCCAATTCATACTATATACAACGCACGGCCGGAACTTGGCCAGCGTGAGAGCATACGGCTGGGCGTAAGCGCATCAAACGCGGATTTCTATCTTTTCGTGCCCTGTGATCAACCGCTTCTCGATGCGAACACAATACATACCATTCTGGCCAGGCAGTCAGCCGGGTGTATCATAGAGCCCACATACGACGGTAAACCAGGAAGTCCTGTTCTTTTTTCGAAGTCCTTTCGAAAGGAATTGCTGACGCTGTGCCCCGCTTCCCATGCGCGTGAGCTGAAAAGACATCATAAGGATTCTCTCGTGAGAGTACCTATCTCTAACCAACATGCGTTATTCGATATTGACACTCCAGAGGATTTAGAGCGACTGGAAGTATTATTTGGTAATGATGGCTAATTCTAATTGCTTAGCTTTGTTCATTGTGCCAAAGATACTAAAAAATATTTATTTTTGCTAAAAAATAGTTGATTTTATAATTGTGGGTGTTATAGTAGAGGCAGGAAGCAAACATTCTACGCAACACCAGATAAGGAGTTGCTCATCATGACAATCAAAGATCAGCAAGATTTTCTGGAAAGTTTGGCCAAGGGGATCACTGCTTTGTTTGGCGCCAACTGTGAAGTGACGGTTCACGACTTCAGTATGGGATATGAAAACACCATTGTGGCCATCGAAAATGGACATGTTACGGGCCGTCGTGTGGGTGACGGTGCCTCCGAAGTGGTATTACAAGCCCTGATGGGAGAGCAGGAGCATCTTCAAGACCACTATAATTATCCTGCACGCACCAAAGAAGGACGTATCATTAAATCCAGCACAATCTACCTTAAGGATGAAAACGGAGAACCCATTGGCCTCTTTGGTATCAATTATGATGTTACAGACCTCGTGATGGCCAAACGCAGCATAGAAAATGCCGTGGGCAAAGAAGAACCCGAAGAAGACAATGGACTGGGCGCAACGATTGTAAACAACGTGACCGACCTTCTCGACTTATTGATACGGGAGGCGGACGAAGAAGTGGGAAAACCCGTAGCAATGATGAATAAAGACGATAAAACCCGGGCCATCCACTACCTGAATGAAAAGGGTGCCTTTTTGATAAAGAAGGCAGGTGACAAAATATCAAGACACTATGATATATCTAAATATACACTTTACAACTATATGGATGCAGATCAGTAATCTTTGTTCTTTTCACTCTATAATAAGATAAAACAGGCGGAGGAAATCAAAATGGAAACGATACAGTGGGTACAAAATTCGATTGGTAAGACGGACGATGCCAAGGAACTTTCTCTCATGGTTCCCTCTGCAATTGATGAGGTAAAGGGCTTTCATCAAAGTTTTCCCCAGTATACTCCCACTCCTTTGGTGGACCTTCCTCACCTTGCCCAGGATGGGGGCGTCGGGGGCATCTATATAAAAGACGAGAGCTACCGTTTCGGGCTCAATGCTTTTAAGGTATTGGGGGGTTCCTACGCAATGGCACGTTTTATCTCAGGCAAGACAGGCATCCCCATTTCAGAGCTCGGATACGAACAGCTGAGAAGCCCAAAAATCAAAGAAGAACTGGGAGATTTTACATTTTTTACGGCCACCGACGGAAACCACGGGCGTGGAGTTGCCTGGGCTGCAAACCAAATTGGGCAAAAAAGCGTAGTATATATGCCAAAAGGTTCTTCTAAGACCCGGCTTGAGAACATCCGAAAAGAGGGGGCAAAGGCGGAGATCACCGAGTTGAATTATGACGATGCGGTCCGGCTTGCCTACTCTGAAAGTCAGAAAACCCCCAACAGTGTCATCGTACAGGACACAGCCTGGGAGGGGTACGAGGAAATTCCCGGCTGGATCATGCAGGGGTACGGGACCATGGCGATGGAGGCTGTGGAGCAATTGCAGACACAAGGCGTCCAGCGCCCCACACACGTCATTGTGCAGGCGGGGGTCGGCTCGATGGCGGGTGCTGTGCAAGGTTACATGGCCAACGCATTTCCAGATGCCCCCCCCCACGGTGATTGTGGTAGAGGCGGCCGCGGCCGATTGCCTGTACCGCAGCGCCAAGCAGGCAGACGGCAACCGCGTCGATGTGGGCGGGGATTTACTCACCATCATGGCGGGCTTGGCCTGCGGCGAAGCAAACACCATTTCCTGGGAGATTCTCAAAAATCATGCGTCCTATTTCGTCTCTCTGCCAGATTATGTCGCCGCACGCGGTATGAGGGTTTTGGGCGCCCCGCTTCCCAACGACAAACGCGTCATTTCCGGGGAGAGCGGTGCGGCAGGTCTTGGCTTTTTGTATGAACTGCTCTACAACCCTCACTATTCGAACCTGAAGCAACAGGCGGGCATCGGCCCAGATTCCCATGTTCTTCTGTTTAGCACGGAGGGAGATACCGACCCCGAGCAATATCGCCGCATCGTATGGGATGGTGAGTATCCGGCGCCAAAATAACAAAAATGAAACATTTTTTTGAAATTTGAATAAGACACGCCACAAGTATTTACATTTGAAAGGATAGGTGGAAAACATGGATTTCGACAAGATCAAAGCCGCGGCGGAGGGTTATAAGGCAGATATGACAAAATTTCTGCGAGACCTTGTGCGGATACCTGGAGAGAGCGCGGACGAAAAAGGAAAAATTGAGCGCGCTGCGGAAGAGATGCGCAAACTGGGCTTTGACAAAGTGGAAATCGACCCGATGGGCAACCTGCTGGGATACATGGGTACCGGAAAGACCCTCGTCGCCTTTGATGGTCACATCGATACAGTGGGGATCGGCAACCGGGACAACTGGGATTTCGACCCCTATGAAGGATATGAAAACGATGAGGAAATCGGCGGCAGAGGTACCTCCGACCAGGAGGGTGGCATCGTCAGTGCTGTCTATGGTGCAAAAATCATGAAAGACCTCGGTCTGCTCAATGACCAGTATCAAGTCTTGGTCACCGCCACCGTGCAGGAGGAAGACTGTGACGGCCTCTGTTGGCAGTATATCATTAAAGAAGACAAGGTGAAACCCGAATTTGTCGTCTCCACCGAACCCACCGATGGCGGTATCTATCGCGGCCAGCGTGGCCGCATGGAAATACGCGTCGACGTGCAAGGTGTCTCTTGCCACGGCAGCGCCCCCGAGCGCGGAGACAACGCCATCTATAAAATGTCCGACATCCTGCAGGACATCCGTGCGCTGAATGAAAATGACGCGCAGGAAAACACAGAAATCAAGGGTCTTGTGAAGATGTTGGACGAAAAATACAACCCTGAATGGAAAGAGGCACGTTTCCTGGGGCGCGGCACCGTCACTGCCAGTGAAATTTTTTTCACCTCGCCCAGCCGCTGTGCCGTGGCAGACAGCTGCTCTGTATCTCTCGACCGCCGGATGACAGCCGGGGAAACGTGGGAAAGCTGTCTTGAGGAGATTCGTGCATTGCCCTCTGTAAAAAAATATGGCGACGATGTAAAGGTGTCCATGTATGAATACTGTCGTCCTTCCTTTACGGGATGTACCTACCCCATCGAATGCTACTTCCCCACCTGGGTCATTCCCGAGGACCACAAGGTAACGAAGGCTTTGGAGACCAGCTATAAAGGACTTTACGGAGACAAGCGCGTTGGCCCTGCCGAGACCCTTGAGATGCGCAGCGCCCGTCCTCTGACAGATAAGTGGACCTTCTCTACCAATGGCGTCAGCATCATGGGACGCAACGGGATTCCTGTCATCGGATTCGGCCCCGGGGCGGAAGCACAAGCCCATGCCCCCAACGAGAAAACCTGGAAAGAGGATCTCGTGGTGTGCGCCGCCGTTTATGCCGCACTACCGTCTGTTTATACACAGTAAGCTCTTGTATTCTGTTAATAAAAATCAGTATAATACACACATAATATATCAATAGGAGTAAAAATCATGTATAATCTTAAAGACTTAATTAAACGCATTGGCGAGTTAAATACGAGTGATATGTACCTCAACGACTTTTTGCTTACCTGGGAAAAAAGCGATGACGAAATCGCGGCCACCTTTGCCGTGGCGGACGCCTTGCGCCTGTTGAGGGAGCAAAATATCTCCAGCAAAATCTTTGACTCAGGGCTGGGTATTTCCCTGTTCCGCGACAACTCCACACGCACCCGCTTTTCCTTTGCCTCCGCCTGCAATCTGCTTGGGCTTGAAGTGCAGGACCTGGACGAGGGAAAAAGCCAGATTGCCCACGGTGAAACGGTTCGTGAAACGGCTAACATGATCTCGTTCATGGCCGACGTGATCGGGATTCGGGACGATATGTATATCGGTAAAGGAAACAAATACATGCGGGAAGTCTCAGCCGCTGTTCAGGAAGGCTACAAAGACGGCACCCTGGAACAGCGCCCCACACTTGTCAACCTCCAGTGTGACATCGACCATCCCACACAGGCTATGGCCGACATGGACCATATCATCCACACCTTTGGCGGTGTGGAAAACCTCAAGGGCAAAAAAATCGCAATGTCCTGGGCGTATTCCCCCAGCTACGGAAAACCCTTGTCGGTACCCCAGGGGATAATCGGCCTGATGAGCCGTTTCGGCATGGACGTCGTACTGGCCCACCCCGAAGGCTATGAAGTAATGCCTGAGGTGGAAGAGGTAGCCCGTAAGAACGCGGGGAAAACTGGCGGCAGCTTTACGCGCACAAACAGCATGAAAGAGGCCTTCGAAGGCGCCGATATCGTTTACCCCAAAAGTTGGGCGCCTTTCGAAGCCATGCAGCGGCGCACAAACCTATATGGCGAAGGTGACATGGACGGTATCCAAAAACTGGAAAAAGAGCTGCTTGCCCACAATGCGCAGCATAAGGACTGGGCCTGCACGGAAGAACTCATGAAAACGACCAACGCAGGTAAGGCCCTCTATATGCACTGCCTGCCCGCGGACATCAATGGTGTCTCCTGTGACGAGGGAGAAGTCGAGGCGAGTGTCTTTGACCGGTATCGCGAACCCCTCTACAAAGAGGCCGGATACAAGCCTTATATCATTGCCGCTATGATTTTCCTTTCCAAGATGCAGAACCCTGCTGAAGTGTTGGAGAATATTGAAAAGCGCGGACAAAAGAGAGTTTTTAAATTGTAATTCTATACATAATTTATCAATATATAATATTTTAACGTATGATATTTACATATATGTTCTCAATGAGGTGAGCTGAGATGGGCAAACATCGGATCGTTCTGGCGTTGGGTGGCAACGCATTAGGTGACACCCTGGATGAGCAGATGCGGGCGGTAAAGACAACGGCGAAAGCCATCGCCGGTTTGATTGAAAAAGGCAATGAGGTTGTGATTGCCCACGGGAATGGACCGCAGGTTGGTATGATCAACCTGGCGATGGAAAGTGCCGCAAAGACCGAAGCACATACCCCATATATCCCCATGTCGGTCTGTGTCGCCATGAGCCAGGGGTATATCGGTTATGACCTGCAAAATGCCCTGCGTGAGGAGCTTCTGGACAGGGGGCGGGACATCCCTGTCGCTTCCATGATCACGCAAACGCTGGTGGACGCCAACGACCCCGCCTTTTTAGACCCCAGTAAACCCATCGGCAGTTTTTATTCCCAGGAGGAAGCCGGAGAGATGACCCGCCGCGGCTACAACATGAAAGAGGACGCCGGCAGAGGTTGGCGCCGTGTGGTAGCCAGCCCCAAGCCCATCGACATTGTGGAAAAGGAAACGGTGAAAGCCATGCTGGCTGCCGGCCAGGTGGTGGTTGCCGCCGGCGGAGGTGGAATTCCCGTCAAGAAAACCGAAGGCAATCACCTGAAGGGAACCAGCGCCGTAGTGGACAAGGATTTTGCCTCTGCGAAGCTGGCGGAAATTGTGGATGCCGACTATTTGATCATCCTCACCGCCGTTGAAAAGGTGGCGATTCACTTTGGCACACCTGAGGAAAAATGGCTTGATGCACTCACCTTGGAGCAGGCACAGAAGTATATCGACGAGGGGCATTTTGCCGCCGGCTCGATGTTGCCGAAAGTACAGGCTGCCATGAGTTTCGCCTCCTCTGCTCCTGGCAGAAAAGCGCTCATCACTCTGCTGGAAAAAGCAGAAGAGGGCATCGCCGGCAAAACGGGCACCACCATTTCCCAGTAGCCCACCCCGAGATGCTTCCCCCTTCCCTTCTGTCTGTTGTTTTGGCATTCCTGCATTGCACTTTTGAATTTTTTGAGGGGGTTCAATGCGTGCAAGGACGACATGACCCAAAAACGAATCGGAGTTCCTCCATGTACTGAAATCTATATCTTTTCATATCCTCATCAATCCCCCAATAGATCGCTGTAGATTTTCTTCACTGCAGCCTGATGTTGGCCACAGTAAACTGGTAGGTGTTTTATTATGATCCTGATTGGCAATGGACGGATGATTACCTGGGACCGCGCAAACCCCTATGTCGAAGACGGAGCCGTGTTGCTGCAGGGTGGTACCATCCAAGCGGTGGGCGACACCCAGACGCTGCGCCGTAACCACCCCGAAGCCGAATTTTACGATGCGGCAGGCCGGCTCATCATGCCCGGGCTCATCAACACACACACCCACATCTATTCCTCCTTCGCGCGTGGGTTAAGCCTGCCCCAAGAGAAACCCAACCGCAACTTTGGCGAAATATTGGAAAACCAATGGTGGCGCATCGATAAAGTGCTTGATTTGGAAGACTGTAAATACAGCGCTTACGCCACAGGACTTGAAAGTGTGCGGTGTGGCGTGACCACCCTTTTCGACCACCACGCCAGTCAGCATCACGTGAGGGGCAGCCTCTTTTCCATCGAAAAAGCCCTGCGCCAGATTGGCCTGCGCGCAAACCTCTGCTATGAGGTGAGCGACCGCGACGGTGAAGAAGTCGCCGCACAGGCCATCGAAGAAAACATCGATTTTATCGACTACGCACAAAAACAGCCGGGGGACGTGATCAAAGGCATGTTCGGCCTGCACGCTTCCTTTACCCTCAGCGACAAAACGCTGGAAAAGTGTGTCGCCGCGATGGGCGCTCGAAACGCAGGTTATCATGTCCATGTGGCCGAGGGCATCGCCGATCTGGAGGACAGCCAAAAAAAATATGGGAAACGTGTGGTACAGCGTCTGTATGATGCCGGTATCCTCGGTGAAAAAACCTTGGCGATCCACAACGTTCACATCGACGAAACGGAAATGGCTTTGCTGCATCAAACCGGCACGATGGCCGTACACAACCCCGAAAGCAACATGGGCAATGCCGTGGGGTGCACCCCTGCCCTCGAAATGCTGGAGCACAGCGTCCTGCTTGGGCTTGGCACCGATGCCTATACACAAGACATGTTTGAGTCTCTGAAAGTGGCCAACCTCATCCACCGGCACGAAAAAAGTGATCCAAGTGTTGGCTTTATGGAATGCATCGAGATGCTGTTTTACAATAATGCACGTATTTGTGAACGCTTTTTTGATACTCCCCTGGGCATCTTGCGCCCTGGCGCTGCGGCCGATGTCATCGTTCTTGGCTACACACCCCATACGCCTTTGCAGGCAGCAACGCTCGCAGGGCATGTCATGTTTGGGCTCTCGGGCCGCTGTGTAGACACCAGCTTCATCGCCGGGAAATATGTTATGAAAGACCGGGTCATGCAAACCTTGGACGAAGAAGACATTCTGGCCAAGGCCCGGACGCAATGCGCAGACTTCTGGAAACGTGTAACTGCCTGACACCCTCTTCAAGAATAGGAGTCCACTATGGACCGTCAGATACAAAGCAGTAAAAATATCAGCAGTGTTCTTTTTGAATTTCATGGACGTCCACCACTGCGGCAGATCATTCCCCTTGGCCTGCAACACCTGGTTGCCGCCATTGTCGGCATCATTACCCCCGCCATGATCATCGCAGGGCAGATTGGCCTTTCCCCCAACGACACAAGGGTCCTCATTCAAATTTCGCTCGTCGTGTCTGCTCTGGCCACTTTGCTACAGGTTTTGGGCGTCTTTTTTCTGGGCTCGCGCCTTCCGGTCATCATGGGCATCAGCTT
This sequence comes from Ruminococcaceae bacterium OttesenSCG-928-I18, assembly GCA_030266325.1. Classification (GTDB taxonomy): domain Bacteria; phylum Bacillota; class Clostridia; order Oscillospirales; family Ruminococcaceae; genus JAAYCI01. Next base: position 11,569 of record JAJDHT010000066.1, read on the forward strand.
CGCCTACCTGCCCACCATGCAGGCCATTGCCGGCGACTTCATCACGCTGCATCCAAATGATCCGCGCGCTGCTGTGGGCGCCATTTTAGGGGCCCAGATCTTCGGTGGTATTGCGGCCATCCTGGTGGGTATTTTCACAAAGCAGATCCGTAGATTCTTTCCTCCGCTTGTCACGGGCACCGTCATTTTTTCCATTGGACTTTCCCTCTACCCAACGGCGGTACGGTATATGGCGGGCGGCGGCAATGCCAGCAACAAC
>JAJDHT010000067.1 GCA_030266325.1 Ruminococcaceae bacterium OttesenSCG-928-I18
TCACGGCGGTGGCCTTCACCATCTTCTCCTCCATCGGGTTTTCAGCCAGGTGGGGGGTATATTTATGCACTATTTTACGCAGGATTTTTTCTTTCTCGGCAAACTCTTCCACCGCGGAAGCCCTGCCGTTCAACAGGACGCTCTGGTACTTCGTGTTGGTGTTGCAGGGGGCGCCCTCGCTGTCCATAAGCAGCCCGTCCATCTCATATACGCTCAGGCACAGGTTTGGGTTACGCTTCAGGTTTTCCATGCGTTTGCCCTTCTGCCTGCAGTGAAAAAAGACCGCCCCATCGTCATAGAGGAAATGAATAGGTGTCGCGTAGGGGGTGTTGTCTTCGTTCAGGCAGGAAAGGCACCCGGTTTGTGCCCGGGCCAAAAGTGCGTCAATCTGGTCTTTGCCAAGCTGGTGTGTGCGCATCCGCTCTTGCATTTTCTCACTCCCTTATTTTCCCAGCAGCGTCTTTGCCTGCTCCATGTTTTTGATCACCGGCACCGAAAAAGGACACTTTTTTTCACAATTTCCGCAGGCAATACAATCCCCCGCGTGGGCCGACAAGGCGTCATATTGTGCTCCGATATAGACGGGCACCTGTCCGGGGTCCAGCTTTGCCACATCCAAACAGCGGTGTACGGCGGCAATGTCGATCTCCGCGGGACAGGGCAGGCAGTGGTTACAATAGACACAGCTGCCCTCAAAATCCCCTTTAAAATTGTTGATGATCGAACTGTAGTCTTTTTCTTCTTCGCCCAGCGTGAGGTAGCCCACGGCTTCCATCACCTGTGCGGGGCTCTCCGCCCCGATCAATACGCTGGCCACGGCGGGCCTGGTCAGCGCATAGTGAATACACTGGCCCACGCTCAGTGCTCTTTGGAAGGGGCTGTGCTCCGCTTTCAGCAGTTTGCCCGAGGCCAGGGTCTTCATCACGGAGATGCCGATCTCCCTTTGGGCGCACAGGCGGTAGAGCGCCGCGCGGTCGGGGTCCATCTCTCCGGGGCGGTAGGCGGAAAAATCTTCGCCGTCCAGATGCTGCAACACGTCGTCGTCGCCGGCCGTCATGTCAAAGGCCGGGTTGATGCTGAACATCAAGTGCTCCACGACGCCGGTTTCCAGCATGCGTTTCGCCACGATGGGGTTGTGGCTCGACATGCCGATCGCCCGGACCACCCCCTGGCTTTTGAGCCCCTGCACATAGTCTATGATGCCGTTTTTAAACAAAAGGTCCACGGTCGAGTCCTGGTCCACGTAGAACAGCATGCCAAGATCGATATAGTCGGTTTTTAAATTCGTCAGAAGACGCTCGAAATACCTTTTGCAAACCTCCAAATCCCGGCTGACGTCATATTGCCCTTTGAGGTCTACCGAGCCGATGTGGCCCTGGATCATCACCTCTTTGCGCCGGCTGCCCAGCGCTTTGCCGATGTTACTCTGCACTTCATTTCCCGGCATGAAGATGTCCATCAGGTTCATGCCCTGGCGCAGGACGGTATCGATGACCTGCTCCACCACCTCATAGGGTTTTCCGTCCAGATGTTCGCAGCCAAGGCCAATCACCCCGGCCTCCATTCCCGTTTTCCCTAGCTTTCGGTATTCCATCGCTCTTACTCCTCTTTTGCTTTTGGCTATAGTTCGCTGATCTTCAAATCCTCTTCGTCAATCACGCGGAATTTTTTGCGGTTCAGCAGTTCATACATAATCGGCACGACGAAAAGCGTCAGCAGCGTCGCATACACAAGCCCTCCAATACAGACAATGGCGATGGGCTGCATCAGTTCCCCCCCGGTGCCGGTACCCAGCGCCATCACAGAGAGGCCCAAAATCGTCGTTGTGGAGGTCATGAGTATGGGGCGCATCCTCGTTTTGCCCGCCTCGATGATCGCCGCGCGCGTCTCCATGCCCTCCGCGCGCAGCTGGTTGATATAGTCCACCAGCACAATGCCGTTGTTCACGATGATGCCCACGAGCATCACGAAGCCAATCGCCGCAATCACGCTGATTTCCATGCCCGTCACCAACAGGCCCAGCAGCCCGCCCGTAAAGGCCAGGGGGATCGTAAACATCACGATAAAAGGCGATTTCAATGACTGGAACTGCGCCACCATGATCAAATACACCAGCAGAATGCCGAGCAGCAGCATCAGGGCGAGATCCTCAAAGGCGTCCAGAATCGTCGTGTTTTCCCCCGTCACCTCATAGCTGACGCCCGAGGGCAGGTTTAGATCCTCAAGCGCCCGCTCGGCTTCGGTCGAAATCAGGCCCACATTATAGCCTTCGCCCACCTCGGCGCTCACGGTGATATACCGTCTTTGGTCCAGTCGGTTCACGGCGGTCGTCGTCTCGGTTTCCACAATGGTGGCGATGTCGCGCAGGTACACCCGGTTTTTCTCCCCCAGGGCGTTTTCATGCATGAAGCTAAAGTTCCGAATGCTGTCCGGCGTCATGGCGTTATGGTTCGCGCTCAAAACAATCACGTCGGTTTCGCCCTCTTCCAGCGTGATGCTGGTCGCGGTGTTTTCGGTGCTCAGCGCGCGGTTCACTTCGGTATACACCTGTGCCACGGTCAGCCCTTCGGCGGCGGCCAGGTTTTTGTCCACGACAAAACGTATTTCGGGTTCGGTGTCCCCAATCCCGTCCAGGACATTCTGGGTGCCCGCAAGGCCCTCCAGCGTCTCGGCCACCTGCCTTGCGGCCTGCAGCAAACCGTCCTGGTCCTCTCCGTAGACGTCCACCGAAAGCCCGGAACCGCCCAGCGCGTCCATATAGTCGGACATTGAGGACGCGCCCGAGGCCTGCACTTCGCAGGGGTAGTCCTCAAACATTTCGTTGATTTTTCTGGACGTCTCGATGCCGCTCTCTTTTTCCCCCAGCAGCAGGTACATGGTCACCTGGGTGTCCTCGTCGTTGCTCTCGCCGCCCGTTCCTCCGGCAAACATTCCCGTGCCCGTGCTCGACAGCATGGCGCCCACGGTCTCCACGCCCTCGAGTTCCAGCAGGCGTTCGCTCACGTCGTCCGCATACTCCATCGTGTCCTCGGTGGTGCTGCCTTCGGGTGCCGTCAGGTTCACGATGGCCTCGGGCATATCCATCTCAGGCATAAAGATATACCCGCGCAGAACGATCAAAAAGACACTGCCCACAAGCAGTACGAGGGTCGAGACCAGCACCAGCACCTTGCGGTTCAGTACGGCGGATACGATTTTTTCGTAGAGGCCCTGCACCCGTACCAGCAGGCGGCTTTTTCTCCCGGCGTCGTTTTGCAAAAGCCCCGAAGACATCGCGGGCACCAGTGTCAGCGCCACCACAAGGCTCGCCATCAAAGAGTAGGCCAGCGTCAGGGCCATGTCGGTAAACAGCTGCCGTGTGATGCCCTCGGTGAATACGATGGGCACAAAGACGCAGATCGTCGTCAATGTCGAGGCCGTAATGGCCCCCGAAACCTGCGTCGCGCCCGAGACGGCCGCCTTCACAGCATTCTCTCCCTTGCTGCGCAGCCGATAGATGTTCTCGATCACCACCACCGAGTTGTCCACCAGCATGCCCACCCCCACGGCCAGGCCCGACAGGGAGATGATGTTGATTGTCACACCGGAAAAATACATCAATGCGATGGCAAAAATCACGCTGATGGGGATACTGCAAAGGGTGATGAAAGTGGGCCGTATGTCACGCAGGAACAAAAACAGCACGATGATGGCGAAAATGGCCCCCAGCAGCAGGTTCTGCAAGATGGCGTTTATGACCACCCGGATGTAGTCTCCCTGGTCCATGAGGCTCACATAGGAGAGCCCCGGGTACTCTTCACCCAGTTCATCCAGCTTGTCGCGGATGTTGTCCGACACCTCGGCCGTCGCAAAAGTGGACTGCTTTGAAAGGGAGAGCAGCACCCCGTCGTTGCCGTTGATCTTGGCATAGATATTGCCGCTGTTGCTCACGAGGTTTACATCCGCCACATCGGTCAGGTAGATGGGGTCCAAATCGTCTATAGGCAGGTCCAAAACCACTAAATCTTCCAGTTCCTCTACGCTCTGGAAGGCGTCTCCCACCCGCACAAGGGTCTGCACCCCGTCCTTGGCCACATAACCCGCCGGCATCGAAAAGTTGTCTGCAAACAGAATCTGCGACAGCATCTCCAGGCTCAATATTTCGTCCAGGTCGGCGCGGTCATAGGCCGCCTGCCGCTCTTCGTCAATTCTCTCAAGCCCCGCGTCAATCTGCACAAGGGCATTGTTCAGTTCGCTCTGTGCCAGCAGCAGCTGCGTGGTGCCCTCGCTGAACTGCAAAATCCCCTTCATCTTTTGGCGTTCCAGTTCGGCCTCGGCCTGCGCGGCCGTCATAGAACCCGCCTGCAGCTGCGAGAGCGTACCCTGCAACTGTGCGATACCCGCGTTCAGTTTGGCGCGGTTTTCCTCAATCTCCCGCAGGGCCACGCCAATGGTTTCCCGGTTCAGGCCCCGTGCGGTCAGTTCGGCGTTCAGCTGCGTGATGCTGGCCTCCACGGAGGTCAGATTGGCCCTCGATTCGGTCAGGCGCGCCGAGAGTGTCTGCCGGTCGGTGCCCAGCGAGGACAGTGCGGCGTCCAGCCCGGCCAGCGAGGCCTCCATCTGCCGGTACTCCGCGCTGTTTCTCACCGCGTCGATCTGCTGCTGTTTTTCCGCATCAGACAGCGCCGGGTCGTTTTGTATGGCCGCAATCTGGGCCGCAAACTGTGCTTCTATGGCCGAGAGGGTCCCCAGTTGTTTTTCCAGTTCCTCCAGCTGGGAAATGTTGCTCTGCAGCTCCGCCGCGGCCTGGTCCAGTTCGGCAAATCCCCCCTCATATTGCCGCAAACTGCGTTCGGTTTCGTCCAGGGTCAGTACCTCGCGCGTCCAGGCGGAAACCTGCTGTAGAATTTGCTGCATGGCTTTGGCCTCGGCCTCAGCCATCATCGTCTGTGCATTGGCGGCCATGTCGGCCGCCTCTTCCACAGCCGCGTCCAGCTCGTCCAGCCCGGCCTCCACCTCGTCCAGGCCCTCTTCCACCTCTTCGCGGCCCTCTTCCAGTTCCTCCTCGGTCTCCTCGAACTGTGCGTCAATCGCCCTGCGCACCTCCCGGTTCAGCGCGTCTATGCGCTCCTGCCGCAGGGCCACCTGAATCTCGTCGGCCACCAGGCCGCTGGCCTCCACACTGGCCACGCCCGGCACACCTTCCAAATCGGAAAGCAGCTGCTCTTCGGTAAAGCGGGAGAGCTCTTCCGTGTCCATGCCTTCGTTGTCCACGGCCAGCACCATCACGGGCAGCATGCTGGGGTTCAGCTTCAAGATCACCGGGGTCCCCACCGTGTCGTCCCAGTATTCGGCCATCTGGGTGGTTCTCTGTAGTATATCCACGGTGATCGTGTCCAGGTTCACATCATTCGAAAACTCCAGAAAAATCAGCGAGCTGTTTTCCCCCGAGGTGGAGCTCACTGACTCGATGTGTTCCAGTGACGCCATCGATTGTTCCAGGGGCTTTGTGACCGTCGTCTCCACCTTTTCGGGGGTGCTTCCCGGCACAGGGGTCATCACCATCACATAGGGCAGGTTGATGTTGGGAAGAAGATCGGGCGTCATGTTCATGAACGACACGACGCCCAAAACCAAAATGGCCACCACGGCCACAAAAACCGTGAGCGGTTTTTTTACACTAAATTTTGCCATGGACCGTCTGGTCCCGCCTTTCTCTGCAGAATAGCCACGGCGACGGCGGCAGTGCTTTTGGGCAAAAAGCCTGCTGCTTCGAGGCGTGGCTTCTTTTATAAAAAACTTATATATACCATTAATAGCAAAAGCGAATCTGCCCTTCATTATACCCCAAGAAACCCCCGTGGGCAAGCGAAATGTTTTGCCCTATCGGCAGCATCCAGCCCTGCCGGGGGCAAAGGGAGGGCACCCCTCGCGCTGTTTTTCGGACAAATTTCATGTGCCTCCCACGCTGAAGGCGGGGGACACAAGACCCTTCTGTGTTTTATTCCCCACCTAGCCCATCTGCGGGCAGTGCGCTTCCCTATAAACGCACTCCGGGCATTCCCCAGGCAAAGGCACGGTGGCAAAACAGGCAAAAACATGCTATACTTAAGTACAATCCAATTGTTCAAGGGGAGGCAAAAGTTATGGCGATGCGTTTACTCACCCGTTCCGATTTCGACGGCCTGGCCTGCGGGGCCGAGCTCAAGGAACTCGGCGTGATCGATCACTGGAAATTCATCCACCCAAAAGATCTGCAGGACGGTCTCATCGAGGTCACCGACAACGATGTTTTGGCCAATGTACCCTACGCGCCCGGCTGTGCCCTCTGGTTCGACCATCACTCCAGCGAGGGCAACCGCCTGGGTTCAGGCGTCACTTTCGAGGGCCGCAGTGAGCTCAAAGACAGCGCCGCCCGCGTTATCTACGATTATTACGACGGGGAAAAAACGCTGCCCCACTTCAAAGAGATGATCAAATACGTCGATAAGGTGGATGCGGCAAAACTTACCGCGGACGAGATTCTCAACCCCACGGGGTGGGTGCTGCTGGGCTTCCTCATGGACCCCCGCACCGGCCTTGGCCGTTTTCGGGATTTCCGCATCAGCAACTACCAGCTCATGGAAAAGCTCATCGACGCCTGCCGCACCCAAAACATTGAAGAGATCCTCGAAGACCCCGACGTCAAAGAGCGTATCGAGCTCTATTTCGAGCAGGACGCCAAATTCCGGAAGATGGTGGGGGAGCACACCACGGTTCGCGGCAACGCCATCGTCACAGACCTGCGCGGGGTCGATCCCATCTACACAGGCAACCGGTTCCTCATCTACAGCCTCTATCCCGAGCAAAACATCTCTCTGTGGGTCGTCGATGGCCGTCAAAAGATGAACTGCCCTATCGCAGTGGGCCACAGCGTGCTCAACCGCACCTCCAAAACCAACGTGGGTAACCTGCTGCTCCAATACGGCGGGGGAGGGCACCCGCAGGTGGGCACCTGCCAGATTCCCTACGACGCGGCAGACCAGGTTCTCGAAGAACTCATCCAGCGCATCAACGAGGACGGATAAGAAATAGTACACACAAAAAATGGAAGGCGGTGTAAGCGCCTTCCATTTTTTACAGCAAAGAGACAAGAAATAGGGGTCAGACAACCACCTGGTTCTTGCCGTTTCGTTTTCCCTCGTACATCAGCTTGTCACTGTGGCTGATGCTTTTCAGGATATCTTTTTTGTCCAGTTCGCTCAACCCGATGGTCACCGTGAAGCGGATCGCAACCTGGCCTGTTCGCACGGCTTTGTCGGCCAGGGACACCCGCACTTTCTCCATAATCAGCTGTGCCGTCGGCAGTGGTACGTCTACCAGCAAGATCAAAAACTCCTCTCCGCCCCAGCGGAACAGCAGGTCGGTTTTTCGCAGTTCACACTGCAAGGTTTTGGCAAGCGCACGCAAAACCTCGTCCCCGGCTGCATGCCCGTATAGGTCGTTGATCTGTTTAAAATCGTCGATGTCAAGCATGGCGGTGCAATAGGATTTGTCGCCCTCCTCCCGCGCAATCTTGCCGAAGGCCTCCCGTGCGAAACGGCGGTTGTATAGCCCGGTGAGCGGGTCTGTGTTCGCTTCGCTCTCAAGGCTGCGGAACTGTTTTGCGTTGTAGTCCTCAATCACCTTGCGCAGCAAATTGCCAATGAGAAGCTCTGTCGCAACCCCAAAAAATCCCAGCTGGATATTGAAGATCGCCAGCACTGGTTTCATGCGGCCAATCTCATACAGCGGCTCGAAATACATGGGAAGCACATAGGTCAAAATCATGCAGAGCCAGATGATAAAAAGAACCAGTATGCGCACCCAAAGCCGGGAATAGGGCAAAATTACCTGCAAAATCATCAGCACAACCAGGTACAAAATGCTGTAGCTGCTGCTGCCGACACACACCACCACAATCAGCGTAAACAAAATCACATCGGCCGCCAAGATCAGTGCCGACAGCCGGATCACCTTTTTCTGCAGCAGAACCATGTAGTTGATGATGAAAATCAAAAGGCTCAGCATGCTGGCCACAATCAGAATGCGTGCGCCCGTCATCAGCAGGATCACAAACAAAAAGGCGTGCATGGTAATGGCGAACAAAACGGCCACCTGGGTCAGCAGGTACATGTACAGTTCGTCGTTGCTGCGGAACTCTTTGTTTTTCAGCCTCGGATACAGTTTTCGCTCAAGCCAATCGAACATCCGTCCTCCTCACGGGCGGCCTCTATGCCCGTCTCATCATACTTCCTGCTTTGGGCACCTCGCCCGTGCAGGCCGATCGGCCAAACTCATTGGCAGCGGTTTCTTTTGCGCCCGGCACAGTTTTCGTTTTACTCTTCCTGCCGCCCCTTTTTTGCGTTGCGCGCACAGATTATCATCATCATGGGCCTTCGCAGCTCGTCTGCCATGCCGGAGTCTTCCGCCAGCGCCTGCTCCGTCGGCATCGGTTCCACAAAACGCTGCATCTCAAACCCCCGCTGCAGCAAAGTGTCAAGATAATCCGTCAGGGTGCGATGGTATTTGCACACCGTCTCTCCCAAAAACTCCGCCTGTCTCGGGCCCCTTTCAAAATACCTGTCCACCGGCCAGCATACGATCTCCCCGTTTTCGTCATAGAGCCATTGCTGTGTCCCATAGGCGGTGAAAACAGGGTGCTCCACCGTAAACACAAAGAGGCCCCCCGCCCGCAGCACACCGGCCACCTTTTCACACACCGCGTCGAAGGAGGGCAGGTAATGCAGCGCAAGGGAGCTCAATACGATATCAAAGCTGTCGGGCGGCTCCTCTATCTCGTCCAGCGTATGGCAGCGGTATTCCACATTGGGGAAGGCGTTTTGCTTTTTTGCCACGGCCAGCATCTTCTCAGACAGGTCTACCCCCACCACTCTTTTGGCACCCTGCCGTGCCGCATAGGCGCAATGCCACCCGAAACCACAGCCGAGGTCAAGGACCTCTTTTTGGGCGAAATCCGGCAGAAGCTTTTGCAGCACCGGCCACTCGCCCGCGCCTGCAAGCCCTCTGCGGGAACGTTCCATTCCACTGTATTTTTCAAAAAATACCTCTTGATCATAGAGGTTTTGTTCTTTTGGCACGGGGCTCACGGTCCTTTCGTGTGAAAATCGAACATATTGCACGTATATTATACATAAAATGCGGTCCAAAATGAACCAGAACCGTGTAGAAATCGCTTTTTTCAATGATTTTGCTAAAAAGCTTCACAAATGGTGTCTTTCGTTTTATAATAGAAAGAACTATTTATCAACTACTTTTGGAAGGACTGGCGATGGCAGCGTTTTTTAGTAAAAACAAGCAGGATTCCACCGAACCCTTTATCAAGGGTATTTTGGATTCCCAAGATGCCGACGTCATCGTCATGCATGAAAAGGCCAACCGCCTGCTTTTCATGAACAAGGCCGCCAAGGACCGCCTGAATAAGATGCACGACGACGAGCGCAGCCATGAGGAGCGGTACATGTCCCTTTTCCCGGGCTTGCTGAACCGCTGCCCGGACGCGGATGCGGGCCCGGAGGCCTATCCCGTGCAATATGACGTAAAGGACATCGAGGGCCGCATTTTCTCCGTGAACGCAAACCGTGTCCAGTGGCTGGAGGACGCCCCCGCCATCATGCTCACCCTGCGCGACGTCACGCTGGAACGGCAGGCAAACCAAAAACTCTATAGCCTTGCCTACATCGACCACCTCACCGGTGTGCCGAACCGCCAAAAGCTCAAAGAAGATTTTGACGCCATTGCGGCCCAAATTGAAAAAGACCAGTGCTGCGGAACCATCGCCATTTTCGATCTGGACAATTTCAAAAGCATCAACGATACTTATGGTCACAACACGGGCGATGTCATGTTGCGCCGGCTGACGGCCCACCTCGAAAGTGAGCCCGCCTACAAAGACCACCTCTACCGTCTCGGGGGTGACGAGTTCGTCCTGCTGTACAGCGACCCAATGGGCCGTTTCAGCAGCGAGCAAGAGCTGAAAGAACATTACGAAAAACTGCTCAGTGGCGCGTTTCTCTCCTATACGATGCCCAACATCGAGCTGTCCTGTACCATCAGCATGGGAGTCGCCTTTTTCCCGAAACATGGTGAGAGCTATTCCGAGCTGCTCCGCAAGGCGGACATCGCGCTCTACAAAGCAAAAGAAAGCGGGCGCAACCGCCTGGTCTTTTTCGAAGACCAGTACGACAACGCCAAAACCTTCAAAGATCTCTATATCAATATTCAGCCCATCCTCACAGGGGTCGGCCGCACCTATGGCTATGAGATGATCGACCGCGGCAACGAGGGTGACGACAAGGAAGATTCCCTCTCCCTGTCCGATTTCGACCGCAGCCTCGATGCGCTGGGTCTGGGGGACATCGAAAACGATGCGCACTATTTTATCGGCTATATCAACCAGTTGATGAGCAAAACCGTGCAGCGTGGCCTGCCCAAAGACAAGTTTGTTATCCAGATCCACATCGAGGAGGAACCCTCTGCGGGCGAGATGGCCCGTTACAAAGAACTGCGCGCGGCGGGGTATTCCCTCTGCCTTTCGGGCGTCCGGGCCGACAACGCCAAAAAGGAGTTGCTCGAGTTGGCCGACTATATCAAGTTCGACCAAAACCGGACTGGCTCCGAAGATATGGGGCGGATCATCAAAAGTTACCCCAACAAAAAATTCATCGCCCTGCATGTCGATTCCAACGAGGAGTTTGCCACGGCAAAGGTAATTGGTTTCAAACTCTTCCAGGGCTTTTTCTTCGAACAGCCCGTCCAGACCCAGAAAACCAAAGACATCGACCCAATGAAGGTCAACTATTTCCGGCTTCTCAAGCTCACCAGCACCGACGACTACGTCGATTTTCGCGAGATCAGTTCGGTGATCTCCTCTGATGTCGCGCTGTCTTATAAGTTGCTGCGCCTTCTCAACTCGGCGGCCGTCGGCCTGCGAAACCAAATCTCCTCTATCGATATGGCCGTCGCCTATCTCGGCGAAGAGAATCTCAAAAAATGGATCGCAATGCTCGCTTTGCGCGGCATCGCGTCCGATAAACCACTCGAGCTCGTCCGCATCTCCCTCATCCGCGCCCAGTTTGGAGAGCTGCTCGCCCAGCACTTCACCCCGCGCAGAGACCCCCGCCACGTCTTCCTTGTCGGCCTGTTTTCTCTCTTGCACATCGCGCTGGAAAAGAGCAAGGAGGAGCTGCTCGAGGAAATTCCCGTGGCCGAGGAAATCCGCACCTCTTTGCTCACAAAAACGGGCCCCCACTCCGATCTTTTACAGTTTTTCAGTAATTACGAGTATGCCAACTGGGACGAAATCAGTGAGTTTGGGACGAAAAACGGCCTTTCCGACCGCCTGATCAGTGACAGCTACATCGCGGCCGTCAAATGGTACAACGAC
>JAJDHT010000068.1 GCA_030266325.1 Ruminococcaceae bacterium OttesenSCG-928-I18
TGGAAAACGGCCTATACTGTACGATATCGGCGGGGGCTGCGGGCTATCCCTATGACAGCCAGAATTTCGGCGAGCTCAGCCAGTTTACGGAAAACGCCTTGAACAACGCAAAGCGCCTTGGGAAGAACAATATCATCTTTTTTTCGCGGGACGCCTATGAGGACCACCTTTTGCAGGTGGGGCTGCGGGAATCCCTGCAGCAGAGCGTTTCAAACGACTACGCGGGCTTCGAAGTCTACTATCAGCCCCAGGTATCGGTGAAAACCGGGAACATCATCGGTGCCGAAGCCTTGCTGCGCTGGGAAAACAACAAGTATGGCAAGGTGTCCCCCACGATCTTTATCCCCATCTTGGAACAGGCGGGTTTGATTGGGCAGGTGGGGCGCTGGGTGCTGGACAAAGCCATGGAGCAGTGCCGCATCTGGCGCCGGTTCATCCCAAATTTCGTCATGAACATCAACCTCTCCTACCAGCAGTTTGAAACCGACGACATCCCCGGGTATGTCCACAAAAACCTGAACCGGCTGGGCCTGCCCGGGCAGGCCATCATTTTAGAACTCGTGGAGAGCCTGCAGATGCAGGATTTCCGGTATTTTAACGAGATTTTTGCCTATCTGAACCGCATCGGGGTGGCCGTGGCCATAGACGATTTCGGCACCGGGTACTCGAGCCTTGGATATTTTAAAGAACTGAACATCAACCAGATTAAGATAGACCGCACGTTTGTGGCCCGTATGCGCAGCAGCGCTTACGACTATGACCTCGTGCGGTTTATCGTCGGCCTGGCACACCGGGCGGGGACCAAGGTCTGCGTGGAGGGCGTGGAGACCCTGGAAGAGGCGCAGGCGTTGTTGCCCTTGCAGCCCGACACCGTGCAGGGCTTCTATTTCGGGCGCCCCGCGGGCGCCTCCGATTTCGAAGAACGCTTTTTGGACCATTGGGGCGAGGGCGGCAAGGTCTTCCGGGAATATACGGAAAGCCATGAAACCGAAGAGCATGTCTCCGCCACTTCCCTGTTTAGCGCCAGCGAGGAGACCTTTGTCGAGCTGCTGGACGAGCTGGATGAGATCGTGTACATCAGCGAACCCGAAAGCTACAAAGTGCTTTATCTCAACCGCACCGGGCGCACGATGCTCGGGGTGCAGGACTATGAAAACATGCTGTGCCATGAGCTTTTCAACGACCGCGACTCGACCTGCGCCAACTGTTCTAGCAAGAATGCCTCGCGGGACCGCTTCATCATGCGGGAGTGCTACAATTCAAACCTCGGCGGGAAGTTCCTCATGCGCCAAAAACTGATTCCCTGGAAGGGAGACCTCGCCCTTCTCGCCATGTCCACCGACCTCGCCCAGGACATAAGCATCAACACCGAAAGCCGCATCCGCCTGGAGGCCGACCGCACCCTGCGCGGATGTATGCGCACGCTGGCCGAGGAGGAAGATGTCAACACCGCCCTCGGGGCCGTGCTGAAAAGCGTGGGGGAATTCTACCGGGCCGACCGGGCTTATCTGTTCAGCTTCGCCCCCGGCACAGATATCGCCTCCACCACACATGAGTGGTGCCGTCCCGGCGTAACACCCGAATATGACGCCTTCCCGCAGGAACTTTTTTCGGTGGCGCACCCCGCCTGGTACGCCCTGTTCAAAAGCGGCCGTCCCGTGGTGACGGGCAACAGCGAACAGTTTGAAAAGAATTTCCCGAAAGATTTTGAAGCCTTCTGCCGGTACGAGCCGCGCAGTATGATCCTGGCGCCTTTGCTGCTCAAGGGGGAGCTCATTGGTTTCGCGGGTGTTGACAACCCGGGCTATGGCTCCGAAAACCCCGACCTGCTCACCAATCTCAGCACTTTTCTCGCACAGCAGTTCGGCTTATACCGGCTCGAGGAAGAGCTTTTCCGCTCTCGCTATGTGGATGCCTCCACGGGACTGTTGAACCGCGAGCGGTACCTGCGTGACATCGGCGCGCTGGACGGCGAAACGCCTGAATATTCCCTTGGCGCCGTTTATATTGAGGCCTCTGGATACAAACAGCTGAATTTACAAAAAGGGCACGAGGTCGGCGACCTGATGCTGCAGCAGTTGGCAAGCCAGATACAAACCATCTTTGAGGGCGACTCTCATTACCGTATTGGCGCCGACGAATTTTTGATCCTCTGTGAAGGGGCGCGGGAGACCGACCTTGCCGAGGCCTGTTCCCTTTTAAAAGCCGGGTGCAAAAAAGAGCCTGCGTGCGAAATACGGCTGGGTTATTCCTTTGCCGCCATCGGCGCCGACATCCAGACTTTGCTGGAACAGGCCTACACCCATATGGCGGCGGACAGCGACAGATAACCGGCAGTACCCTTGTCAACCAATGGTTTGCACAAATGTAAATATAAGAGTGTGTGGGAGGATACCATGTACAAAATCGTGAAAAAAGAAGCTTTAAACCCCACGGTAAGCCGCATGGAGATTGAAGCGCCGCTGATTGCAAAGAAAGCCCTTCCGGGCCAGTTCATCATCGTGCGGCCCATGGCGGAGTCGGAGCGCATTCCCCTTACCATAGCCGACTATGATGCCGAAAAGGGGACCGTAACCATCATCTACCAGATTGTGGGTGGCGGCACTTTGCAGCTCGACAGCCTTGACGAGGGCGATTCGGTGCAAGATTTCGTCGGCCCCCTCGGCCGCCCCAGCGAGCTGGAAGGGCTTAAAAAAGTGGCGGTTGTCGGTGGCGGCGTCGGCTGTGCCATCGCCTACCCCGTGGCCAAAAAACTCCACGAGATGGGCGCCGAGGTACACAGCGTCGTCGGGTTTCGCACAAAAGACCTCGTCATTCTGGAAAAGGAATTCGGAGAGGTAAGCGACAAGCTCGTCATGATGACGGACGACGGAAGTTACGGGGAAAAAGGCCTTGTGACCACGGCCCTTGAGACTTTGATCGAAGAGGGAAACCAGTATGACGAGGTCATCGCCATCGGGCCGCTGATCATGATGAAGTTCGTGGTCAGTGTCACCAAGAAACACAATGTCAAAACCGTTGTCTCGATGAACCCCGTGATGGTGGACGGCACCGGCATGTGCGGCGGCTGCCGGCTCACGATTGGCGACGAAGTGAAATTCGCCTGTGTGGACGGGCCTGAATTCGACGGGTTCCTTGTGGATTTTGACGAGGCGATGCGGCGCAGTGCCAACTACCGGGATTTTGAAAAACACATCCGCGACGACAGCTGCAAACTGTTCAACCGGCAGCTGTAAAAAAGGCTTTGGAGAGGGATGTAAACCTACGTATAGAGGGGACGGAGAAAAATATGCCAAACATGGAGCCCAAAAAGACGCCTATGCCGGCGCAGGACCCGGCCGTACGCCAACACAATTTCAACGAGGTCGCCCTGGGGTATACCCACGAAATGGCCGTGCAGGAAGCGCAGCGCTGCCTGCAGTGCAAGCACAAGCCCTGTGTGGGCGGCTGCCCTGTCGCCATAGATATCCCCGGGTTTATCGCCAAAGTGGCCGAAGGCGATATGAAAGGTTCTTTCGATGTATTGAGCGAGCAGACCAGCCTGCCCGCCGTGTGCGGAAGGGTTTGCCCGCAGGAGACCCAGTGTGAAGCGGTCTGTGTCCGCGGCATCAAGCACGAGCCCGTGGGCATCGGCCGCCTTGAGCGGTACGTGGCCGACTGGATGATGGAAAACGGCGGCGCCAAGGTGGAAAAACCCACCCCGAACGGGCACCGGGTGGCCGTGGTGGGCGCCGGGCCCGCAGGGCTCACCACCGCGGGAGAGCTGGCGAGGAAAGGTTACGCCGTCACCATTTTTGAGGCGCTGCACAAAACAGGCGGGGTGCTCGTATACGGCATCCCGGAGTTCCGCCTGCCCAAAGCCATCGTGCAGAGAGAGATCGACGCCCTGGCAAAACTGGGTGTCGAAATCAGGACCAACATGGTCATCGGCAAAGTGCTCACGGTGGACGAGCTGTTCGAGGAGGGCTTTGAGGCCATCTTCATCGGCTCGGGCGCAGGCTTGCCGGTTTTTCTGGGCATCCCCGGCGAAAACCTCAACGGCGTCGTCTCCGCCAACGAGTTTTTGACGCGCATCAACCTCATGGGCGCCTGGAAACAGGACAGCCACACCCCTGTCATCCGCCCGCGCAGGGTGGCGGTGGTGGGCGGCGGCAACGTGGCCATGGACGCCGCGCGCTGCGCAAAACGCCTGGGCGCCGAGGAGGTGCACGTCTTTTACCGCCGCACCCGCGCGGAGATGCCGGCCCGTATCGAAGAGATCGAACACGCCGAGGAGGAGGGCATCCTCTTCCAGTATCTCATCAGCCCGCTGGAAATTCTGGGCGATGAGGAGGGCAAGGTGAAACAGATGCACTGCCTGCGCAACGAACTGGGCGAGCCGGACGCCTCGGGCCGCCGCAGGCCCGTGCCCATCGAGGGAAGCAACTTCTACACCGACCTTGACGGTGTGATCATCGCCATCGGCAACAGCCCCAACCCCTTGATCCGCATGACGACGCCCGGCCTCGAGGCCAACAAATGGGGCTGCCTTGTCACGAAAGACGAGCGCGGGCTGACCACCCGTAAAAATGTCTGGGCCGGCGGCGACGTGGTGACGGGCGCCGCCACGGTCATCCTGGCCATGGGCGCCGGCAAACAGGCCGCCGCCGAGATCGACGAAATGCTTGCAAAGGCGTAGACCTTGAAACCCTTTGTTGAAACAAAGGTTTTCAAACTTTCCAAAAAACTTTTTACAGAAACACAGAAAAACATATGTTTTTCTGCATCAAAAGTTTTAAGGGGGCCTGGGGGGACTTTTTTAAAAGTTCCCCCAGATTTAAATGTTTTATGTCCAGCCTTTTTGTCCGTCTGTTCATCAAAGATCCCGAAAACGTAAAAGACCCGAAGGTTCGCGCCGCCTATGGAAAACTGTGTGGCGTGCTGGGGATTTTCTGCAACCTGCTGCTGGTTTGCGGCAAGTTTCTCGCAGGCCTTTTTTCGGGCAGTATCGCCGTCATGGCCGACGCCGTCAACAACCTCTCCGACGCAGCGGGTTCGCTGATCACCCTGGTCGGTTTCCGCCTTTCCCAAAAACCGGCCGACAGCAACCACCCCTTCGGTCACGCCCGTTTCGAATACATCGCGGGCCTCGCCGTGGCCGTGCTTGTCATGGTCATCGGCATCGAGCTGGGCAAATCCAGCATCGATAAAATCCTCCACCCGGGCGAAGTCTCCTTCGGCCTTCTCACATTTGCAATCCTCGCGGGTTCCATTCTGCTAAAGCTCTGGATGGCTTTCTTCAACCGGAACATCGGCCGGAAGATCGGTTCGGGAACGCTCGAGGCAACCTATGCCGACAGCCGCAACGACGTGTTGGCCACGTCGGCCGTGCTGGCCGCCGCCCTCGTTCACCACTTCACCGGCCTCTACCTCGACGGTTGGATGGGCCTGGCCGTAGCCGTTTTCATTTTGGTGAACGGCTGCCTGCTGGTGCGCGATACCTTAAACCCCTTGCTCGGCACGGCGCCGGACCCTTCTTTCGTGCGTTATGTGGAGGAAAAAATCGAAAGCTACCCCGGCGTGCTCGGCACCCATGACCTCGTGGTGCACGACTATGGCCCCGGCCGGCGTTTCGCTTCGGCCCACGTGGAGATGTCCCGCCACGAGGACGTCATGGAAGCCCACGACATCATCGACAACATCGAGTGGGACTTTTTAAGCGAGGACAAGCTGCATCTCATCATCCACTACGACCCGATCGATTCCGGGCAGGCCGAGCTGGACCCCGCCAGAAGCCGGGCGATCAAAGCCATCGAATCCATCGACCCGCGCCTGCGCCTGCACGACTTTCGCCTCATTGCCGGGCGCAGGCACGACAACTACATCTTCGATGTCGTGGTGCCCTCGGGTTTTGGCCACGGGCCGGACGAGCTCAAAAGACAGATCGAGGCGAAGCTGCAAAACGGGCCCCGCCCCGTGCATGCACACATCACCGTGGACGATTCCTATTCGCCGATTCCAAAATAACGTAGGGGGGAAATCCCGATGACCTTTCACTACAGCAAAAAAGCCGCTTCCATGCGGCCTTCGATCATCCGGGGGCTGCTGAAACAGATGGCCGACCCCAGCCTCATCAGCTTTGCCGGCGGCAACCCCGACCCCGGCGCTTTCCCCGTAGAGCAGATTCGCGCCATCTCGGACGAGCTGCTGCGCGACGAGGCCTCGGCCACCCTGCAATACTCCATCACGGAAGGCTATCCCCCCCTCATCGAGGCGGGCAAAGGGTACCTCAACCGCGAGTGGGACGTGGTGGGCGAGGGGGACGGCGTCATCATCACGGCGGGCAGCCAGCAGGTGATGGATCTGTTTTCGCGCCTCGTCTGCGACGAGGGGGATCTTGTGGCCGTGGACGACCCCGCCTTCCTCGGCGCGCTCAACTCCTTCCGCGCCTATGGGGTGCGGCTGGCGGGCGTGCCTTTGCAGCCCGACGGCCCGGACCTGGCCGCTTTGGAGGCCATCTTGGCCGGGGACGAAAAACCCCGCTTCTTTTACACCATTCCAAACTTTCAAAACCCAACGGGGGCGGTGACCAGCCTCGAAAAACGAAAGGCGGTCTATGCGCTCTGCACAAAACACGGCGTGCCCATCCTGGAAGACAACCCCTATGGCGAGCTGCGCATCGAAGGCGAGGGCCTGCCGCCCATCAAAAGCTTCGACCGGGAAAACGCCGTCGTCTATGCGGTCTCGATGAGTAAAGTGCTCTCGCCGGGCATGCGCGTCGCCTTCTGCGTAGGGCAGCAGGCCCTGCTGTCCCAGATGGTGATGGCAAAGCAGGGCAACGACGTGCACACAAACCTTTGGGGCCAGCGGGTCTGCGAGCGCTTTCTCACCCGCTGCGACGTGGACGCCCACCTCGCCCGCCTGCGCGGCATCTATCGGGAAAAAGCCCTGCTGATGGCCGACGAGATGGAGCGGCATCTGCATGGAAAAATCCACTTCGAGCGGCCCAAGGGCGGCATGTTCCTCTGGGCCACCTTACAAGACGGCATCGATGTGGGTACCTTCGTACAAAAATGCCTCGAAAACAAACTGGCCATCGTACCCGGAAGCGCCTTTTTCGTGGATGAAAGCGCCCCCTGCCAGAGTGTGCGGCTCAACTTCTCCACCCCTACGAAGCAGCAGATCGTGCAAGGGGTTTCCATTATGGAACAGGTGCTAAGCGAGATGCAGCAGGGCGCCCGCTAAAGAGACACTTTATAAATTCCGCCGCCGTGCCGCAAAAAAGGACCCGGCCTCCACCTGTGTGAAAGCCGGGCACATTCCCATTCGAACCCATCTTATACCCATCTATCTAAACCGCCTTGACGGATTTTGTGCAACCCGCAAAGCGGAGGATTGTTTGTCTGCCGCGCCGGCGTCTACCGGGACGGCAGAGTGGTACGGGGTATTCCCGTCGCTATCAAACATATCGGAAATCCTCAGGATTCCCTCTGTCTGCCACAGCCGGGGCCACCCTTGCGCATTTCGGGACGACCCACGGCCCTCTCCTGCATTGGCCTCTCCTCCCTTTCGTTGACAGAGCACGGGTTCGGTGCCGCATACTGCCCAAAACCCTCTGCATCCATCGAAGTGACCCCAGTATACCCAGTGAATATGAACAAACATTGAGTCGTTTATAAAGCCTTTCTAAAGAAAATGTGAAAACCCTGTGATAATACGTATACATGCAGTTTTTGTTCTCATTCCAGTAAGTAAATAGTATAAAAGCATGAATGTGATGGACTACAACAGGAAAATGGAAGACCGCATCCGGAGCGCCCAAGACGGCACCCCCTTGTTTTTACACGCCTGCTGCGCCCCTTGCGCCAGCAGCGCGGTCGAACGGCTCGGGCATCGGTTTTCCATCACCTTATTCTATTACAACCCCAACCTCTGGCCGAGAGAGGAATACGAAAAACGCCTCGCCGCTTTTACCCCCCTTCTGGAAAGGGCAAAAACCGCCTATCCCCTGACGTTTGAGGCGGGCCCGTACCACAGCGAGGCCTTTTCGCAGCTGGCCCGCCCCCTCGCCGGGGAACCCGAGGGCGGACGGCGCTGCGCCGCCTGCTTTGCCTTCCGCCTGCGCCTTGTGTCTATCACGGCCGCCAAGCGAGGGTTCCCCCTTGTGGGCACCACGCTCACGGTGGGGCCGCGCAAAAATGCCGCCCTTGTCAACGAGACAGGCGCGGCCATGGCGGCGGAGCAGGGCATCGAATGGCTGCCCGCAGATCTAAAGAAAAAAGACGGCTACCGGCGCAGCGTGATGCTCAGCGAAGAGTACGGGCTGTACCGGCAAGGGTACTGCGGCTGCGAATACAGCCTTCCGAAGCCGGCAGCCCCGGCTCAGGCAGAGAGATAGCGCCGAAGCGGCGCCCAGGCGGCCAGCAGGCAGTCAAACCCGCAGACGGCGTTGGCGGGGCTTGTGCTGGGCAGCTTTACCGCCTCGATGCCGGCCTCTTCCTGGCAATGGCGGCGGTAAAACGTATGGGACGCCGCCCCGTTGCAAAACACCGCCTCGATGCGTGTCTTTTTCACCAGTTCCCCGATGGGGTTCGGCACGGGGTGCTTGATGGACGCATCCGAAGCGCCCTGGATGCAGCAGCGTTCCAGAGAATCCCACAGGGCGAGGTGGTGCTCCAGGATCAGCCTGGTCTTTTCCTCCACGCTCCGGGGCGGCGGCGCCTCGCAGAGGGCCGCCAGCAGAGGCCAAAAACGATTTTGCGGGTGCCCGTAATAAAAACCCTGCGCAAAACTTTTGGGCGAGGGGTAGCTGCCCAGGATGAGCGCACGCGATTCCGTGCTGTAGATGGGGGCAAAACCCTTTTCTTCGCCGCGCCGTGCCTCTCCCATTTTCCCCACCTCCACACGATTCAAAGACAGTATATCATAAAGGAGGCTTCCATGGTTATCACGAACGGTCTGGTTTTTACCGACGAATGCCGCTTTGCACGGCTGGATTTGGAGTACAACGAGGGGCGCATCATCCGCCTGGCCCCGGCCGGAAGCCTCGCGGACCAGAGCTCCCTGGACGCGGAAGGCGGCTTTGTGCTGCCGGGCTTCGTCGACATCCATACCCACGGCTGTGCCGGCGGAGATTTTTCGTCTGCCACGGCCGAAGAGATGGAAAAAATGCTCGCATTTTATGGCCGCCGCGGGGTCACGAGCGTGATCGGCACGACGATGAGCCTTCCCCCGGCCGCGCTGCAGCGCGCAATGGAAACCGCCAAACCCTTCTGCGGCGCCGACGGCCGGGGGGCCACATTGAGAGGGCTGCGGCTGGAGGGCCCGTTCCTCAGCCCCGGCAAAAAGGGGGCGCAAAAAGAGGAGCACCTGATCCCCTCCCTCAGCCCCTCCTCGTACGAGCTCTTCGAAGCCCTGTATTCGGCCAGCGGCGAACATGTGCGCATCCTGGACATCGCCCCGGAACTGCCCGGCGGCCCCGCCTTTATTCAAAAGGCCGCCAGGAAAACCGTTGTCTCCCTGGCCCACACCGAGGCCGACTATGAGCAATGTGCCGAGGCCTTCAAACAGGGCGCCACCCACCTGACCCACCTGTTCAACGGCATGCCCCCCTTCCACCACCGCCACCCCGGGCCCATTGGTGCCGCCAGCGACTACGCCTCCTTCGTCGAACTGATCTGCGACGGCGTTCACCTCCACCCCTCGGTGGTCCGCTCTGTGTTCCAGTGGTTTGGGGAGAGCCGAATCTGCCTTGTCAGCGACTCGATGAGCGCCACGGGTATGTCCCCCGGCAGATACACCCTCGGCGGCCAGGAGGTCTTGCTGGAAAACGAAGCGGCCACCCTGGCCGACGGAACCCTGGCCGGGAGCGTCTCCACCCTCACCGAGTGCTGCCGCAAGGCCGTCCACTACGGCGTACCTATCGAGCAGGCCGTGCGTGCCGCCACGCTCAACCCGGCCATGGCGGCGGGCCTCGTCCGGGAGGTGGGCACCCTCACCCCGGGAAAACGCGCGGACATCCTGCTGTGGAACCAGGATCTGCTGAACGTGCACGTCATTGCCGGGGGCGAAACCGTGTTCCATTGACCCCGCCCCACACACAGCCTTTTCGCTCTACATGTAACAAATTCCGCCGGCCTTTACCCACCGCCGGCTCTTTCAAACGGGAGAAAACCATGCCGCTTGTCTATGAGGAACATTTCACCGCCCTGAACACCGAATGCGACCCCTGGGACCGCATGACACCGGGTTCCGTGCTGCGCCGCATCCAGGACATCAGCACCGCCCAGTGCGAAGAACAGGGCATGAACGAGGCCCTGTACCAAAAAAACGCAAACCACCTTTCTTCTGGCAAAGCTCTCTTTGGCCATACAGCGCATGCCACAGGTGGGGGAAACCATCCGCATGGAAACCAGGGCCTATGGCCAGCGGCGGGCGCTGTACCACCGCGTGACCTCCCTGCATGGGGCCGGGGGCGAAAAACTCTGTGAAGCAGACAGCCGCTGGGTGCTCATCAACACGGCCACCAGAAGGATCCTGCGCAAGCCGCCCGAGGAATTTGCCCACGTCTATGTGGACACCCCGGGCGAAGAAGAACACGAGCTCACCCTTCCAAAACCCGGCGCGCTCTTCCCAATCGAGCAGGTTCGCGCAGGGTACACCCTTTGCGACCGGAACGGGCATATGAACAACACGAAATATGCCGATCTCATCTGCGACCACCTTCCCCTGGAACGGCTGCGCGCCGGCATGCCAAAGCAGATGCTGCTCTATTACCACAGTGAAATCCCGCTCGGTTCCCTCTTTTCCCTGTGCGGCTGCCCCGTGGGCGAAAAGGGTTTTTACTTCCTTGCAAAAAGCGAAGAGGTGAAGCATTTCGAGTGTTACACTTATTTCTAATTCTCTTTTGTAATCTTTTGACCTTTTGTAACAATTGGGTCTTTTGAAAAAAA
Organism: Ruminococcaceae bacterium OttesenSCG-928-I18; assembly: GCA_030266325.1. GTDB lineage: Bacteria > Bacillota > Clostridia > Oscillospirales > Ruminococcaceae > JAAYCI01. Next base: position 10,932 of record JAJDHT010000068.1, read on the forward strand.
TGTCGATGTCGAATGTATTATTGTGCCTGTCTTTTCGTTTCTTAGCTCTCTCCTGGCGATATTGGTCGATCTCACGTATATAATACGCTTCGTAAATAGTTACAGCCAAAAGGGCGCGGTTTTCGCCCGGCCAGGCCCTTATAAAAATCTCCCGCGCCGAAACATACTACCATATTTTTTTCGATTATTCGTATATACTTCCTCTTT
>JAJDHT010000069.1 GCA_030266325.1 Ruminococcaceae bacterium OttesenSCG-928-I18
GCTCATAAGCACCGTTTCCATCTCCTGCAGCAAAAAGCCCCTCAACTTCATTTCTCGAATAGCCAATGCCTCAAGCAATTGCGATTCAGAGTAATAACGATAGTTGTTTTGTACGTCTCTGGTCGATGGCACCAAAACCCCCTTCTTGTCGTAATATCGAAGTGATTTGATGCTTAACCCACTGATATTGGAAACCTCACCAATATTATACCGTTGTTTTCTTCTCTGCATGACCTGCCCCCTAAAAACATATCCGACTGAAAGGTTTGGGAAATGCTCTATTGAAAAAAAACTGATCTGCCCTGATTTCTGTATCAAAAGCATGGATGGCATTGTGGCACTTTTTTCGTCCGCGAACGTAGTGAAGTAATGCAAAATGGAAGCTGTCATTCAGGCATACATAAAACCTGTATATCGCCCCCTGCTTCTAGAGGGAAATGTTAAAAGTGAACCTCACTCTAAGGTTCTTCCCCCGCCTGTCGGCATGATAGCTCACCCTATTCTCTATGCGTCCACCAATCCGCAATTCAACACGTTTTTTTGCTCAGGCTCAGACGGTTGCCATCTTTGCTTTTCATTTTGGGCATTCTCGGGTCCTCTTCTCGCATATCCCTTCCCCGCGACTGCGATTGGTCTCATCCTCTCCCTCATGTTCGTTCCGTAATCAGTCCGGTGTTTCGACCAATCCAAATTGCTTTCTATACATATGATATCTACCCATACCTGTTCCACATCTGTCAGATATACCGGCTTCTTCCTGACCCGTTCCGATTCTTGCCACACCCGGCAAATTCGGCGCCACTTTTCTGGTGCGTGCCTGCATTGTGTATTCGGCGGTCACTACCCATTTTCCCTGTTCGGAAGTATTTCTGCACCTCCTCCATCCACACATCCAATAGTTGCTCTGCAATCCACTATTTCAAACGACGTTTTCTCTTATCGCCGCTTTACCTGTCCCTTTCTATTCTTCGGCCACTTTGTCCTTCACCCATATCCATTCTGCCCTGGAGACAACACACAGCAGTCAGCATCAGCTAACATTCCGTCATGCCAAGGCAATCCATCACCTTGTGGGTTCTTCTTGTAAATTTATCGATTATATGAGTTTTATTTTATTCTGCTTGAGTCTCTATCCTGCGCTCCGTACTCCTACGCCTGGCACTATGAAGTGCACTGCCCGCAACTGGGCTGCGGGGCATCATTCCCCACTAGTGGGGAATGAAAAAAAACCGAGCGGCCTCGGGGAGTCACAATATCAACAATTGATCAAATTCATCTATATTGTAGCACGGACTGTCTCGAAAGGTCAAATGAAGGGCAAATTTTGTGCATTTTTTTACCAACATTCATCGCCAAAACTCGCAAGCGCATTCCCGCGTTGGGACGCAGGTCAGAGCATGCAAGATCATTCGTCATCTGCTTCGCATGCCTACTGTACATAAAGCCAAGCCGCGAAGCCGATGGGCAAATCGCGGGATTAATGCAGCAGATACCCCACTGAATGAGACTTCTCTCTTGATGTCCTTGGCATCATCTATCCTTTACCGTTGCTGGCAATACGTTGCTGGCAATACATCGCCCACCGTTTTTAGGCGATGTATTGCCAGATTTATTAATTATAATACCCGGATTTCCCTCTCCTGTTTTGGCAGCACCCGTCCCACCACGGCCGCATCCGGGCAGTGTGGCAAAACCTCTTCCAGAAAAGCGTCCGCTTTTTCCTCGGGCAGCGCCATCAACATCCCACCCGAAGTCTGCGGGTCATACATGATATCCTGAAGTGCGAGAGGTAAGGCTTCCGGCATCGCGACCTTCTTTTCAAAATGATCCCTGTTTGTATATGCGTTTTGGGGAATGATTCCCTCTTCGGCCAATTCGACGGCCCTGGGCAGCAGGGGCAGTTTTCCACTGTCCAATTCTACGGTTACATCGCTTGCCTCCACCATTTCACTGAGGTGGCCCAGCAACCCAAACCCCGTGATATCGGTGCACGCGCTCACACCCAGTTTCTTGCCGGCATCCCTTGCATATTTGTTCAGGGCGGCCATCGTCTTCACCGTGGGCTCATATTCTTCGCTGGTCAGCAGGTCTGCTTTCGCCGCCGTATTGACAATTCCGCTTCCCAGCGCTTTTGTCAGTACGACAATATCACCGGGCTTCACGCCCGTATTTTTCCATATCTCGTCCGGGTGGGAAAACGCGCTGACGCACAGACCATATTTCGGCACATCGTCATGTATTGAATGCCCGCCGCCAATCACCGCCCCCGCTTCCCGCACCTTATCATACCCACCCGCCAGTATTTCGCGCAGGATGGACAGGGGTAGGCAGTCCGGGAAACAGACAATATTCAGCGCAAGCGAAGGCTCTGCCCCCATCGCAAAAATGTCCGAGAGGGCATTGGCTGCGGCAATTTGCCCATACATATACGGGTCATCCACCACAGGCGGAAAAAAATCCACCGTCTGAATGGCGACAAGGTCCTCCCGTATTTTATACACACAGGCATCATCGCTGGTATCAAAGCCAACCAGTAAATTCTCGTTCTCGAATTTCGGCAAGCTGTTTAGAATTTCCGAAAGGACTCCCGGTCCTATTTTCGCCCCTCAACCGGCCGCTTTTGTCATCTGGGTCAGTCGTTTTTGTTCCGCCATCTTCAGCCCTCCCTTCCCCACGATTTTCACGCCTAAAAAAAGCTTTTCTTTCTTTCAAAACCGTAGTATTATTGTACTTGATACAAGCACACTTTGCAACTAGAGATTTGCACCTATTTTATTGAAACTACGTGCAAATCATAATTATATCCGCCTCCCCCTTCGCGGCGGTTTTTGAAAGGAGGCGTGCCCACTTTGGACTTTAAGCAGCTGGAGGCTTTCGCCTATGTCGTGGATTTCGGCAGTTTCTCCAAAGCCGCCGAAAAGCTCCACCTCACCCAGCCCACAGTCAGCGCCCACATCAGCTCCCTCGAAAGTGAACTGGAAACACAGCTCATCGTGCGCACTTCAAAATCCGCCTATCCCTCCGATGTGGGAAAGCTGCTCTATGAATACGCTTCCGACATGCTCTCGTTAAGAGAAAACGCCATCGAAATGTGCCGGCAAAAAAGGGGCGAGGTCAATGGGGTGGTCAATATTGCCGCCTCCACCATCCCCTACCAGTACGTCCTGCCCACCGCCCTGGCCGACTTTCGAGAAATACACCCCGACGTCACCTTTAAGCTGCTTCGCTACGACAGCGCCGGCGTTGTCTCGGCCGTACTGTCGGGCAAAGCGGAACTGGGTATGACCGGTACGGTGCTGGAGGCCTCAAAACTGGTGTACCACGATATCCGCGATGACGAACTCGTTCTCATCACACCCCCTTTGCCCCCCTATTCTCAAAAAGAATCGTCCGTTTTCCCGCTTGAAGAAATTCCCAAGTCTCCCTTTATCGTGCGGGAGCCCGGCAGCGGCACCCGCAAAGAAACGGAAGAATACCTGCAAAAAAGCGGCATTGACCCCGCCTCTTTGCAGGTGGTGGCGCAGATGGACAATCCCGATGCCGTCAAGAGCGCGGTCAGCCAGGGGCTCGGCATTTCCATCACCTCAAAATTGTCGGCAGTGGATTTTGAAAAACTCGGCTTGCTGAAAGCCTTTTCCCTCGGGGAGGAGAAATTGATTCGCAAGCTGTACATCACCCACCATAAAAACCGTCCGCTGTCCCGGATTGCGAAAGCCTTTCTGCGCTTCGTTTCGGGCCATGGCGCCCCCCAGTGAAGCGCGCTGCCTTGCGGCAAAGTGCTGCAGACCCAGCCCAAATTTATCTACCCCTGGTAGAACCAGGGGATTTCTTATGCTAAAGCAGGAAAAACGCCCCCGGCCGTCCTGGAATGGACAGCCGGGGATTTTTGTCGATAGGTCTAGAGGGTGTCGACACCCTCTAGTTCATCACCGTATTGTCTTCAAAGAGCGCCTTCACAGCCACCGCCAGCGCGGCATTCTCCGGTTTCAGCAGCCGGGGGTCCTCTTTATACACCTCCAGCGCCTCTTGCTGCGCCGCCTTCAAAACCCTGGTGTCGGTGGCAAGGTCGGCCACACGCAAAGAGGGCAAGCCATGCTGCTTATTTCCAAAAAAGTCCCCGGGGCCGCGCGTCTGTAAATCATACTTTGCCACCTCGAAACCATCGCCTGTCCTCGCGAGAAACTGCAGCCTTTCCCGGGCCGCGGGCCCCGCATGGCCCGAGAGCAAGAAACAATAACTCACCTGCGCGCCCCGGCCCACCCGGCCGCGCAGCTGGTGCAGCGCCGACAACCCATACCGCTCCGCGTCTTCCACCACCATGACACTGGCGTTTGGAACGTCCACACCCACTTCGATCACCGTTGTGGAAACCAAGGCGTCTAGCCTTCCCTCTTTGAACGCACGCATCACCTCCGCCTTGTCCGCCGCTTTCATCCGGCCGTGCATCAGCCCCACCCGCGCGCGGGGTAGCAGGGGTTTTGCCACCTCTTCGGCGTAGGCTGTCACGGCCTGCAAATCACTCTCCCCCTCCTCAATCAGGGGGCAGACGATATACACCTGCCGTCCGGCCTCAATCTCCCTGGCCAGAAAGCCATACATGTCTCGTCTTTTCTCTTCCGGCACAACGTGGGTTTTTACGGGTTTTCTGCCCGGCGGCATCTCGTCCAGCACACTGATGTCCAAATCCCCGAACAGCAGCAGTGCCAGGGTACGGGGGATGGGCGTAGCGCTCATGACAAGCAGATGCGGACGGTTTGCCTTACTTGCCAGCAGCCCGCGTTGGCGCACCCCAAAACGGTGCTGCTCGTCGGTGATGGCAAGGCCCAGGTTATAATACCGCACGGGTTCACTCAGGACGGCGTGCGTGCCCACAATAAGGTTCGCGTCCCCGCTCTCGATGGCGGAAACGGCACCCGTCCTCGCGCGGCCCTTCACCCCGCCCGTCAGTAGCGCCGTGCGCAAACCCAGACCCGAGAGGATGCCGTCCAGCGTCTCCCCGTGCTGGTGCGCCAAAATCTCCGTCGGGGCCATCAGCACGCTCTGGTATCCATTTTGTGCCGCCATATAGGCCGCAGCGGCCGCCACAAGCGTCTTTCCGCTTCCCACATCCCCCTGCAAAAGCCGGTTCATAGGCGCTTTTGCACACAGATCCCCCGCAATCTCTTGCACCGCGCGCACCTGCGCCCCCGTCGGGGAAAACGGCAGGGCGGCATAGAAAGGCGCAACATCAGCCTTTTCCATGGGCGCGCCGGTCTGCTCCACCTCTCGTCCCCGCAGCGACAACAGCCCCAGCTGCAGGCAGAACAGCTCTTCAAAAATCAGTCTCCGCCGTGCCTGCTCGGCCTCTTCTGCCGCAGCGGGCCGGTGGATCATGCACAGGGCCTTTCCTTTGGCAGGCATTTTATATTTCTCAAGCAACCCCTCGGCAAGCGGGTCGGGAACCTCTTCAATCTCTTTGAGCGCGTGCGCGACACAAGAGGTTATCGTATAGTTCGAGAGCCCTTCGGTCAGCGGATAGACCGGTGTCAGACACACGCCGGCGTCGGGGGCCAAAAACTGCGGGGCGATCATCTCGCGGTTTGTAAAACCGCCGCCCACCTTTCCATAGAACAGGTATTCTTCCCCCACCTTCAGTTTGCCGGGGGTATAGGGGTTATTAAAAAACACGAGGCTCAGCGCCGAGGTTCCGTCCGAGCACTCGACACGGTGCAGGGTCCTGCCCCCCGAAATACGCCGGCCGGGCAGTTTTTGGAGCACCTCGGCCCGCACCACGGCGGGTGCGTCATAGGGCGCTTCGGCCACAGAAACCGGGCGGGAATAGTCAATATAGGTCCTGGGGTATAAGCTCAGCAATTCGCCTATGGTATGTACGTCCAGTTTCGCAAAACGGGCGGCCCGCTTGGGGCCCACGCCCTTCAAAAACTGTACCTCGTCCTCCCAGCGCAAAACCCCACCTCTTTTCCACCGTTTTTTTTGTTTTTTTCGGCCACTTTCATTATAGTCATCCGGACGCTTTTTCTCAACCCAGGCGCTTGTCCTGTGCCCCTTTGGCATGGTACAATAAAAAAGTCCCGAAGAGAACCTGATTGAATACCACACTCTGCCCTAGATGGTGTCGACACCATCTAGGGCCGCTGCAGACCGCACCACAACGCAAGGGGGAATGCATATGTCGGCACTCAGCCACTACGACAAGTTTGGCCTTCACTGTTTCGACGACCGGGTGATGCAGGAGAGGCTTCCGCAGGAAATATACGAGAGCCTTCGAAAAATTCGCGATGAAGGGATGGAGTGGGACCCTCTCGTGGCCGACGTCGTGGCCGACGCCATGAAGGACTGGGCGCTAGAGCTCGGCGCCACCCATTATATTCACTGGTTCACACCTATGACCGGGGCCTCCGCGGGCAAGCATGAGAGTTTTATCGATAAACTGCGCGGGGGTGAGCCCATTGTCCGTTTTTCCGGCCGGTTGCTCAGCAAGGGCGAGCCGGACGCTTCCAGCTTTCCCACCGGGGGCCTGCGCACCACGTTTGAAGCGCGCGGTTACACCACCTGGGACCCCACCTCCCCCGCCTTTATGTTTGGCACCACCCTATATATTCCCACGGCATTTTGCGGATACTGCGGAGAGTCCCTCGACGAAAAAACGCCTCTTCTTCGCAGCATGCAGGCGCTCAACAAACAGTCCCTGCGGGTACTGCGTGCCCTCGGCGACGACACGACCAAAAAAGTCAACTCCACGGCGGGGGCCGAGCAGGAATATTTCCTTATTGAAAAGAGCCTGCTAGACAAACGGCTGGATCTGAAAATCTGTGGCTACACCCTCACGGGGGCCCGGCCTCCCAAGGGGCAGGAGCTTGAGGACCACTACTATGGCTCCGTCTCCGAGCGGGTGCGCAATTTCATGCGCGAGCTCGACGAAGAGCTGTGGCTCATCGGCGTGCCCGCCAAAACAGAGCACAACGAAGTGGCCCCGGGGCAGTACGAACTGGCCAACATTTTTGCCTCGGCCAACATCGCCTGCGACCACAACCAGATCACCATGGAGCTGATGCGCAAGGTGGCGTTGCGCCATGGTTTTGTCTGCCTGTTACACGAAAAACCCTTCGCCGGGGTAAACGGCAGTGGCAAGCACAACAACTGGAGCCTGATGACCAGCAATGGGCGAAACCTGCTGGCCCCCGGCGACAGCCCCGTGGAAAACCGAGAGTTCCTCGTGTTTCTCTGTGCCGTCATCGCCGCTGTCGACGACTATGCCGATCTCATCCGCCTTTCGGCGGCCTGTGCGGGCAACGATTACCGCCTGGGCGCAAACGAGGCGCCCCCGGCCATCGTCTCCATCTTCCTCGGAGACCCCCTCACCCAGCTGCTCAAAAACTTGGCCGAGGGCCACGCATACGAGATGGGCAGCCGCGGCCAGCTTCTCACCGGTGTCAAAAGCCTGCCGCTTTTGGAAATGGACGACAACGACCGCAACCGCACCTCCCCCTTTGCCTACACGGGCAACAAGTTCGAGTTTCGTATGGTGGGTTCCTCCCAAAGCATTGGTTTTGCAAACACGGTCATCAACGCGGCCGTGGCCGATGAACTGCGCCTTTTTGCCGATATTCTCGAGCCGGCCGCGGGTTCCAAGAAAAAGACCGAGGCGGCCGTGGCCAAAATCGTACATGACACCTGGGAAAAGCACAAGAAAATCCTCTTCAACGGAAACAACTATGCGCCCGAATGGTGGGCGGAGGCAAAGAAAAGAAAGCTGCCCGATATTTCCGACACCGTGCAGGCCACCAAAGCGCTGCAGCGAACAGAAAACGTAGAGATGTTTGAGCGCACACGGGTACTCAGCCCAAGCGAGTGCTCCAGCCGCCGCGAAGTACTGCTGGAAGGGTATGTAAAAACAACACGCATCGCGGCCGCCACCCTTCTTGATATGACACGCCGCAGCTTTCTGCCCTCTGCCTGCGAATGGCTGTCCAAGATGGCTTCCGCCCAGGTCAAGGCCGACGCGGCAGACGCCGGCAGCACCTATGTCAACAAGATGACCGGCTATCTTTCCAACGCCATCGACGCCTGCGGCAAAGCGGCGGACGAGCTGGCCCAGGCGATGGAGGAACTCGAGACCCTGGAGGATCTCGATCAGCTTGGCGAAACCGCCAGAAGCCTTGTGCAAAACGAGATGGCCGACCTGCGCCTATGCTGCGACACGCTGGAAACCCTGCTGCCCGAAGACCGCTGGCCGGTACCGGGCTATTCCGCCCTTCTGTACGACGTCTAGGCCCGCCGCTTTGCCCTGGCGGACGCAGCGGACACACAAAATCCATCGCTGCCCCCTGCACCTCTGTGTGCGGGGGGCAGCGTTTGTAGAGAAAGGCCAGGAGGGCCCTTCCCTCCTTCTCCCGCAAGGGGACGCGTCCCCTTGACCCCCTCTCGAAACGGCATGTATATGCCGTTTTTATGGAAAGTTTTGCGGAGCTTTTTTCATCGCGGAGCATTCCCTTGGGGAAAAAGCGACCTCACTTTCCTTTTGTCTTTCGTTTCTGCCCCCTGCGTTATGCGTTTTTTCGCCTCTTGAGGGCATGGTTTATCCACTCGGAACACAAAAGCAGCAACACAGCCAGCGGCAGGATTAAAAGCGGGATAACGGCTATGCCCGCCCTCTCTGCCGCAAGACCGATGAGCGGGGGCACGAAGGTGATGCCTACATAGGCCGAGGCCATCTGGATCCCCATGATTTTCTGCGAGTTCTCTTTCCCAAACCTGCGCGGGGTCTCGTGCAGCATGCAGGGAAAAATAGGGGCGCAGCCCAGCCCCACCAAGGCGAGCGCGAAAAAGGTGACATAGCCCGGCAGGGGAAGCACGTACAAAAGGGCCCCGAGCACCACCATCACGCCACCCGCTCGGATCTGCGCAACGCTTTGCATCCTGTTTGCCACCACACCGCTTAAAAAGCGCCCCACTGTCAATGCCCCGTAAAACACCGAAGGCCCGCTGGCGCCTATCTCGGCTGTAAATCCATGCATCTCTACAAGCACGCTGCTGCTCCACAGCGCCGCCGCATTTTCCACCGAACAGTATAAAAAAAAGCTCAGCAGGGCCGCCACCACGCCCGGCAGCCCAAAAACACTCCGCTTTTCCTTCCCCTGTTCTTTTTCCTCCTGTGCCGGGCCCTCGTCCTCCTGCACGGGGTATACCTTTTTCCAAAAGGGTAAGGTCAAAAACAGCAAGGCCGCCACCCCGAGCTGGATGAGCGCCACCGTCAGGTATCCTCCGCGCCAGTTGTTCTACCCCGCAAGGAACAGCGCCATGAGCACAGGCCCCAGCGAAGCGCCGATACCCCAAAAACAGTGCAGCCAGCTCATATGCCTGGCCGCATAGTGCAGCGCCACATGGTTGTTTAAAGCCGCATCCACGGCGCCCGCGCCAAGCCCCAGCGGCACCGCCAGCAAAATCAGCCAGCCAAAAGCCGGGCTGAGCGAAAACCCAAGCAGAGCCACGGCCGTCGCCAGTACACTCACGGCGGTCACTTTGTTTGTCCCAAACCTTTTGGTCATTTTGTCGCTTAAAAGGCTGGAGACCGTGGTTCCCGCGGCGATGGTCATCGACACAAGGCCCGCCGCGTCCAATGGGGCGCCAAGTTCTATCCTCATCACAGGCCAGGCCGCGCCCAAAAGGGAATCCGGCAGGCCCAGGCTGATGAACGCAATATAAATGACCAGCAAAAAAAAGGTTGCCATCAAATATCTCTTTCTGCCCTAGCGTGGACGGTCTTGGTCGCCGTCGGCCTTGCAGAGCCGAAACCCGCCGGGGTCACTTGTAAAATAGTAGTAGTCCGTATTCTCTCGAACCGGCGGCTGCAGGTAATTGGGCAGGATGTTTCGCCCGTCCCCCTCCCGTCTCTCGGCAAAGCCCGCCTTGCGCATCACGTCGCTGGGAATTCCCGCACAGTAAAAGTCGGCATATTCGGCCCGCTTTGCCTGCATCAGGTTATCCATAGCGGCCCCCAGGCGCGGCAGGCACTCTTGTGGGCCCATGAAATCTACAATACGCAGTACCGCCGTGTCTTCCACGGGTATGGTTCTGGCCACGAGCAACGCCTCGGCCTTTTCTGCGCCGGGGGCAAACGCACCATACACCTCATACTCCTGCCGTGGGTAGGCATAATATCTGCGTTCTATATACCACCTGTCCTTGCGGGGGTTGGCCTGGCCGGACACAAAACCGCTCTGCTCCAGCGCCTTGCCGTCCCACAGCCTTTGCAGCTCCAAATCCCCTGTCACCGGGGGGATATCCCTTTCGGAAATCACCGCGAGGCGATAGTTTTCCTTTTGGGCCAGCCGGTAAAAATGCCCCACCCTGCCGGTGGTAAACCCCAAAAACTCATAGAAAGGTCTCGTTTTCGGGCGGATGTTGTTGCACGCCAACGTCCGGCAGTGTATCAGTTCGGGCAGGGCGGCCATCAGCTCCAGCCCGGCGCCCCGTGCCGCGGGGTCAGCCACCCAATAAGAGACCCAAACATCGGGGTGAGGTTCCCTGTTTGCCAGGATATACCCCGCCAGCGCCGCCCATTCTCCGTTCTTTTCGGCGAGGGCAAACTGTAAAGCCCCCCCACCCTCGAAATAATAGGCGAACAAAACCGGATCGTCCACAAATGGATCCTGCACATCCCAATGCCTGTGCAAGAAGTCCAAAACCTGTTTCTTTTCGCCCCTGTCTGCCAGGCGGAAGTTGTATTCGCTCATCAGTGTCTCTCTTTCTCACCCTCGTCCGGCACACTTTTCCTTTGCAAAAACAGCAAAAAAAAAGCACAGGATGCCTCAGCGTATCGCCACAGCATTTGATGAAAAGGGTATCGACCTTTCCATCGAATATTAGTATAAAACAGCGGGGGACGCTTTCCCCCGCTGCCGTTTGCCTGCTTCGGTCCCGGGTGCCGCCCCGCAACCTCCCCGCTCTTTTAGAGCATCGCGCTGCCACCCGTCACCGGAAGCACCACACCCGTGATGAATCCCGCTTCCTCGCCCAGCAGAAAATCCATCGCCGGCACCACATCCTGTGGCGTGGCGTTGC
>JAJDHT010000007.1 GCA_030266325.1 Ruminococcaceae bacterium OttesenSCG-928-I18
TCCCAGGGGTGAGCGGTATTATATCCCGCGTGAAAATCGAGAAAATGAATTCTTTCGAGAATACGAAGCAGCCTCATGAGTGTAAAATCATGAGGCTGCTTTAACTCTGCTATAGCGGGTATCATAGCGAAGCTGCGATACAAAAGCCGTCGGCAAAACAGGCAGGTGCTTTATTAAAAATCGCGTGATCCCAACGACAGTCGATACAATACCAAGGACCACTGTAACCGGCAGCACACAGGAGGCAATTCTTGTTAAAGACCTCGATTCTTGACAAAGATCGTTTTTTTCTACAAGTACTGGTATACTATAGTGAAAGACCTCTGGTATAGGGCAATTCATAGAACCGAAAGTATTTTATTCTCCACTAGTGGGGGTCTAATACCCAGCCCTTTGGGGCGGACTTGTCGATCCGTGCGCCGATACCCCGTAGTTTGCTGCGGGGAGTGCGCTTCATTCTATACCGTTTTCTACAGGAGGAGATTATGAAAAAGAAGTTTGCTTTATTGACAGCAGTGATGTTCACTTTCGTATTTGTGCTCACTGCCTGCGCTCAAACGCCCGATGCGGGCACATCGTCGGCACAGAGCACGGCGTCGCATACGCCCACCGCCGAAAGCGGGGAAATGGTTACCGCCGACTTATATTTTGAAAATGGGACGATCTACACCGTGGATGAGCAGGATTCTGTCGTCGAGGCGCTGGCCGTGAAGGACGGCAAGATTGTCTTTGTGGGCAGTGCCGCGGACGGCCAGGCCTACAAAGAGGCGGCCGCAGAGGTGGTGGACCTCGACGGCGGCATGCTGATGCCAGGCATGATCGACGCTCATATCCATTCGGCCACACCGGAGTTTTTCGATTTCAGCCTAACCGAGGACACCGACGTGGATTCTGTTTTGCAGACAATAGAGGACTATGTGGAGGCAAACCCCGACCAGAAAATGTACGTCGGCTTTGGGTACAAAACAAGCCTGTTCGAGGGTGATGAGCTGCAAAAGGGACCGAGAAAGGAGCGTTTAGACGAAATATGCCCCGATAAACCGCTGATCGTCTACTCTTTTGACGGACACGCGGTATGGGTCAACTCCAAATGTTTTGAAGAGGTGGGTATCACCGAGGATACCGAGGCTACGCCGGGCGGCGAAATTGTGAGGGATGAAGCCACAGGCGCGTTGTGGGGTACGCTGAAAGACACCGCCATGTCGATGCTGCCATTCATTGAGCTGCCCGCCGACCGGCTCAACGAGGCTTTGATCCACCTGCATGCAGGGCTGAACGCCCTTGGATATACATCGATGAACACACTACCGGGGAACGGCTTTTTTCCGGTTCCATGGGAAGGATATACCCGCCTGGAAGAAAACGGTGAGCTCACACTACGGGTGCGAGGCGCCGGCAACGTGAGCAGCTGGCGCATCGAAGAAGATCTGGCGGCGCTGGAGACGCTGCAACAACAGTACAACAGCGACCTTGTCGGGCTGATTGCCGCCAAGCTTTTTGCGGACGGTGTGATGGACAGTGAATCAGCCCATTTGATTGAATCCTACTCCGACAGCGCTTCCCACTATGGATCCACTATGTGGGAGCAAGAGGCCTTTAACGAGACGGTCGCCAGAATCAACGAGATGGGCATCCAGGCCCACACCCACGCCATTGGCGACGCGGCGGTACGCATGGCGCTGGACGGCTATGAATATGCCGGCGCCAATGCACCAGAAGGGGATTGGCGAAACATCATCACCCACCTGCAATTGGTGGCGGAGGAGGATATCCCGCGCTTTGCCGAGCTGGATGTGATCGCCGTGGCCCAGCCCTACTGGCACTTTAAGGAGCCGGGGTATTGGCAGGAGATTGAGTACACGACGCTGGGCGAACGGGCAGAGCACGAATACCCGATGAAATCTTTTTTGGACAACAATGTGCGGCTGGCTTTTGCCTCCGATTACCCTGTTACGCCCAATCCAGACCCTTTCCTTGCCATCGAGACAGGGGTGACCCGCAACCTGGCGCGTGGAGAGGATTACGGCCTGCCCGACATCACCGACATGGACGATCCGCAGTATCTCTTATGGCCTGAAGAGCGGCTGACGGTGCAGCAGATGATCCGGGGTTTCACCATTGACGCCGCCTACGCCATGTTTGCCGACGACATCACCGGCAGCCTGGAGGTGGGTAAGTCCGCCGACATGATTGTCGTCGACCAGGATCTGCTCACGGTAGACCCCCTGGCCATCAGCGATACCACGGTGCTGGCCACCTATTTGCAGGGCGCTATGGTATACAGTGCGGAACAATGAAAGGAAAAAGAATTCCCGTATCGGTGTAAAGCCAAAACGGTCAGGCAGAAGATGGGCTAAATTCTCCCCCCACAGTGGCCGATATATAGATAGGAGGCTCTCTCTTTTGACAGGGGGATAAAAACCTGTGTTTTGAGTTGCCCAAAAACAGTGTCTATGGTACACTTTTAAGATACTATATTCACAGGGAGAGTTGTACCTTATTTACCGCCACCATTGTTGTCTCTCTCAAAAAATGCCCCCATAATGGTGAGTACCCGAGGACATGATTATGGATAGTAAGACAATCAGATTATGGAATGATAGGTATTTCTGCCGTTCCTGCGAAGGCGTGTCTGCCGGCGGAGGGAAGGTATGAATGCCTATTTTGCACGCCAGCCGATCCTGGACACGAACCAGAAGCTGCACGGCTATGAACTTCTGTTCCGGCCCGACCCGCAGGCCTCCACATCGGGTGACATGCCTTCCAGAGACGGCGATGCCGCCACGGCCAGTGTGCTGGAGGCGATCAGCTCTAAAGGCATCGAAACGGTCACCGGTGGAAAGCGCGCCTTTGTCAATTTTACCGAACGCCTTTTGCTGGACGGGGTTGCCACCTTCTACCCTAAAGAGTACCTGACGGTGGAGGTGCTGGAATCCATAGAGACCACCTCCGACGTGCTGGACGCGCTGACCGATTTGAAACAAAAAGGGTACACCGTCGCGCTGGATGATTATGTCTACCACAGCAGCAACAAAAGGCTGTTGGAGTTGGCCGATATTGTGAAGGTGGAAGCGTATGACGATTCCGCCTTAGAAAACATTCGGGTTGTGGCGTCGCACATCCACTCCCGGCATTGCCAGCTGCTTGCGGAGAAAGTGGAAACCGAGGAGATGTACCAGCAGGTAAAGGCGCTGGGCTGCACTCTGTTTCAAGGTTTTTTCTTCGCCAAACCCGCGCTCATGCTGGAACACACCGTCGGTTCTCTGCGCATCAACCACCTGAGGCTGATCCGGGAAGCCACCCGGCCCAATGTGGATTTCGCCCTCATTGCCGACATCATTAAGCAGGATCCCGGCCTTTCGTATAAACTGCTCCGGTTGGTCAACTCCGCCTATTTCGGCATTCGCAATGAGGTGAAAAACATCCGCCAGGCGGTGGTCTATCTCGGCGCGCTGGAGCTGAAAAAATGGATCTCCTTTGTCACGCTGACCGGCCTGTGCGTGAACAAACCCTCTGAACTCGTGCTGATGAGCCTGATTCGGGCCCATTTCTGCGAGCAAGTCGCCATGATATCCGGCCATCGCCGAGATTCGGAAGCGTTTTTCCTGGCGGGAATGTTCTCTCTTCTCGACGCGATGATCGACGCGGATATGGAAACGGCCTTAAGCAAAATGTCCGTGCCGCAAATCACCCGCGAGGCGTTACTGGAGGGGGGAACACCAGCCGCCACAGCCATTGCGCTCATTACGAAGCTGGAAAATGGAGAGTGGGACGACGTGACGGGCTGTTGTGAAAAACTGAACATTGACCCAAGCCAAGTGTCGGAAATCTATTACAATGCCTTGCACTGGGCAAACGCATTTACGGACGACCTGATGATATAAAAACATGGGCGGCGCGCACAGCTATTATCGGAAAATAAAAAAAGACACCCTTTTTGCTTTCGGCAAAACGCTTGAAAACGAAAAGGGTGTCTTTTTCTTTGCGGGTATGGGCAGGGGTTAGGCCTGCGGTTTGTAGTTCAGGTAGGACAGCACGACGTCCTGAGCCGCCTTTTCTACCATCTTGTCAATAGAAGTGCCGATGACAAGGATATTGACGCCGGTGTCCACAAAGGCCTGGAAGTTTGTCAGGTTGATGCCGCCTTCGGCCAGGGTGGGAACTTTTACAGTCTCCACAAGGGCGCAAAGCCGCTCTTTCAGCTGCGGGTGAATCTCCCCGGCCTTAACTCCTTCGTAGCTCATGCCGGTCATCATGCCAATCATGTCGGTGCCCACTTCTTCCATCTGCTTTGCCACCTTGGCCACTTCTTCGGGTGTCTGTGCAGAAATTCCAAAGGTGTGCAGGTCGGTGGGTAAACCGATATACGCGTCCACGCAAAGGCCAAATTCGTGGGCCTTTTTCACAAGGGCCTCAAGGTCATAGAGAGTGGATTTATGTGTATGTAATCCATCTGCGCCACAGTTGGAAATCAAAATGAAATCTTCATCGGTGAGGATTTTTGGCACCACTTCGGTGAACCCTCCGGGAATGCCCACGGTGATATAGATGTCCTTGCCCACCACGTTGCGCACACCCTGGGTGGCCTCCGCCATCTGCTCTACCCGGATTTCGTGCCGCACCTGCTCTGCGTCATGCATCGTGGTGACGCCCTTATAGCCGCGGGCTAGGGCCAGGGCGGGGTGGTTGGGCTCCACCAGTTTTACGCCAACGTCCACCACGGCTTTGGCAAGGCGGGCGTCGTCCCCCGTGATGCCCGTGCTCAAAATCGTGTGCCCGCCGCCCTCTTCAATGGCCTTGTGCACAATAGAGATGCTTTTGTCCATTTTTTGCCGCATGTCGTTTGTGATCATAAAAGTACTCCCTTCACCGTTTTTTATATTTAGATAACACCTTTTGTAGACAACACGCCGGTAATTCTGTCGTCGTAAGTGGTGGCCATGTCAAGCGCCTTTGCGAAAGATTTGAAACTTCCCTCGGCTAGATGGTGGTTGTTAAAACCCCGGTGCTGCACAAAATGCAGGTTCATTCCCGAGGAATAGGTGATGGCATAAAAGAAATCACGTACCATTTCGGTATCCATATCACCAATCTTGGGTACGGTAAAGCACACGTCACTCTCGAAATAGGGCCTGCCCGACAGATCCACCGCGCACAGGATCAACGCCTCGTCCATAGGTAAGGTGCAGCTTCCATAGCGCCGGATTCCCTTTTTGTCACCCACTGCTTTTTTGATGGCCTCTCCCAATACAATTCCCACATCCTCAATCGAGTGATGGGAATCCACATGCAAGTCCCCGTCGCACACGACCTCCAGGTCGAACAGGCCATGCCGCGCAAAACCATCCAGCATGTGGTCGAAAAACCCCACGCCCGTGCGGGTGCTGCACTGGCCGCTCCCGTCCAGGTTCAAACGCACCTTGATTTTGGTTTCCTTCGTGTTCCGCTCCACGGTGGCTACCCTGTCTGCCATAAACTCTTCCTCCCAATCCTTTTGTAGGTCTTGTCAGAACCGACGTATATCACATAAAATATAACATAATTCATCAGTTTATTCAATTATCAATTTATTGCAATAAAGTAGTAAACGAATGCATGGTCTACGGTTGATCACGGTATCCGGCAAAAGAGGGAGCGAGAAGGTATTGATTTCAAGTGAGATTTCGCAGTGTCGTGATGGGTTTTCGCCCAATTTTTTATAGCACGCACCGCTTGCCATGGGCGCCCGGTTCCGTTACAATAACGATAGGAATCTCTGTACCGGCGTTGTCTGTGGGGGTGACTATGCGCAGAGGTGAGGATCCCGAACTGGGAAAGATGAAAGGCCGCCTCGATAGGCAGCTTTTGAAGGCGCGTGCAGAGCTGCTGGATTTCCTTTTTTCCGAGGGGGAGCCTGGCGCGGCCTTGAGCCGCCTGAATGCGGACTATTGCTACAAAATGCGCTCTGGTTCTTTTCAGCTGGGTCTTGTGAAAATCGACGGGGAATACGATGTTTTATATCCCGACGCGTTGCTGGACCTGCGCACCAGATGTGCCGAATTGCTGCGGGATAAAATGGTGCCGCTCTGCTACGATTTTGAGGTCTTTTTCGAACAGTCTACGGGCAAGATGCTTTTAAACTATCCCGGGGGCAACCGCGGGCCGCTGCGCTCGGCTCTGGAAGAGGTTCTCGAAACCATGGAAATCCGCGGTCGTTTCTACAGAGGCACCGAGTTCACCATCGCGCTGGGAGGGGAGAAAGACACGCCCGAGGGCCTGCCCCAATCGGCACGGTTGGCGAAGGACACCCTTGCCCAGAGGATCTATGGGCAGGCCGGCACGCTTATGGATCCGCTGGATGTAGCGATACACTCCTCCCTCAATAGCCGCATGCTGGCTTTGGCTGTACCAAAACTCAAAAAGGCGCTGCAGCAAAAGGACATGCAGGCTGTGAAAGAGACGGTTGATGAACTGGAGAAAGAAGCCGTCCATACGCCCGAGCTCACGGGAAATGACCTGACTTTTTTGGCGGGGGAGATGTATCGGTTCGCGTTGTTTTATGCCGTGCCCTCCGAAAGTGACCCGTCGGTTACGCAGGCGCTGAACGAATCCTATGAGGAGAGGGCAAACCTTTGCAGCAACCATACCTGCCTGTTTCGCAAACTCAAGGCCGGCATTGTGGAACTGGTGGCCGAGGAAGTGGGCTGACGGCCTTTTGGGTACCTCACAAATACTTTGGGTACGAAAAGTCATTTTGCACTTTGGGACGGAGTATATGGGGGAGTGAGAAATGGTTGACAAGAGGGATATCGGCAGGGTACAATGTGTGTGTGCAATACTGGGCGAAACCACCGGGAGAGATTGCGTCTTGCAGCGCCGAAGGGGTAAAAACTCTCAGGCAAAAAGACCGGTGGCGGACAGTACTCTGGAAAGCCCGCAAACAAAAACACAGCGGGCACCGAAGAAGCAATCCCCCGGCATGCAAAGGCGGCGGGAGAATCTTTCAGGTAGAGGTACAGAGGCGCGGGAGGATTCCTGGGCCTTTTTTTGTTTTTCACTATAGGGAACAAACCGCACTGGGCACAGAGGACATCCGGGTAGAAGAACGCAAATCAGCAAGAGAAATGGAGGACAGGTATGCAAATCAAAAGTGACTTATCGTATACGAAAAATCATGAGTGGGTAGAGAAGACCAGTGACGGAAAAGCAAAAATTGGGATCACAGACTATGCGCAAAGTGAACTGGGGGACCTGGTTTTTATCAATTTGCCACAGGTGGGAGACGCCCTGTCTGCGGGGGACGCTTTTGCAGATGTCGAGAGTGTAAAGGCGGTGTCGGATATCCACGCGCCCATTAACGGCACAGTGTCTGCGGTCAATGAAGCGCTGCTGGATGAACCTGAGCTCATCAACCAGGACAGTTATGCCGCCTGGTTTGTGCAGGTAGAACAGCCCGATTTTCCATCGGATCTTCTCAGTGCGGCTGAATATGAGGCGTTTTTAAAGGAGGAGGGATAGTATGGGTGGTTATATTCCCATGGCCAGGTGTGAGCAGGAGGAAATGCTCGCAGAACTCGGCCTTTCCAAAATGGAAGATCTTTTTACCGAAGTTCCAAAAGAACTGTTGGCGGCGCCGCTGGAAATGCCAAAGGGGAAAAGCGAATACGAAGTGCGCCGCATCATGGAGGATTTTGGCAGAGACAACAAAATCTTTAAAACCTGTTTTCGCGGCGCGGGCGCCTATCGGCACTACGCGCCGGCCATCGCAAAACACGTGTCGGCCAAAGAGACATTCCTCACCGCATACACGCCCTATCAGGCAGAAATCAGCCAGGGCGGCCTGCAGGCGATCTTTGAGTTTCAGACGGACATCTGCGTGCTCACGGGTATGGATATCTCGAATGCGTCGGTGTATGACGGTGCCACAGCGGCGGCGGAAGCCATCGTCATGTGTCGCGAGCGAAAGCGTGAAAAAGCGCTGATCTACTCGAACTGCAACCCCGATACCCTCTCGGTGGCTGAAACGTATTGTAAGTGCCAGGACATTCCGTACGAGATATTACCCGCGAAAGACGGTCTTGTGGACAAGGAGCTCCTCAAGGAGAAATTGGACGAGACGGTCTCCTGTGTGCTCGTGCAGTCGCCCAACTATTACGGGATGTTCGAGGGTGTGGAGGAGGTGTCCGAAATCGCCCATGCGGCGGGCGCCAAAGTCATTCACTCGGGCAACCCTATCGCCATGGCCATCATCAATTCCCCGGGTGAAATGGGTGCCGACATCGCCGTGGGCGAGGCGCAGCCCCTCGGGCTGTCCCTGGCATACGGGGGCCCGTACCTCGGGTATATGGCCTGCAGGGAAGCCCTGATGCGGCGCCTGCCCGGCCGCATCGTGGGCCAGACGGTAGACGAAAATGGGGAGCGCTGCTTTGTGCTCACCATGCAGGCGCGCGAGCAGCATATTCGTCGGGAAAAGGCTTCCAGCAGCATCTGTTCAAACCAGGCGCTCTGTGCACTGGCCGCCAGCGCGTATATCGCTTCCATGGGCCCCGAGGGGCTGCGCTGTGTGGCGCAGCAGTGTTACGACAAGGCGCACTATGCCGCACAGCGGCTCGAAGAGGTGGGCTACAAGCGCCGCCACCAGGGCGAATTCTTCCACGAGTTCTTGACTGAATGCCCTCCGGGCCCCGAACAGGTCCTGCAAAAGCTGGAAGCCGAGGGCATCCTGGGCGGCCTTGCGGTGGACGGCGGTATCCTGTGGTGCTGCACCGAGATGAATACGCGCGCTGAGATCAACCGTATGGTGGCCATTTGTGAGGAGGTTGCACTGATATGAAACTGATTTTTGAAAAGAGCAAGCCGGGGCGCGGTACCGCCATGCTTCCCCCCTGTGACGTACCCTTTGCCGAGATGGACGAAAGCCTGAAGCGCAAAGCACCGCTGCCCCTGCCCGAGATCGGGGAGGGGGAACTGGCCCGTCATTATTCAGAGCTGGAACGCAGGACCCACGGCGTGAACAACGGTTTTTATCCGCTGGGTTCCTGCACCATGAAGTACAACCCCCACCTCAACGAAGACATCGCCATGATGGTGGGTTTTAACCGGATACACCCCCTGCAGCCCGAGCGGACGGCCCAGGGTTGCCTTGGCATCATCCACCTGGCCGAAAAACTGTATTGCGAAATCACGGGCATGGACGCCATCACCTTTCAGCCTTCGGCCGGTGCCCACGGGGAGTTCACGGGCATTGCCATGATCCGTGCCTACCACCAGAAAAACGGCGAGGACGAGCAGCGCCGGGAGATTTTGATACCGGACGCGGCGCACGGGACAAACCCCGCCTCGGCCGCCATGAATGGCTACAAAGTGGTCACCATCCCAAGCGGCCCCGACGGTTGTACCAATATGGAGGCGTTCCGCTCGGCGGTAGGGCCCAAGACGGCCGGTGTTATGCTCACAAACCCCAACACCCTGGGCATTTTTGAAAAAAACATCGCCGAAATCACAGATCTTGTGCACACGGCCGGTGGCCTTTGCTATTATGACGGCGCCAACCTCAACGCCGTCATGGGTATCGTCAACCCCGGTGCGATGGGTTTTGACATCATCCATCTCAATTTGCACAAGACCTTTTCCACGCCTCACGGCGGCGGCGGCCCGGGCAGCGGCGCCGTTGGCTGCAAAGAGATTTTGCGTCCCTTTCTGCCCGTACCCATCGTCTCCGAGACCAAAAATGGGTACACGCTCGAGTACAACCGGCCCGACAGCATCGGCAAGGTGCGCAGTTTCTACGGGAACTTTCTTGTGGTGGTGCGCGCGCTCTGCTATATCCTCTCCCTTGGCAGCGACGGTGTCAAAGAGGCCTCCGAGGGCGCGGTGCTCAATGCGAACTACCTTCGCAAAAAGATCGCCGACGGCAAATATGTGGCCTATAAAGAACCCAGTATGCACGAGTTTGTGCTCGGCCTCAGTGAACTCAAGAAAGAGACCGGCATCTCCGCTTTGGATATCGCCAAAGGCCTGCTCGACTACGGCATCCACCCGCCCACGATGTATTTCCCGCTCATTGTGGAGGAGGCGCTGATGGTGGAGCCCACTGAGACAGAGACGAGAGAGACGCTTGATGAGGCGGCGGAGGCTTTCAACACCCTGTTCCGCATGGCAAAGGAGGAGCCTGAAAAACTTCATGGGGCGCCCTTCACCACACCCGTAAAGAGGCCGGACGAAGTGGAGGCGGCCCGCCACCCCATCCTTCGATACCAGTTCGATTGATACAGGGAGAAATAACGAACGTTCTTTGGACCACACCACCCGGTGCCTTTCGTGAACGGGTGGTGTGGTTTTGCATTTTGGGCAAGTCTATGGCATAATAATACCAAATTACTCCCCGCCCCTCACAAATGTGCGGTCTCTACCATGCCGTGCCGGGCGGTGAGGACGTAGCCCGGCTGCGGGGAGCGCGTTTCCTTACACTCGTATTCGTTATTGAACCAGGAGGGATGCAATGCGCTGTGGGATCTCCACCTCCTGTTTTTTCCCGGAAGATACGGTGCTTTCTCTGCAACAGGTGGTGCAGATGGGCTCGCCGGTCACCGAGGTCTTTCTCAACACATTCAGCGAAGCGGAAGACGCCTATATCGACAGGCTCTGTGATATTGTAAAGGGTTCGGGTACCGAGGTCGTCTCTGTGCACCCCTTTTCCTCCATGCTCGACGGCTATTTTTTTGCCTCCCATTACCCCACGAGGTTTTGGGATGGGTTGTCTCTATTTAAACGTTACTACGAAATATGTGGACGCCTGGGTGCCAACAAACTTGTGTTCCATGGCGACCATAATCAAAATTCCGAGCAGTTTTCCCACGGTGAATATGCAGAGCACTTTCGGACGCTTTCGGAGTTGGGACGGCAGTATGGCGTGGTTCTTTGCCACGAGAATGTTCACTACTGCCGCCTCGGAGACCCTGCCAATGTGCGTATACTCCGCCCGATGTTTGGTGATGCTGCGGCGTTCACCCTGGATACGAAACAGGTGCAGCGGAAAAAAGCAAGCCTGGATGAAATGCTCACGGCGATGGGCGAAGACATTCGGCATGTGCACATCAGCGATTTTACCCCCCAGAAAGACTGCATGCTTCCGGGTAAAGGCCGGCTGGATTTCCCCGCCCTTGTAAAGCGCTTGCGCTCTTATGGATACCAAGGAGATCTGATCATAGAACTCTATCAGGATGGCTTCACAAGAAATGAGGAGCTTGTCGAGGCCATGCGGTATATACAATCATTGATATAAGCACGGGGAAAACAGGAGGAAACAAAAGATGAAATGTCCCTATTGCGGCGCGGTGGACTCCAAAGTGATCGACTCGAGACCCACCGACGACGCGGCGCGCATCCGCCGCCGCCGCGAGTGTTTGAACTGCAAAAAGCGTTTCACCACGTATGAAATCGTAGAGACCGTAGCGCTTATGGTTGTAAAAAAAGACAAGCAGCGGGAAGCGTTCGACCGGGAGAAGCTGATGCGGGGGCTCATGCGGGCCAGCTACAAGAGGCCGGTCTCCTACGAGATGCTGGAAACCATGGTCGACAACATTGAACAGACGCTTCTGAGCACTTATGAGCGCGAGGTGTCCTCCATTGAAATCGGAGAGCTTGCCATGCAGGAACTCAAGGCGGTGGACGAGGTGGCCTATGTTCGCTTTGCGTCCGTATATCGCCAGTTTAGCGACATCAATACCTTTATGGATGAACTGAAGACACTGCTCTCGCGGCAGGGCCTGGGCGACGAGTGAAGCGCGCTGCCCGTAGCTTGCTACGGGGTATCGAATTACCAGGGAGTGTCCCAAGTGCGTTTTCAATGAAAAATACAGAAGGTTTTTTGTGGCCTCCCCCCGCCTTCGGCGGGGGGAGGCCACATGAAATTTACCCGATAAACGACGCGATAGGGACTCTCAAAATCACCTCAAAAGCTTGACAAGGGTTTGCCGCTTTGATACACTTACCATAGTTTTTGAAAGGGGAATTACCAACTTGCGCAAAACTGCCTAATGATTGCAGACGGATGAATGCCGCATTTGAATGTGGTTTGCATCGCTGTCTGCCGGCAGTGCCGCAGTGGTGATTCTTTTTTTGTGCTGTTTTACGCTTGTGTGAACCGCCAAAAGTCACCCTCGGGGCCTTTGGCGGTTTTTCTTTTTTCTAAAAGAATGCCCCGGTCCCTGCGGCGAGGGGGGCGGCCCCCATGGTTCCGACGCTTCAAAACCTGTCATGGAACGTTTTTTTCCATTGCAGGATATTCCTTTACTAGAAAGGGGCATGTCCTATGTCGCTGATACAGATTCTAGATCTATCCTTTACCTATCCCGGGGCGCTGTCACCCGTGTTTTCCCATGTTCATCTGGAGCTCGATACCCTCTGGCGCCTTGGGCTCATTGGCCGCAACGGGCGCGGGAAAACCACATTTTTGAACCTGTTGCTTGGAAAACTGCAGGGCACGGGGGAAATCCTCTCTGCCGAGGTTTTCGAATACTTTCCCCTTTCTCCCGTCGAGCGGGGAGAGGGGGCCTTGTCTGTGGCCCGCAGTGTCATTGCCCCGTTCGACGAGTGGGAGGAAAAAATGCGGTTGCTCATGCAGGAGGGCAGCGAGCAGGCAATCCGGAAATATGGTGAAATCGAAAGCGCTTACAGTGCGGCCGACGGTTATGTCATCGACGAGCTCATCCGGGCGGAGTGTGGCAAGCTTGAGGTTCCTGCCGAAGCCCTTGACAGACCTTACAGCAGCCTTTCGGGGGGAGAACGTGTAAAGCTTCTGCTCGCGGCCCTCTTTTTGAAAAAGCATCGTTTTTTGCTCATTGACGAACCCACCGACCATCTGGATGCAAACGGGCGGCGCACGGTGGCGCGGTGGCTTCGCAGCAAGCAGGGTTTTATCCTCGTCAGCCACGACCGTGCCTTTTTGGATGAAGCCATCGACCATGTATTGTCGATCAACCGCGCGGACATTGAGCTGCAAAGGGGCAATTACAGTACCTGGCGCCACAACCGCACCCAACGCGACGAGTTCGAAAAAGCGGAAAACCGTAAATTGGAGGCGGGGATATCACGCCTGAAAGAGGCGGCCGCGCGCACCGAAAAATGGAGTGACAAGATCGAAAAAAGCAAAAAAAACAGCCGCAGCGCCACCTATGACAAGGGACCCGCCTCGGTGGACCGCGGGTACATCGGCCATCAGGCCGCCCGGATGATGCAGCGCAGCAAATCCATTGAAAAAAGACGGGCACGCGATATTGAGGAAAAAGAAAAGCTGCTTAAAAATGTGGAAGACGTGGAACCACTCAAGTTTCACCTTTTGCCCCCCGACAAAAAAAGACTGCTGACGGCCGAAGACATTGGTGTTCGCTATGGTGACAGAACCCTGTTTTCCCACCTGGATTTTGACCTGGATGAGGGGGACCGCATGGTGGTGCGCGGGGCGAATGGGAGCGGGAAGAGCACCCTGCTCCGCCTCATACTGGGGGAACAGGAACCCACAAAAGGCACCCTGAGGCGCATGGGAGGGCTTGTTGTCAGCACCCTGCCCCAAGAGACGGATTTTCTGCAAGGTTCGTTGCGTATTTTTGCGCAACACATGGGGGTCGAAGAAAGTCTCTTTCTGGCCCTGCTGCGCAAGCTGGATTTTTCGCGTGAAGCGTTTGGCCAAAGCATGGAGAGCTATAGTGCCGGCCAGAAGAAAAAGGTCTGCCTTGCCGCGTCATTGGCAAAACCCGCCCACCTTTTCGTGTGGGACGAGCCGCTCAATTACATCGATGTCCTCAGCCGGGAGCAGGTGGAAAAAGCCGTGCTGGACAGCGCCCCCACCATGATTTTTGTGGAACATGACGCGGTGTTCACCCGGTCCGTGGCCACAAAAGAACTGGTTTTGTGACGTTATGAGAGTGTTACTTTTTCAAGTTATCAATTTACTTGACTAAATCAGTAAAGCGTTGTATAATCAAAACCAGTGTGATACAATAAGCGGGCGTGACAGAGGTAAATGATGTAAAAAGGCCTGTGTTTTCAGGAAAGGATATTTTGAATGGACGATTGTATTCTGCCGAATCTGCGCGGGGAAGAGCGGGTGGTTCTGCACTTGCGTGCCCTTTTTGAAAAGCGCGGGTATCAGCTTTTTCGCATGGGCAGTTTTGAAGAATATGACCTCTATATGCAGAACCGGCCTTTCCTCAAAGGGGAGGATGTGATCTCCTTTACCTCGGCGGATGGCCGCTTGATGGCGCTAAAGCCGGACCTTACCCTCTCGCTGGTGAAAAACACCCCGAGCGGGGAGACGAGGAAGGTCTACTATAACGAGCATGTGTTCCGGCGCAACAAGGCCAGCGGAGAATACCGCGAAATACGCCAGATGGGCCTTGAGTATTTGGGCGGAGAGGGCGTGCAGGCCGAGGCCGAGGTGCTTCTTCTGGCCGCAGAAAGCCTCTCTGCTGTGGGCCCTTCGGCGCTGGACCTCTCTCATATGGAATTCATCGAGGCCATGCTGGCTCCCTTTGGCGCCTGCGAACAGCGGGCTTTGGCCCTGGAAGCGCTACGGGAAAAAAGCCCTCACGGGATGCGCGAGGCGGCAAAATCGGCCGGCCTTGAGCAGGACAAGACAGAAAAGCTGGCGGTACTGGCCACGCTGTCGGGGCCCTTCGAGGAGACCTATAGAAAGGCGCAAGAGTTGGCGCAAGATGTGCCGGGTGCTCAAAAGCCGCTTTTAGAGCTCGAGAGTGTTGCCAAAAAGATAGGAGAGACAGAGGGGGTGCAGCTGCGGCTGGACTTTTCCATCCTCAACGATATTGACTATTACAATGGGCTTATTTTTCAGGGTTTTGTCAAAGGGGCGTCTCAGGCGCTTTTGTCCGGGGGCCGCTACGACAACCTCATGCAGCGCTTTCAAAAGAGGCAGGGCGCGCTTGGCTTCGCTTTGTACCTGAATGTGCTGGAGGATTCTACGGTGCTTTCCCGGCGTGCAAATAACCGCCCGGCAGACGACTACCTCAATGTGGCCTTGCCCAAGGGACGTCTCGGAAACCAGGTGTACGGTTTATTTGAAAAAGCGGGTTTTTCCTGTGAGGGAATCGGGGAAAAAAGCCGAAAGCTGGTTTTCGAGGACCCCCAAAGCAGGGTGCGCTATTTTCTTGTAAAGCCCACCGACGTGGATATTTATGTGGAACACGGGGCCGCCGATATCGGGGTGGTGGGCAAGGATATTTTGCTGGAAAGCGGCGCCGAAGTGCTGGAACTTCTCGACCTGGATCTGGGAAAGTGCAAGTTGGCCGTGGCCGGGAAAAAAGGTTTTGTGCCAGACCCCGCAGCCACGCTCCGGGTGGCCAGCAAATACCCGAACGTGGCCAGGCGATATTATGCGGGCCAAAGCCAGGCCGTGGAGGTCATCAAACTCAACGGATCTATCGAGCTGGCGCCCATCATCGGCCTGGCCGATGTGATTGTTGACATCGTGGAAACGGGCTCCACGCTGAAAGAGAACGAACTGGCCGTTTTGGCCGATGTGGCCCCTTCCTCGGCCCGGCTCATCGCCAACAGGGCCTCCTGGCGGTTTAAGGGGGAGGTAATACGCAGACTACTCGACAGATTGGAAGGATTGCTGTGATAGAGATTCGCGAGACAAACCAGGTGAACCCGGCCGAGGTATTGCGTCGGCGGGCCTGCGAAGAAAAAGAAGTGGACGGGGCAGTGGCGTCCATCCTTACAGCGGTGCGCGAAAAGGGTGACGAGGCGCTTTTTGCCTTTACAGAAACGTTTGATGGCGCGAAACTGGACAACCTCTCGGTGCCCGCCGAGGAGGTGGCCGCCGCCCGCGAGGCGGTGGGAAAGGAATTTCTCTCGGTCTTGGAGCAGGCCGCCCGCAACATCCGTGCCTTTCACGAAAAACAGGTTCGGCAGGGGTTTGTCCTGGCGGAGAGGCCGGGGGTTGTCATGGGGCAGAGGGTGCTGCCTTTGGAAAAGGTGGGTGTCTATGTGCCGGGAGGCACGGCGGCCTACCCCAGCACCGTTCTCATGGACGTGATTCCCGCCAAGATTGCCGGTGTAGAGGACGTAGTCATGGTCACGCCCCCCGACAAAGAGGGTAAGGTTTCACCGGCCATCCTCGCGGCGGCCTCCGTGGCCGGTGTGGATAACATCTTCCGCGTGGGCGGCGCGCAGGCGGTGGCGGCGCTTGCCTGGGGAACCCAAAGCCTGCCGAGGGTCGATAAGATCGTCGGTCCTGGAAACATCTATGTGGCAACAGCGAAAAAGATGGTATACGGCCAGGTGGACATCGATATGATCGCCGGGCCGAGCGACATCCTTGTGCTGGCCGACGAAACGGCACAGGCCCCTGTGGTGGCGGCCGATATGCTTGGCCAGGCCGAGCATGATACGATGGCGGCCTCGGTGCTCGTAACCACAAGCAAAGCCCTTGCAAAAGAGGTTCGGCGGGAGCTGGAACACCAGCTGCCCTGCCTGTCACGCAAAGAGATTGCAAAAGCCTCTCTCGAAAACAATGGGATGATCCTCCTGGCGCCCGATATAAAAATGGCCGTGGCCTTCGCGAACGCGCTCGCGCCGGAGCATCTGGAGGTGTGTACGGAGGAGCCCTTCGCGTTGCTCCCGCTCTTAAAAAACGCCGGCAGTATCTTTCTGGGCAGCCATACCCCCGAGGCGCTGGGGGATTATTTTGCCGGGCCGAACCACACGCTGCCCACGGGGGGCACCGCCCGTTTCTATTCGCCCCTCTCTGTCGACGACTTCACCAAAAAGAGCAGCTACTTATATTATTCAAAAGAAGCACTGCAGAAAGACGCGCAGCAGGTGCAGGCCTTTGCCCTGCGCGAGGGCCTGGATGCCCATGCGAAAAGCGTCGCAATCCGTGTACGGGATACGGAAGAGCCAGTAGGATAGAGGTGTAGGATGTCTCGTTTTTTAAACCCACGCTTTCAGGGCATCGCGCCCTATACGCCGGGCGAACAGCCCACCGGGCGGAAATGGGTGAAGCTCAACACAAACGAAAGCCCGTATCCGCCGGCGCCCGGGGTGTGGCCGGCGGTGGAAAAGAGCCTCGAACGTATCCAGCTATACCCGGAGATCAGCTGCGAATCGGTGCACAAACCCCTCTCGCATTTTTTGGGTCTGCCGGAGGACCACCTGTTCATTGCAAACGGCAGCGACGAGGTGTTGGCGTTTTGTTTTTGGGCTTTTTGCCCGCGGGGGGCGGCCTTCGCCGACATCACTTATGGTTTTTACCGCGTCTTCGCCGACATGTACGAGGTGGATTCCCTTGTTCTGCCCCTCGCGGAGGATTATTCCCTCACCCCTTCCGACTACCATGCCCTTGGGCGCACGCTGTTTATTGCCAACCCAAACGCACCCACGGGCCTGGCGCTTTCGCGCCAGGAAGTCGAAACGATCCTGCGGGAAAACCGGGAGTCGCTTGTCGTTGTGGACGAAGCCTATATCGCTTTTGGCGGGCAGACGGCCGTGCCCCTTGTCAAGAAGTATGACAACCTGCTTGTCACCGGCACCTTTTCCAAATCCCGCAGTTTGGCCGGCGCGCGCTTCGGCTATGCGGCGGGCCGCCCCGAGCTCATCGAGGACCTCGGCCGGATGCGTTACGGGTTTAACCCCTACAATGTGAACACCATGACCATGGCGGCGGCCATCGCCTCCCTGGAGGACCAGGCCTATTACGAAGACTGCACCGCCCGCATCGTGAAAACGCGCGACAAGGCACAGCGTGCCTTGCAGGAGATGGGTTTTTCCTGCACGGACAGCAAGGCGAATTTCCTCTTTGTCGAACATCCGGAGTTTTCCGCAAAAAAACTGTTTGAGTGCCTGCGCGAGCGGGGTATCCTTGTGCGGTGGTTCGAAAAACCGCGCATCCAAAACCGTTTGCGCATCACCGTGGGCAGCGAGGCGGAGATGCAGGCCCTTCTTGAGGCGGTGGAGAGAATCGTCTCATGACAGGCAGCCGCAAACGGCCCGTGGGAACCAAAATCTCATAAGAGGAGAATCGCGTTGAACGACAAAATCACCGTCATCGATTACGGGGTGGGGAACCTGTTTAGCCTGCGTTCCTCCCTGCATGCCCTCGGGTTTGCCGTCCAGCTTACCGGGGACCCCGAAGAACTTACGAAGGTGTCCAAAATCATTCTGCCCGGCGTGGGGGCTTTTGGGGACGCCGCCCAAAAGCTGCGGTCCACAGGTCTGGCCGAGGCGCTCGTCGACCAGGCGAAACGCGGCAAACCCCTCTTGGGCATCTGCCTTGGCATGCAGCTGCTCTTCGAGAAAAGCTTCGAGTTTGGTGAGTGCGAAGGCCTGGGGCTTGTACCGGGACAGGTGTGCAGCCTGGAGGCGGACCTGCGCGAGGCGGGGCTTGCCTACAAAGTGCCGCACATCGGCTGGAACCCACTGCATCTGGAAAAACCAACGTGCCCGCTTTTTAAGAACACGCGCGAAGGGGACGCCTTTTATTTTGTCCACAGCTACCATGCAAAAAACTGCGGGGACAGCCTCGCCGCAAGCTGTGAGTACGGGCTGAACGTCACGGCGGCCGTGCAGGCCGACAATGTCTATGGAACACAGTTCCACCCTGAAAAAAGCGGTAAGGTGGGGCTTTCGATGCTCGAAGCTTTCGGGGAGGTGAGGTAGATGCTCTTGTTTCCGGCCATTGATCTGATAGAGGGCATGGCCGTGCGCCTCTACCAGGGAGATTACAGTCAACAGCAGACGTTCGGTAACGACCCCGCGGCCTTTGCCGAAGCATTCCAAAAAAAAGGGGCCACCCATCTGCATCTGGTGGATCTCGAGGGTGCCAAAGCGGGCAGGCCCTGCAACCAGGCCGCCGTAAAAAAAATTCTTGAAAAGACGAATGTATTCACCGAACTGGGCGGAGGGTTGCGCACCGAAAAGGACATAGAGAACAGCTTTGCCATGGGTGTAGACCGTGTGATTCTGGGCACTTCCGCCCTGAAAGACCCGGCCTTTACAAAACAGATGGTGGACAGGTTCAAGGAAAAGATTGCCGTCGGGGTCGACGCGCGCGATGGCAAGGTGGCCGTGGAAGGCTGGCTGTCTACTTCCGAAACAGACAGCGTGGATTTTTGCCTGAAAATGCGGGAGATCGGTGTGCGGTATATCATCTACACCGACATCTCACGCGACGGCACGGGGACGGGTGCCAACTTGGAAATCTATCGGCAGCTCAGCGATATCGATGGTTTGCACATCACCGCTTCGGGCGGTGTCTCCACGCTTGAAGATATCGCCGCTCTGCGGCAGATGGGACTCTATGCGGCCATCATAGGCAAGGCGCTTTACACCGGGGGGATAGACCTTGGGCAAGCGATATGCCTCGCGGGTGTGCAGGAAGAGGGGAGATGAGGTAGATGGTGGCCAAAAGAATCATCCCCTGCCTCGACATACGGGACGGCAGGGTGGTAAAAGGGGTCAATTTTGAGGGCCTGCGGGATGTGGAAGACCCTGTGGCATTGGCTTCGTTCTATAACGAACAGGGTGCGGACGAGCTTGTTTTTTATGACATCACGGCCTCGGCGGAGGGGCGCGGGCTGTTCACGGACGTTCTCACCCGGGTGGCGTCTCAGGTCTTTATCCCCCTGACTGTGGGTGGCGCGATACGGGGCCTTGAGGATTTCGACCGCGTCCTCAAATGCGGGGCCGACAAGGTCAGTGTCAACTCGGGCGCCGTCGCAAGGCCCGAGGTCATCGAAGAGGGCGCCAAGCGCTATGGCAGCCAGTGTGTGGTGCTCTCGATGGATGTCAAGCGGGTGCGGGGCGCCTTTCACGTGTTCGCGAAGGGAGGGCGCGAGGACACCGGCCTCGATGCCATCGAGTGGGCCCAAAAAGGGGAGGCCCTCGGCGCCGGGGAGCTCGTCGTCAACAGCATGGACACCGACGGCGTCAAAAACGGCTTCGATCTCGAGCTGCTCTCTGCCGTTGCCGAAGCGGTTTCCCTGCCCATCATCGCCTCCGGGGGGGCGGGGAAAAGGGAAGATTTTGAAGCGCTCTTCCGCCTGCCCGGCATGGACGCGGGGCTTGCAGCGTCCATTTTCCATTATAAGGAAGTGGGCATTCCCGCACTAAAGCGGTTTTTGGCCGAAAAAGGCATCCCCATGCGGGTGGTGGCCTGACAGGAGAAAGTGAAAACGAAGGGAGCAACCATGCTGAAACCTACCGACTTAAAATATGATGAAAACGGCTTGATCCCGGCGGTCATACAAGACTTTTATACGGATGAAGTCCTGATGGTAGCCTATATGAACCAGGATAGCCTGGCACTGACGATTGCCGAAAAACGCACCTGCTTTTATTCGCGCAGCCGTAAAACGCTTTGGCGCAAGGGCGAAGAGAGCGGCAACATCCAGCATGTCGTGTCGGTCAGGGCCGACTGTGACGCCGACGCGCTCGTCGTCAAGGTCATAAAAGAGGGCCCCGCCTGCCACACGGGGGCCGAAAGCTGCTTTTTCCAGCTGCTTTTCGAGGACGAGGAGCAAAGGGAGTTTTCCCTCGAGAGCCTTTATAAAATGCTGCTGGACCGAAAACAAAACCCCAAAGAGGGAAGTTATACGAGCTATTTGTACGAAAAGGGCCGGGAGAAAATCCTCAAAAAAGTGGGGGAGGAGTCCACCGAAGTCGTGATTGCCGGCGCGAAGGCCGATGCAAAAGAGACGGTTTTCGAAATATCCGATCTCTGCTACCATATTTTGGTGCTTATGGCCGAGATGGACATTCCTCTGGCCGATGTTCGAAAGGAACTGGCTGCGCGCCATGTGGTGGACAAAAAGGTGAAACAGGAGACGATGCAGTGATACTGAGGTCCAACGCCCACACCCACACGAGCTGGTGCGACGGCGCCAACACCCCCATGGAGATGGCGGAAGCCGCCTTTGCCCTCGGTTTTACGGACCTTGGCCTCTCTTCGCACATGGCGGAGACTGGCCATCCGGGCTTTGGCATGCAGGACGAGGCGGGTTATAAAAACGATGTGGCGCGGGTGAAAAAGGCGTTCGAGGGACGAATGGACATCTTATGCGGCGCCGAGAGGGACACCATGAGCCCATTGAAGGCGGAGGGGTTCGACTATTTCATCGGTTCAAACCACTATCTGCCGCCTCAGAACGGGAGCTACTGTGCTGTAGATGATTCCGCCGAATGTTTGGGCCGCGCCTGCAGGGAATTTTACGATGGGGACTGGAGGGAAATGGTCCGCGCTTTTTATGATCTCAGCGTGCAGAATATTCGCGAAAACCGCCCTGACATCGTGGGTCACTTCGACCTGATCAAAAAACACAATACCCACAACGCCATTTTCGATGAGGAGAGCTCTTTTTACAGGGATGTGGCCTTGTCTGCCCTAGATGAGGTGATCGATATAGTGAAAGGGTACGGCGGTATGGTGGAAATGAACATGGCGCCCGTGTACAGAGGCTTCCGGGATTCCCCCTGTCCCTCCCTTTTTCTGCTGCGCCACCTCGCCCAGCGGGATGCGCGTGTCATCATCACAAGCGACAGCCATACCACGGCCACCCTGAACGGAGGGTTTGATATCGCGCCGAGCCTGTTGCAAAAAGCAGGGTTTTCTAAGATGGCCATCCTGTATAAAGGTGCGTTTGTGGATACTTCTATAGAGGATGGAGCGATTTCGCGATGAAGTTGTAAAAAAGCGAATACACGCGGTATGTTTTCATGCTGGCCATCGGTTTTGTCACCACACTTGTCCTGCCTATTCTCCTCATCCAGCCTTTGGAGACAACGCCGACCCCAAAGTGACTTTGTGTTATATCTACAGCGGAAATGACAAAGCGCCGTGACCTCTCGCCCGGGGCGGGAAGTTCACAGCGCTTTCATCTATGGGCGTTTCTCTATTTGGCATCCACGCGGTCAATGGCCGTTTTATACCCGCCGCCGCCGTACTGGATGCAGCGGTTGATGCGGCTGATGGTCGCCGTGCTGATTTCCACTTTCTCTATGATCTGCTCGTAGGTG
The DNA here is from genome assembly GCA_030266325.1 of Ruminococcaceae bacterium OttesenSCG-928-I18. Taxonomy (GTDB): domain Bacteria; phylum Bacillota; class Clostridia; order Oscillospirales; family Ruminococcaceae; genus JAAYCI01. Next base: position 22,009 of record JAJDHT010000007.1, read on the forward strand.
TTGCCGTCCAACAGCATGCCCGCCACCTTGAAGCGCTGGGTCATGTCGGCCAGCTCTTTCATCGTACACAGATCCTCGAAAAAATCGTAGCACTCGTCTACGGTTTCAAGGCTCATCACGGCTTTGAAAAGCCGGTCGGTGTCTTTGTTGCGTTTGAATGTCATGCCCGCCTCCCGTGGCCAAGAGAAGTGTGGATTCTCACTTTTATACTTTAGCATAAAACAGAGGAAAAAGCAAAACTTTCGCCTTCTCACGGGGAAAAGGCGAAAGTGATGATCTTTTATCCCCCACTGGTGGGGTCTTATACCCCGCCCCTTGGGGGCGGACTTGTCGGACCGCGGCGCAGATACCCCGTGGCCCAGTTGTGGGGAGCGCGCTTCATTGGCTGGCTCTCTGTGTGAAAAGTGTGTATGTGCTACTTCACCATGCCGGCCACTTCGGCGGCAAAATCCTCGTTTTTCTTTTCGAGCCCTTCGCCTTTTTCAAACCGTGCGAAGCCCTCAATTTTTATCTCACCGCCCAGGTCTTTTGCACTCTGGTCTACATATTGTTGCACGGTGATGTCATTGTCTTTCACAAACTTCTGCTCCAGCAGGCAGTTTTGCTCGTAATACTTCTTGATGCGTCCAGCCACCATCTTCTCGGCGATATTCTCGGGCTTACCCTCGTTGATCGCCTGAGCCTTCAGGATTTCTTTTTCTTTTTCAATGATCTCCGCGGGTACGTCTTCACGGCGCACATAACTGGGGTTTTCAGCCGCGATGTGCATGGCGATGTCCTTGCCAAAGGCGGCAAACTCCGGTTTTTTTGCGACCTCGTTGCTCGCATCAAACTCCACAAGCACACCGTGGGTGCCGCCGCCGTGCACATAGGCACAGGCCTTGCCCGCAAAACGCTCGAAACGGCGAATCTTCAAATTCTCCCCAATCACGAGGATTTTCTCGCGCAACTCGTCCTCCACGGTGCCGTCGCCCATTTTTAGTTTCATCAGGGCGTCCACATCGGCGGGGTTCTCTTTCATGATGATACCCGCCAGGTCATGGACAAACTTTTGGAAGTTCTCGTTTTTTGCCACAAAGTCGGTCTCGCTGTTCACCTCGACAACCACGCCGCATTCGCCATCCATATCGGCAATGGCGTGCACCATACCTTCGGAGGCGATGCGTCCCGCTTTTTTGTTCGCGGCCGCCAACCCTTTTTCGCGCAGCAGCTCCGCCGCTTTATCCATATCTCCGTCGGCCTCGGCCAACACTTTTTTACAGTCCATCATACCACAGCCCGTACGCTCGCGCAGGGCTTTTACGTCTTGTGCGGTAAATGCCATGGGATCTCCTCATTTCTATATTTTTTAAAGAAAATGTTTTTAGAGAAAAATGTCTCCGCCCGCCCACAGCGGGGGGAGACAGAAGGGGTTTTTAAACGTTTAGGCTTCGGCGGCCTTGGGTTCGTCCGCTTCCACCAGTTTTTCCACTTCGTCCTCGATCTCTCCGTCCAGTTGGGCGGTTTCCTCGGCTTCTTCCATCTGTTCCCCCTGGCGGCCCTCCAGCACGGCGTCTGCCATGGCGCTCGAAATCAGGCGTACGGCACGGATGGCGTCGTCGTTGCCCGGGATCACATAATCGATCTCGTCAGGGTCGCAGTTGGTGTCTACAATGGCCACGATGGGGATGTGCAGTTTGCGTGCTTCGGCCACGGCAATGCGTTCTTTGCGCGGGTCCACGATGAACAGGGCGCCGGGCAGGCGGTCCATGTTTTTCACACCGCCCAGGAATTTCTCCAGCTTTTCGATCTCTAGCTCCAGCTTGATCACTTCTTTTTTGGGAAGCATCTCAAAGGTACCGTCTTCACGCATTTTCTTCAGCTGCTCCATCCGGTCGATCCGGCGGCGGATGGTGCGGAAGTTGGTGAGCATTCCCCCCAGCCAGCGGGCGTTCACGAACGGCATGCTGCAGCGGGTGGCCTCTTCGCGGATGGATTCCTGTGCCTGTTTCTTGGTGCCCACGAACAACAACATCTGCCCGTCGGTGGAGAGGTCGCGCACAAAATTGTACGCCTCGTCCATTTTTTTAACAGTCTTCTGCAAATCGACGATGTAAATGCCGTTGCGTTCGGTGAAGATGTACTTCGCCATCTTGGGGTTCCATCTCCGGGTCTGGTGGCCGAAATGTACGCCGGCCTCGAGAAGTTGTTTCATAGATACGACTGCCATTACTTACCTCCAAAAATTTGTTTTCCCTCCGCATTGTTTTTTGTTTTTCCACCTTAAAAAGGCACAGGGAAAAACCCGCAATGCGTGTGTATTGCCGAATCAGTATACCATGGATTTGTGTAAGAAGCAAGAAAAGAAATGGCCGCCGCCTTAGTTTGTGTCATCCGTTCAAAAGCGCAGACACATACTGCGCCGCCTCCTCGTCCAGGGTGTGTCCGGTCGTATACCCCACGTCGGTCATGTTGCCCGGCGCATCGGTTCCAATTACCTCGATGTGCAGAATCTCTTTTTCCCTCGCGTCGATCACAAAGACCAGTGTCGTTGTCTTCACACGGTCCATACCGCCCATATAGTAATCTTGTGAGCGCTCAGACTCAAACCCGCCATACACAATGAGGGTATCACACTCTTTAAGTTTGTTAGCGAAACGGGCGGGGTCAACGTCGGTAAGCCGAGCTATGTCATCCGGTTGAACGGGGGTGTAAACGGGCAAATTGAGATCCGAACCGTCATTTTTAAACACGACAATTTCGCCGTCTGGCTTGCACAGGCTATAGATCACACGCTCGCCTATTGTCACAGGGGAATCGCCATACAGCGCGAGCGCGTCGCTTGTCAGAAGAGGGGTGAAGTCGCCTGCCTCGGTCTCTTCAAACGTAAACAGGAATTCTTCCGGGTCGTACTCGACCGCGCCCTGCTCGGCCAGTTTCTGTAGAGATTTATCAAAAATCCCCTGCGCCCACCCTTTTGGGTCCTTTTCCCCCGGCCCACAGGAAACAAGCACGCCGAAAACCAGAACCGTTGCCAACGCCACAAGCAACTTTCGTATCTTGTGCTTCGCCATCACAGAACCACTCCTTTGCAAAATCGATACCGGTTGTGTACAATATACAATTGGTTAGCGTAGAAGTATACGTCCAAAACACATAGGAAAGATTGGAATTTGCATGAAAAAAGCGGTTTTGTTCGACATGGACGGTGTCATCGTGAAGAGTGAGGAAGTTTTTTTAGGGCTCTCTTGTAACTACCTGTGCTCGAAAGGCGTACGCACGACGCCCGAGGAAATGAAGCGATATATCGGCAGCAACCAGCGGGATGTGGCGGCCGACATGGTGCAGAGGTATCAGCTTCCGATGACAGTGGAAGAGTGCCGCAGGGAGGTGGACGCGTATTCGGGAAACACCTACCTTTTGGACAACATCGGGCTGATCGAAGGGGTGGTCCCTTTCCTGCGCCTGCTGCAGGGCCGGGGCCTTGCGGCGGCGCTTGTGTCCTCTTCGGCCAGCCGGGATCTGCTCACGGTGCTCAACCGCTTCCACCTGCACGGCCTGTTTGGGGCCGTCGTCCCGGTGGATCTTGTGCAAAACCCAAAACCCGCTCCCGACGGCTACCTGCGGGCCGCAGAACTGCTTGGCGTGTCCCCTGCCGAGTGCGTCGTGGTGGAGGACTCGGCCACCGGTATCCGGGCGGGCAAAAATGCCGGCATGCTGGTCGTTGGGTTCAAAGGGGGCGGTGTCGAGCAGGACGTCTCGGGCGCAGACCGGCAGGCAGGCTCTTTTGCAGAGCTGGAGAGAAAGCTGGACGACCTGCTGTCTTAGGCTAGAAGACAATTCCCCCGCCAATAGCCCTCGCGCCTGCGCGGGCTATTTTATTTTCCGCCCACACTTGACCCCCATGGCCGAAGCCATCATGAGGCCCCTTGTCCAGCCACTTGAATCCCCAAGACAATAGAGGCCTTCGATGTTGGTCTGCAGCTCTTCGTCCATCTTCACCCGGTTCGAATAGAACTTGAGCTCGGGGGAGTAAAGTAGGGTCTCGGTGCTTGCGAAGCCGGGCACCACATAGTCCACAGCGCCGATGAAACCGATGATGTTGACCATCGAGCGATAGGGCATGGCCGAGGTGATGTCCCCGGCGATGGCGTCGGGCAGGGTGGGGCGCACGTTTGCCTTGTCCAGTTCCTCCTGCCAGGTGCGCTTGCCGTCCAGGATGTCGCCGTAACGCTGCACCAGAATGTGCCCGTCCCCAAGCATGTTGGTCAACTCGCCTATCTTTTTGGCGTAGGCGATGGGCTGGTTGAACGGGTAGCTGAAGTTGTGTGAGCAGAGGATGGCGAGGTTTGTGTTGTCGCTTTTCAGGTCCTTGTAGGAGTGCCCGTTCACAACCGCAAGGTCGTTGTCATAGTTTTCCTGCGAGACGAAACCGCCGGGGTTTTGGCAGAAGGTACGCACTTTATTTTTAAAAGGTTTCGGGTACCCGATGAGTTTCGACTCGTACAGGACGTTGTTGACGTCCTCCATGATCTCGTTGCGCACTTCGACGCGAACGCCGATGTCCACGGTGCCGCTCTGGTGGTCGATGCCGTGTTCGGCGCACATTTTTTCAAGCCAGTCGGCCCCCCGGCGCCCCGCGGCCACCACGGTGTCTTCCGCTTCGATCTCGAACCCTTTGTCCTCTTGGCCGGCGGGATACACCTGCACCCCCCGGCACTTTCCCTCTTCGATCAGCAGCTCGCCGCACTCGTGGCCAAACAGGAACTCCACGCCGTTATCCTGCAAGTGCTTTTCGATAGCCAGATAGAGTTCCTGCGCCTTCTCGGTACCGAGGTGGCGTATGGGGCAGTCCACCAGTTTTAGCCCCGCCTGGATGGCCCTTTTGCGGATGTCCTTGGTCTTTTCCTCGTTGCCAAGGCCCTCCACCTCGCGGCCGGCGCCGAATTCGAGGTAGATGCCGTCGGTGTAATTGATCAGCTTTTGGGCGTTTTCGGCGCCAATCAAGCTGGGCAGTTCGCCGCCCACTTCATAGCTCAGGCTCAACTTTCCGTCCGAAAAAGCCCCCGCGCCTGAAAAACCCGTGGTGATGTGGCAGAACGGTTTGCACTGCACACATTCTCCGGTTTTTGTCTTGGGGCAGGCCCTATTTTCGATGGGCCTGCCTTTTTCCACCATTATGATGGATTTTTTACTGCCTTCACGTTGCATTTCCAAGGCGGTAAAAATGCCCGCAGGGCCCGCCCCCACAATCACGACGTCGGTCTTCATCAAAAACGCTTCCTTCCCGGTTGTATATATGCAATAGAAAACGGCCATCCAACGGGCCGTTTTGTCAAAGGGATACGATTAAATTATATCATGTGTGTGTTGGAAAAGCAAAAGATAAAAGGTCGATATTTTGCATTTTCAACGCAGCCAAAAAGAAAAAGCAGAGTTTTCTCTGCCACATGCCCGCAAAAAGAATAAAAGATGTGTCGAGAATGGAGAAAATTTATGGACAATCTACAAAATATTCTTGTTGTTTTTTTCCATCGGGTGGTACAATAAATAGTAACAAAATGGTTCCTATAGGTTTGGGAACGGAAGAAGGGAGAATGGAGATGAAAAAGTATACACAGCAGTATATTGGCGGCCAGTGGCGAGACGGCCAAGGGAAGAGCGAAATGACAAATACGAACCCTTTCACCGGGGACACGCTCTATACCTACCGTTCGGCCGGGGAGAAGGACGTGGACGACGCCTACCAGGCCGCGCAGGAAGCACAGAGGGATTGGGCCGCGAAGGCGCCGGGCGAAAAACAAGCCATGCTGGAAAAACTGATTGGCGCCATCCACGAGATGAAGGACGATATTTATGCCTGCCTTGTGGAGGAGGGCGGTTCAACCAAGCCCAAAGCGGATTTCGAGTTTTTTACGAGCATCGACATCGTGAAAGAGGCCATGCAGTTCCCCCTGATGATGGACGGCAGGATCATGCCCTCCAATATCCCGGGGAAAGAGAACTATATCTTTAAGTCGCCCAGGGGTGTCACCGGGGTGATTGCCCCGTGGAACGTGCCGCTCGTGCTGGCCATGCGTTCGGTGCTGCCGGCTGTGGCCACAGGCAACGCCGTGGTTTTGAAGCCCGCCACCGACACCCCGGGCTCCGCCTTCCTCATCGCCGAGATGTTTGAAAAAGCGGGCATGCCGAAAGGCCTTCTCAACGTCGTGGCGGGGCGCGGCTCGGAGATTGGCGATCTCATCGTGCAGCACCCCATCCCGCAGCTCATCTCTTTCACGGGTTCCACCGAGGTGGGAAAGCAGATCCGCAAAAACGCCAGCGGACTGATCAAGGAAATATCGCTGGAGCTCGGCGGCAACAACGCCATGGTGGTGCTTGAGGATGCGGACATTGAGCACGCAGCCAAGGCGGCAGGGTTTGGCGCCTTCTTCCACCAGGGCCAGGTGTGCATGGCCCTCAACCGCATCATCGTGCTCGATTCTGTGTATGACAAGTTTGCCCAGGCCTTTGCCGAAGAGGCAAAACACCTGCCCGTGGGCGACCCCGCCGACCCCGACACATTCATTGGCCCCATCATCAACAAGGGACAAATCGAGCAGATCGAGGGATATGTGAAAGCCACAAAGGACGCGGGCGCAAAAGTGTTGCTCGAAGGAAAAACAGAGGGGAGACTTGTCTACCCCTGGCTGTTCACCGAGGCGACAAATGAGATGCCCGCAGCGAAAAACGAAGTATTCGGCCCCGTTTGCTGCCTGCTTCGTGCCAAAGGGGAGGCCGAGGCAATCGCCCTTGCCAACAACACGCAGTATGGCCTTTCGGGCAGTGTGTTTACAAAAGACCTTTATCATGGCATGCAGGTGGCTCGGCAGATCGAGTCGGGTATGGTGCATGTCAATGACCAGTCCATCAACGATGAACCCCATGTGATGTTCGGCGGGGAAAAGCAATCGGGTGTGGGCCGGTTCAACGCCCAGTGGGTGGTCGATAAATTCACCACCGAGAAATGGGTCAGTGTCCAGTCGGAGTATCGCTTTTAGACATATGGTATTTGTCAAAGAGATCCCGCCCGAACCCGATGTTTTTTGATGCGCTGCAAGCATCTGCCTTTCCGCAAACGGCTGCGGGTGGGGCGGATGCTTGCTTATTGTCCCCTCTCTGATGCGTGCTTTTCATATAGACCGTTTCTATGTATGAGGTGACAATATAGAAAAGCACAATTGGACTTATCGTCGATATGGTGTTACATTTTTCACAAGAGCTGCCGGCGCGCAGAGGTGTGTACAGCCGCCCTTGCACACGCGGCAGACAACGTGAAGAGTTTGGGAGGAAAAGAAGATGGCGGACTACCGGCAGATGTGGCAAGACCTGGGTATGGATTTACAGACGCACGATGTGTTGTGTGATGTGCTTCCACAGGCGTTTGGGGACGTATACCTTTCGCAGAAAAACCGCCCGGAAGGCATGGATTTCTTCAACATGGTGGTGGCGGAAATTCACGGAATTCGTCCCGCCGAGCTCGTGGAATTCCAAAAGACAGGCGGCAAGGTGTTCGGCACCTTTTGTGTCTATGTGCCCGATGAAGTGATCTTTGCGGCGGATGCGATTGCCACGGGCCTTTGTGGAGGGTCGCAATTCTGGGTGCCGGGGGGCGAAAAGGTGTTGCCCACCTCCACCTGCCCGCTTATTAAGGCGTCTGTCGGGGCCCGGCTTGACGCCACCTGCCCCTTCTTCCGCATTGCGGACATGTATATCGGGGAGACCACCTGCGACGGGAAGAAAAAAGCCTGGGAGATTCTGGCGGAGGATGTGCCGGTCTACGTGATGGACCTGCCCCAGATGAAACGGGATAAGGACGTGAAGGCCTGGGGCGAAGAGATCGCAGCCTTGAAAGACAAGGTGGAGGAGTTTACAGGCAACAAAGTGACGGCGGAGAAACTCAAAGAGGGCATCAAGCTGATCAACGACAAGCGCCGGGCCCTGGCCCGCCTTTATGAGTTCCGCAAACAGCCAAACCCGCCCATCAGTGGAAAAGATTGCCTGCTGGTCTCCCAGATCGCGTTCTATGACGACCCTGCCCGCAATGCCCAGATGATCAACAAGCTGTGTGGCGAACTGGACGAGCGCGTACAGAACGGCGTGGGTGTCTATGAGGAGGGCGCAAAACGCATTCTGATCACAGGAACGCCCATGGCCATCCCGAACTGGAAACTGCACCACATTGTCGAGTCCAGCGGGGCGGCCGTCGTGGCCGAGGAAACCTGTACGGGCGTGCGGTATTTTGAGCATCTTGTAGAGGAAAACCGGGACACGCTGGAAGGGCAGATCGATGCATTGGCAGAGCGCTACATGAAGATCAACTGCGCCTGTTTTACCCCGAACGAAAAACGCATCGACGACATCAAACGGCTTGTCAAAGAGTATGATGCAGACGGCGTGATTGACGTCAATCTGAAGTTCTGCTCGCTCTATGACATCGAGGGATACAATGTGGAAAAGGCGATGAAAGAGGCCGGGATCCCCTGCCTGGGCATCGAGACGGATTATACGGATGAAGATGCAGGCCAGCTGCGCACAAGGGTTGGCGCATTCCTGGAAATGCTGGGAGAGTGAGATGGAGAACCCCCAAACGGTTTGGTATGTCTTGTTCCCAAACCACAACGAGGGAATGATGCTGCACAAACTGCTGCGGCAGTCGGGCCTGTCCTCCACAATCGCCCCTACGCCAAGAGTGTTGAGCAAATGTTGTGGAATCTCCCTCATTGTGGAGCAGGAAGAGTTGGATAAAATTCGACAAATCGTAGAAAACAATGAGATTGATATCCTGGAAATACAGGGGGTTACAAAAGACGTCGACCCTGGACGGGATCGATATTGTTAGATGATCGAAGATGAAATCAAGAAAACGGTGGTGATGTACACCGGCGGCGGATGCACTCGTGCATTTACCGTCGGTTTTTGCATTCCTTGTCAATGCTATAAATAATGATTGTAAAACATTGCCGATTCCTATATAATAAAAACAGTTATGTCGTCGCCCCGCTCAATAAATCATATTTTATGAATGGAGGACACCTTCATGAACGTATTTCGCAACATGAAGATCCGCAATAAGTTGCTGTCGGGCTTTCTCATCGCAGTGGCGCTCACAGTGCTGGTGGGAGCACTGGGTTTTATCGGCCTCAATATCCTCAGCGCCAATGAGACAGCCCTTTTCGAAAAGGATATGGAAGCGCTGTATTATGCAGAAGAGATTGAAATCTCCCTGCACCAGCAGCGCATCGCCTTCCGCGACCAATTTATCAACCTGGATGACGAGGAGAATTTTGCGCCTGCCGTAGAGAGGTTGAACCGGTACCGGGGCAATTTCGAACAGGCAATGGAAGATTATAAGAATATCATGGGGGAAGATGAGTATTACAGTGCTTTAAAATCCACCTATGAGACACAATACATCCCCCATCTGGAGGAGTATCTTGCGGCCATAGAGGCCAAAGACGATGCCCTGATCAACCAAGTATTGGACGAGATACCGGACACGGTAGACCTTGTGGAGGAAGACATCACCGCGATGGTGGATTACACCCTTTCGCATGCCGACAACACCCAGGCGGTGGATGCGCGCCTGGCCAACGTGCTGATGATTGCCATGGCGGTCCTGACCGTAGTGGCGGCGGTCATTGGTGTGGCACTGGCCCTTGTAAATGCGAAACTGATTGCCACGCCCACGCAGGGCCTTGTTGAGGCGGCTGATCGTATCGCCGTGGGTGACCTGAACATCGACGTATCAAAGCTGAAAACAAGAGATGAAATTGGTATGCTTGCCACTTCCTTTGAGACGATGGCAAATGCCTTCAAGGAACAAGAACTGGTGCTGGATGCCATCGCCAACGGCGACTACACGGGAAGCATCAGCGTGAGGAGTGAAAACGACCTTGTAAACAAGGCCATTTCCTCCATGCTGGACAACAACAATTCAATGATCAGTGAGATTCGCCAGGCGGCCGAGCAAGTGGCCGCGGGCTCTGCACAAATTGCCGACGGCGCACAGAGCCTGGCCACGGGTTCTACCGAGCAGGCCGCCACGGTAGAAGAACTTTCCGCGTCCATCACCCAGGTGCTCTCACAGGCGCAGGACAACAGCAAAATGGCGCTCAACGCCGTAGACGAAGTGAGTGAAGCGGGCCGGCTGATGGGCGAGAGCAGTGAGTCCATGAACGAACTCAACGCAGCGATGAACACCATCAACGAGAGCAGCCAGAATATCGCCAAGGTCATCAAGGTGATTGACGACATTGCTTTCCAGACAAACATTCTGGCGCTGAATGCCGCCGTGGAGGCGGCACGCGCCGGCCAGCACGGAAAAGGCTTCGCCGTTGTGGCCGACGAGGTGCGCAACCTTGCCTCCAAGAGTGCGGCTGCGGCAAAAGAGACGGCCGACCTGATTCAAAACAGTGTGGATAATGTAGAGAAGGGCACGGGTATCGCAGAGAGAACCAACGATAGCCTGACCCAGGTAGGTACCATCGCCTCGGCCAACGCCACCTCCATCCAGGCCATCAGCGAGTCGTCGGGCCAGCAGAGTACGGCCATCAACGAGATCACCGAGGGCATCAACCAGATTTCTCAGGTGGTGCAGGCGAACAGTGCAACAGCCGAAGAGAGCGCTGCCTCGGCGCAGGAACTCAGCGCGCAGAGCGCCATGCTTAATAAGATTGTCGCCCGTTTCAAACTGCGTGACGGTGTGGGTGGCCAGGCGCTGCTTCCAGAGCAGACTTCTGCAGGTGTGCCCGAGTATGCGCCCCAGGGCACACAGGTGACACAGGCGTCGGGAGAAGTGATTTTTTAAAAGGCATCTCGGCGTCCCCGGGGCCGCTTTGCCGAAGTGAATGTTTTGAGCAAAGTGGCAGGCACAGATGATCCGGAAGGCGCTGGTATCCAACGGTACCGGCGTCTTTTCCAATTTGTCGGTTCCAATAGATAGGAGGGAAACCCATTGCAGGACCAGGGAAATCTGATTTACACAAATGACAACTGTACAGGGTGTAACCGTTGTATCACCGCTTGCGTGGTGCCGGAGGCAAACGTCTCGAAAATGGAAGGCGGCAAATCTAAAATCTATGTGGACGGTGCCAAATGTATCAACTGCGGGCAGTGCATCCTTGCTTGTCCGCACAATGCGAGGGACTACCTCGATGACACGGACCTGTTCCTGCAGCGTCTTGCCTCGGGCGCCAAAATCTCTGTTCTTGTGGCCCCTGCGGCAAGGCCCAATTTTCCCGACCTGCCCAAACTGATGGGCGCGTTGAAACAACTTGGCGTGTATAAAATTTATGACACCTCCTTTGGGGCGGACATTTGCACCTGGGCGTATTTGCGTGACATTGTCGGCAATCAACACGCTGGATATATTTCGCAGCCTTGCCCCGCCGTCGTAAACTATGTGGAAAAGCATAACCCCTCGGTTGCAAACAGGTTGATGCCGGTTCACAGCCCCATGATGTGCGCGGCCATTTATATGCGTAAATATGCGGGCGTCGACGGAGAGATTGCCTTTTTGTCCCCCTGCATTGCCAAGAAGAGCGAGATAAGCGACGAAAACACCCAAGGCATGATCCAATACAATGTGACGTTTAAAAAACTGGCGGAGGCGCTGGCGGCAAAAGGAATTCAATACCGCTCCGCCGCTCCGGTTGATTTTGACAACGAGGAACACGGGCTTGGCGCCGTCTATTCCATGCCGGGTGGCCTGCGGGTGAACGTGGAGCGCCACATTCCCGACGCCTGGGTCTATCAGGTGGAAGGCCAGCCAAAGGTGACACATTTCCTCAACGAGTATGAGGCGTTCGCGAAAAAACCCGGGGCAAACCCCCTGCTTGTAGATATCCTCAACTGCCAGGAGGGCTGCAATATGGGTACGGGGGCCATCTGTGAGGAGGCCGACGGGCCCGAGGTGGGCCGGGTGATGTACGAGGTGACGAGGCAGGCCAACCACACCGCCTCGAAGGGACGCTTCGGGAAGAGGGATTTTGTGGGCCCCAGCCTGGACGAGTTTGACAAAAAGCTGAAGCTGGAAGATTTCAAAAGAGCCTACAGCAATAAATTTGTGCCTTTCATACAGGTGAGCGCACCCCAGGTGGAACAGGCCTATAGGGAACTATACAAAACGACGGCGGAAGAGAGGAAAATCGATTGTTGTTCCTGTGGTTTTGAGACCTGTGAGCAGATGGCCATCGCCATTGCGAAAGGGATCAACCACCCGGAAAACTGTGTGGAGTACCACAAAAACCAGCTGAAACAGCATCAGGACGACATGGAGGAGATGTTGGCCCAGCGCGAGCAGGCGGAGCTGCAGCTCAAGGAAAATGCGGAAACCATCTTCGACTCCGTCACAAAGTCTTCGGTCCAGGCGCAGCAGACGGCCGACAAGATATCCAGCATCAATGAGGAATTACACGATGTGGAAAATGTGGCTGAAAAGCTCAAAGAGATGGTGGACACGCTGGCAGACCAGATTGAGAAATACAACGATATGGGCAACCGCATCGTGCAAATATCCAGCCAGACGAGACTGCTCGCCATGAATGCCTCGGTCGAGTCGGCCCATGCGGGTGTGCACGGCAAGGGGTTTGCGGTGGTGGCCGATGAGATGCGCGACCTCTCTGAAAAAAGCGGCGCCTCCGCCAAAGAGGTGCTGGAGGGAAACAAACAGGTGTTCTCAGTTCTCGACGAAGTGCGAAATTTCAGCGAAGTGCTGAACAGCCGCACCCAGAGTATTGCCGAAAACACGATGGAGATGCAGCAGGCCGTAGAGACCATCAGCCAAACGGAGAGCGATATAGAGCAGGTGGCCGGACGTCTTGTCGGGGAAGAGCCCCAAGCCGGGGCAGGGCAGGGGCAAAAACTGCTCGCGGCGGCTTCCGAAGATCGTATTTAGGTTTTATAGCGGGAGAGGGCGCCCGTTTTGGTGTGCCCTTTCCCCCACGAAAAACTGCTTGACAGGCGGCTTTAAAACGGGTACAATATGTACGCTGCGCGCAAAGCGCCTTGTTTTTGTGCGCCAAATAGCATTCATGAAGAAAGGAGGAACTCCATGCCAACTTTTAACCAACTCGTTCGCAAAGGTCGCGAGGTGAGTGAGCGAAAGAGCACCGCACCGGCTCTGGGTAAAGGCTACAATTCCCAAAAGAAGGCCTATACAGACCAGAACTCGCCGCAGAAACGCGGGGTTTGCACGGCGGTCCGCACGATGACCCCCAAAAAACCCAACTCTGCCTTGCGCAAGGTAGCCCGTGTGCGCCTTTCGAACAACCTTGAGGTTTCGAGCTATATCCCCGGTGTGGGCCACAACCTGCAAGAGCACTCCGTCGTGCTGATTCGCGGCGGCCGTGTAAAAGACCTGCCCGGTGTGCGCTACCACATCATCCGTGGCACGCTGGACACCCAGGGTGTGACCGGAAGGATGCAGAGCCGCTCGAAGTACGGCGCGAAACGCCCCAAGGCAGGCGCCGCAAAAGCCTAGGGACCGAATCGGACTGAATAAGAAGTATTTGCCCCTATATAATAAGGGTTTACATAAAAGAGGGCGCTGCGGCGCTTCGCTTGAAACCCTGCTTACGAGGCAAAACGGAAGATTCAATACTTTCGAGTACCTGTGAATTCATTTTATATGAAGGAGGGAAGAGAATATGCCAAGAAGAGGGAATGTCCCCAAGCGCGAAGTACTGGCAGATCCCCTGTACAACTCACAGATGGTGACACGCCTGATCAACAACGTCATGTACGACGGCAAAAAAGGCGTGGCCCAGAAAATTGTGTACGACGCGTTTTCCATCGTCAAGGAGAAAACGGGAAACGACCCGCTGGAAACCTTTGAAAAAGCGCTGGAAAACATCATGCCTACGCTGGAGGTAAAAGCACGCCGTGTGGGCGGCTCCACCTACCAGGTGCCGCTGGAAGTGCGCCCCGAGCGCCGTGAGACGCTGGGCCTGCGCTGGCTGACGAGTTTCTCGCGCAGCCGCGGAGAACGCACCATGCGCGAGAGGCTGGCGGGCGAAATCATGGACGCTGCTTCGGGTACCGGCAACGCCGTGAAAAAGCGTGAAGATACCCACAAGATGGCGGATGCAAACCGCGCTTTCGCCCATTACCGTTACTAATATCACACCTATATGATTTGCCCCCGCACTTGAGCGCCGGGGGATGGACAAGGAGTTTCTATGCCCAGAGACGTTTCTCTCGAGATGACGAGAAACATAGGTATCATGGCCCATATCGACGCCGGCAAAACCACCACCACCGAGCGCATCCTGTTTTATACGGGAATCAACCACAAACTTGGTGAGGTACATGACGGTGCGGCGACTATGGACTGGATGGAGCAGGAGCAGGAGCGTGGAATCACGATCACTTCGGCGGCCACCACCTGTTATTGGAGCCATTCCGATTTGCTGGACGACCCAGAGAAAGCAAAGAAAAATCGTCATCGCATCAATATTATCGACACACCGGGCCACGTGGATTTTACCGTGGAGGTGGAACGCAGCCTGCGCGTTTTGGACGGCAGCGTAACCGTGCTGGCCGCCAAAGGCGGCGTGGAACCGCAAAGTGAGACGGTTTGGCGCCAGGCAGACAAGTACAACGTGCCGCGCATGGTCTACATCAACAAGATGGACATCATGGGCGCCGACTTTTTCAATGTCGTACAGATGATGATCGACCGGCTGAAATGCACCCCGGTACCCATTCAGTTGCCTATCGGCAGCGAAGAGAATTTCCGCGGGATCATCGATCTCATCGAAATGAATGCCATCGTCTACTACGACGACCTTGGCAAGGACATCCGTGTGGAAGAGATTCCCGAGGACATGAAAGAACAGGCCCAGAAGTACCACGACGAGATGGTCGAAGCAGTGGCCACCTACGACGAGGCCCTGATGGAGAAATTCCTCGAAGGTGAGGAAATTTCCAAAGAGGAACTCAAGGCGGCTATCCGGGCAGAGACCATCGCCAACACCATCGTCCCGGTGGTGTGTGGTACCTCGTACAAGAACAAAGGCGTGCAGCTTTTACTCGATGCCATCATTGACTATATGCCCGCGCCTACCGATATCGCGGACATGAACGGGGTCAACCCCAATACCGGCGAAGAGGAGACAAGGCCCTCCAAAGACGACGCACCTTTCTCGGCACTGGCGTTTAAAATTGCCACCGACCCCTATGTGGGAAAGCTCTGTTACTTCCGGGTCTATTCGGGTATCGCCAAAGCCGGCGGACCTTGCTACAACTCGGTAAAGCAGAACACCGAACGCCTTGGCCGCATTCTGCAGATGCATGCGAACCATCGGCAGGACCTCACCGAGTGTTATGCGGGGGATATCGCGGCAGCCGTGGGCCTCAAGGGCACGACGACCGGTGATACTCTCTGTGACCAAAAGCACCCGATCGTGCTCGAGAGTATGGATTTCCCCGAGCCCGTTATCCGTGTGGCCATCGAGCCCAAAACCAAGGCGGGCCAGGAGAAGATGGGCATCGCGCTCTCGAAGCTGGCCGAGGAGGATCCGACCTTCCGCACCTATACCGACGAGGAGACCGGCCAGACCATCATTGCCGGTATGGGAGAGCTGCACCTCGAGATCATCGTGGACCGCCTGCTGCGTGAGTTCAAGGTGGAGGCCAACGTAGGCGCGCCCCAGGTGGCCTACCGCGAGACCATCCGCCGCGAGGCCCAGCAGGACACGAAATATGCCCGGCAGTCGGGCGGACGAGGCCAGTACGGCCACGTCAAGATCCGTATCGAGCCGAACGAGACCGGCAAGGGGTACGAGTTTGTCAACCAGATCGTGGGCGGCGCCGTGCCCAAGGAGTATATCAACCCCGTGAACCAGGGCATCGAGGGCGCCATGCAGGCCGGCGTGTTGGCGGGCTACCCCGTCGTGGACGTCAAGGTGACCCTGTACGACGGCTCTTACCACGAGGTCGACTCCTCCGAGATGGCCTTTAAGATTGCCGGCTCGATGGCTTTTAAGGATGCGATGAAAAAAGCGGACCCAGTCATACTCGAGCCGATCATGAAAATTGCCGTCACAGTGCCCGACGAATATACAGGCGATGTGATCGGTGACCTCAATGCTCGCCGCGCACATATCCTCGGCATGGAGATGGTGGGCAGTGCCCAGCAAATCAACGCCAATGTGCCGCTTTCCAGCATGTTTGGCTACGCCACAGACCTGCGCAGCAAAACCCAGGGTCGCGGGCAGTATGCTATGGAGCCCAGTCACTATGCGGAACTGCCCAAGAGCATTGCCGAGGGCATCCTTTCGGGACGGGCACAAAACGAGGCCTGAGGCGGCAAAACACAGTAAAGCTTTGCAAAAAACCCTTGATTTCCGTATGTTTTTTTAGTAGAATGCAAATATGCGCTAGTCTTCAAATTGAAGGAGGATTAAAAGTACAATGGGAAAAGAAAAATTTGATCGATCCAAACCCCATGTTAACATTGGCACCATTGGCCACGTCGACCACGGCAAAACCACCCTGACCGCCGCTATCACGAAAGTGCTGGCCATGAAGGGCGAGGCCGATTTCGTCGATTACGCCAATATCGATAAAGCACCCGAAGAGCGCGAGCGTGGCATTACCATCAACACTTCGCACGTGGAATACCAGACCGACAAGCGTCACTACGCACATGTCGATTGCCCCGGCCACGCCGACTATGTCAAGAACATGATCACCGGTGCCGCGCAGATGGACGGTGCAATTCTGGTTGTGTCGGCCGCAGACGGCCCGATGCCCCAGACCCGTGAGCACATCGTGCTGGCCCGCCAGGTGGGCGTGCCTTATATTGTGGTTTACATGAATAAGGTGGACCAGGTGGACGACCCCGAACTGCTTGAGCTCGTCGAAATGGAAATTCGCGACCTGCTTTCCACCTATGATTTCCCCGGCGACGACACCCCGATCATCAAAGGCAGTGCCCTGCAGGCTCTTGAGAGTGACAGCACCGACCCCGGTGCCGAAGAGTACGTATCCATCTTCGCGCTGATGGACGCTGTGGACGACTATATCCCCACGCCCGAGCGCAAGGAAGACCTGCCGTTCCTGATGCCTGTTGAGGACACCATGACGATCACAGGCCGCGGCACCGTTGCCACCGGCCGTGTGGAGCGCGGCACCATCAAGGTGGGCGAAGAGGTGGAACTCGTAGGCCTGACGCCCCTCGATGAGGACATTGCCAAGACCACGGTTACCGGGCTTGAGATGTTCCGTAAAACTCTGGACGATGCCCGTGCCGGCGACAACGTGGGCGCCCTGCTGCGCGGCGTGGCCCGCGACGAGATCGAGCGCGGCCAGGTGCTGGCCAAACCCGGCAGCATTAAGCCTCACCTCAAATTCACCGGCCAGGTGTACGTGCTGAAAAAGGACGAGGGCGGCCGTCACACGGCGTTCTTTAACAACTATCGTCCCCAGTTTTACTTCCGCACCACTGACGTGACCGGCGTCATCACCCTTCCCGAGGGGGTCGAGATGGTCATGCCCGGCGACAATATTGAGATGAATGTCGAGCTCATTACCCCGATCGCCATCGAGAAAGAGCTGCGTTTCGCTATCCGCGAGGGTGGCCGCACCGTCGGCTCCGGCGTCGTTATCTCTGTTGAGGAGTAAACAGAATTATTCGAATCAAGAAAGCCTCTGTTTTAGAGGCTTTCTTTCTATTTGAGAGCGTTTCTGCTATAATAAGTCTGGTCAAGACACAGATACGGGAGGGATACGGGTAGATATGGATCAGCTATCGGTGTATATCATCGGTCTTGTCGTACTCATTCCGATTTTTATCATGAGCATTGTACTTATGACGGGCAGAGGCAGTTCCCTCGTTGCAGGGTATAACACCATGTCGGCGGAAGAGCAGAAAAAATGGGATGAAAAGGCCTTGTGCCGTTTCTTGGGCAAGCTCCTTTTCTTGTTCACCCTGTTCATAGGCCTTGCGATGGTAGCCTCCGCACATGACCGTGATGGGGTGTTTGGCGTGTTTACTACGATGGCCATGGCAGAGCTTATAGGCGGGGTAATCTACGCGAATAAAAGCAGACGATTTAGGCAAAAATAGGAACCACAGAATAAACTGGACGATAAAGGGAGGGTACACGAAGTTGGCGCATCAAACAATCATTATCGTGGATTTTGGGGGACAGTACAACCAGCTAATCGCGCGCCGGGTGCGTGAGTGTGATGTATATTGTGAGGTCGTGCCCTATACGAAGGCGCTGGATACCATTCGTAAGAAGAAGCCCGTGGGGATCATCTTTACCGGCGGGCCAAACAGTGTTTACGCGATGGATGCGCCCAATATTGACCCCGCCGTATACGACATGGGCATTCCGATCCTCGGCATTTGTTATGGCGCCCAGCTTATGGCGCAGGCACTGGGCGGCAAGGTGGAACGCCAGAATAAGCAGGAATATGGAAAGATCGATATCAAGGCAAAAGGTGGTCTCATCCTCAATGTCATTGACAAGGGTGTCTCCTGGATGAGCCATAACGATCAGATCACCGTGATGCCTGACGGTTTCACCCAGACGGCCACCAGCGACCAGTGCCCTTATGCCGCGCTTGAGGACGCCGGCCGAAAACTCTATGCGGTACAATTCCACCCTGAGGTAGAACATACCCCCTTCGGCAAGGAATTCCTGCGTACATTCCTTTACGAGGTATGTGGCTGCACCGGAGACTGGACGATGGCGGATTTCGTCAAAAGCACCATTGAGGAAATTCGTGCCACGGTGGGGCAGGGCAGGGTGCTTTGTGCTCTTTCAGGCGGTGTGGACTCGACGGTCTGCGCGGTGCTTGTTCACAAAGCGATCGGCGACAGACTCAACTGTGTCTTTGTAGATCACGGTATGATGCGAAAAAATGAGGGTGACGAGGTTATGGGCACCCTGCAGAAAGAGTTTTCCCTGCATGTCCACCGCGTGAATGCCGGGGAACGGTTCCTGGCAAAACTTAAGGGTGTTACCGACCCCGAGCAAAAGCGCAAGATCATCGGGCACGAGTTCATTGAGGTATTTACAGAAGAGGCGCAAAAACTTGGGAAGATGGACTTCCTTCTGCAGGGCACCATCTACCCCGACGTCATCGAGTCGGGCCTCGGGGATGCGGCGGTGATCAAAAGCCATCACAATGTGGGGGGCTTGCCCGAGAAACTGGGTTTCAAATTGTTGGAGCCTATGCGTCTGCTGTTCAAGGATGAGGTGAGAAACGTGGGGCGGGAACTCGGCATCCCCGAGTTCATCGTTTCACGCCAGCCCTTTCCCGGCCCCGGGCTTGCGGTACGCTGTCTTGGAGAGATTACCGAAGACAAGCTGTTTATCTTGCGGGAAAGTGACGCTATCCTGCGCGAAGAGATTGCTAAAGCCGGGCTCGACAGGGAGATCTGGCAGTATTTTACCGTGCTGGCAAACATTCGCAGTGTGGGCGTGATGGGGGATGAGCGCACCTATGCACACGCCGTGGGGATCCGCGCCGTTACCAGTGTGGATGCGATGACCGGAGACTGGGCGCGCATTCCCTATGAGGTGCTTGAGCGCATCTCCAACCGCATTGTCAACGAGGTGCCCCACGTCAACCGCATCCTCTACGATTGCACGAGCAAACCACCCAGCACGATTGAGTGGGAATAATTAACAAAGCCCCGAAAGCCTTGATATCTCAGGACTTTCGGGGCATTTTTTCGCCATTTGATAGCAGAATGATAGCAGAAGCCATTTTTCGATTTACTCTGTTTACTTCCCTATTGCAGGTGGTTTGCAGGTAATCAACCTTATTCTATAAAACGGCCTTGCTGACTTTTGATAGTCGGCAAGGCCGTTTTTGCTTGTATGAAAAAGGTGCCTATTTCTTGTCTTTTAGGGCTTCTACTAGGTAATCGCTCAGCTCTTGGGATGGAACCTTTACCCACCGCTGTGTGGTGTCAAATTCGGGGTATCTGTACCGCCATTGGTCATATTCCTCTTTGGTGATTTCCCCGGCGTCCAGCTTTGCCGCCTGTTCCTGCCAAGCACTAAGCATCCGCAGCATATCGTCGTAGACTTTGCGATTGGATTTATCCAGCCGCAGGCAAAGCTCGCCGTCAATCTCGCCAACACGGAGACCGCGCAAATCTTCCAGCGCAAACAGGGTGTGCATCAGGCCGATGTCGCTGTCAATTTCGGGGATATCCAGTGCCTTAGGCGATACATCAAGTTTATTTGCAAGTGCGGCGGTGAGATCGGCCTTTGGCGTCCGAGTGCCGGATTCATATTGTGCAATACGAACATCGGCGGTCTTTTCAGGAAAGCCCACCGCCATACCAAGAAATTTTTGTGTCATCCCACGCAGATTGCGGAGAAAATGGATTCTCTCACCGATAGCCATACCTGCCAACTCCCATCGTTGTTCGTTGCACTGAGTATAGCATATATGTTTAAGAGATGTCAATATAAACCTTAATAAAAAAGTTTAATATTTTCCTGCAAATCACTTGACTTAAGCAATAATGCTTAGTATAATGATGGCATAACCTAAGTAAATATGATTAGTTAAATATCCGTCGCATGTCACGGTAATGGCATGTATCGCCCGGGCGAATCGGGAGGCGATTCAGAAAGTACCCCGACACGAAACCTGTGGCGTGGGCAGCCACAGGACGCAGGGTAGCGCCTGCGTTATGTCCGAGCTCAAACAAAAATCAGGAGGTATTCAATGGCAGGACAGATGTTTTTGCGAGTTGAGGAAGTGGCGGAGGAATTGGGCGTATCCAAACCCTACGCCTACAAACTAATCCGCTCCATGAACGAGGAACTGAGGAAGACCGGCTGCATCACCATCTCAGGCCGGATTGATCGGAAGTTCTTCTACGAGAAGTTTTATGGCACCCGCGACCAAAATGAGAGGAGAGTTTAAATGGCAGCTTTTAAGAATTACGACAACGGTACGTGGTATGTGCAATTCCGCTACACCGACTGGAGAGGCGAACGGCAGCAGAAGTTGAAGCGAGGTTTTACCACCAAGAAGGAGGCTCTGGCGTGGGAGAGGGACTTTCTCCAGCAAAAGCAGGCTGATGTGAACATGACCTTTGAGAGCTTTATTCAGCTTTACGAAAAGGATATTAAGCCCAAACTGAAACTGAACACTTGGCTGACCAAAGACAGCATTATCCAGAAGAAAATCTTGCCTTACTTCAAAAAGCGCAAGTTATCTGAAATTACAGCGAAGGATGTGATTGATTGGCAAAATGAAATGCGGGAGTTGACGGATTCTAAAGGAAAACACTACTCGCAGACATATCTAAAAACGGTTCATAACCAGCTCAGTTGCATTTTCAACCACGCTATCCGATATTATGGGCTGCAACTCAATCCTGCTCAGAGGGCTGGCAATATGGGAACCGAGGAACGCAGGGAAATGCTGTTCTGGACGAAGGAGGAATACGAGACGTTCGCTGATGCCATGATGGATAAACCGCTGTCCTACTACGCCTTTGAGATGCTTTACTGGTGCGGAATCCGTCAGGGTGAGCTTCTGGCGCTCACCCCAGCGGACTTCGATTTTACAAACGAGACGGTTCGCATTAACAAATCTTACCAGCGGCTAAATGGTCAGGATGTTATCACAACGCCGAAGACCAAAAAGAGCAATCGCATCATCACAATGCCGCAGTTTTTGTGTGAGGAGATGCAGGATTATCTCAAGCAGTTCTACGGCGTGGAGCCGGATAGCCGAATTTTCCCAATCAGCAAGCACTATCTTCACCATGAGATGGATAGAGGCTCAAAGGCAACTGGGGTAAAGCGCATACGGATTCACGACCTTCGTCATAGCCACATTAGTTTGCTGATTGATATGGGTTTTACAGCTCTGGCGATTGCTGATCGTGTGGGGCATGAGAGCATCGACATTACGTATCGGTACGCACATTTATTTCCCACACGGCAGACCGAAATGGCGGAAAAACTGGACATCCAAAGAACCGGGAAAGGAGTTTGAATACTATGTCATTGAAAGTATATGACGGGCAAGGACGCTGGAGGAACAAGACCGTGGCGTTTCGCATCTCACCGGAGGAGGATGAACAGCTTGAAACTGCCGTTCGGCTTTCTGGCCTCACCAAGCAGGACTATATCATCCGGCGGCTGCAAGACCGCGAGGTGGTGGTGCAGGGAAATCCGAGGGTATATAAGATGCTTCGCAATGAGCTGGCAGCTGTGCTTGCAGAGTTACAGCGCATTGCTTCCGGCAAACAGATTGATGATGACCTGCTGGACACTATTCAGCTGATTACCGCCACAATGGACGGCTTGAAGGGAGAGTGTGAATGAGCCTGACAAAAGAAAAAGTGACCGCTTCGTATGTGTCTGCTGCAACAGACAACGAGCAATCACCTTCATCAAATATTAAGACCAGTATAACCGAAAACCTGCCGGAAATCAACGAAAATTTGGAGCTGCCTGACCAACGTGAGCTTTTACGCCAGCTGAACGCCCCGGATTATCTGCACACGGTTTCGCTGACTGAGCTATATGAAACGGCCTACACGCCCAGGGCAAATGTAGTTGATGACTTTCTCAATGCGGGCACCTACCTGTTTGTCGGCGGCCCGAAGGTAGGCAAATCCTTTTTCATGGCTCAGCTTGGCTACCATGTAAGCACAGGGTTGCCACTGTGGGAGCGCACAGCGCATCCCTGCACGGTACTGTATCTTGCGCTGGAGGATACGCATGTCCGCCTTCAAAAGCGATTGTCCATGATGTTTGGGGTGAGCAGCGTGGATAATTATCATATCGCCACCAGCGCCAAGACTTTGCGCGATGGGCTGGATGGACAGCTCAATAGTTTTATGGGGAAGCACCCAGATACCAAGCTGATTATCGTGGACACGCTTCAAAAAGTGCGGGAGGTTGGCGGCGAAAGTTACAGCTACGCCAATGATTATGAAATCGTCACCCGTCTAAAACAGTTCAGCGACAAATATAACATCTGCATTCTGGCGGTGCACCACACCCGGAAACAAAGTGCAGAGGATTTGTTCGATACCATTTCCGGTACCAATGGTTTGCTCGGTGCAGCTGATGGTGCCTACCTTATGCACAAGGGGAAGCGGACAGACCGTGATGCCGTTTTAGAAATCGTTGGCCGCGACCAGCAAGACCAGCGCCTGCATCTTTCGTTCCATCAGGAACGATGGATATGGGAATTGACCAGAACCGAAACAGAGCTTTGGAAGGAACCGCCAGACCCACTGTTGGAGGCTGTGGCAAAATTTCTTACGCCCGAAACGCCGGAGTGGGTCGGCAGCGCATCCAACCTGATTGATGGATTGGATGGGATGGATATTCAGCCCAATGTTTTGACGAGGAGGCTGAATGTCGGAGCCGACAGGTTGTGGAACGAATATGGAATCCGTATTGAGTCAAGCCGCTCCCATACTGGCCGGACAATCAAACTCACCCTCGATGCAACAAAGGCGTGACGATTATGACGGTCGTGACGGTATTTCCGGGAGTGGCGGCGGTATATAAAATATCGTCACCATCGTCACGACCGACACGGGGAGCGGAGAAAATGTCAATGGGGCATATCTGCGGGTGGAGATTGCCGCAAGGCAATACAACCCGAACCCATTGACTTTTACTTACGGATAACACTCGACAGCGGAGGAATGGTAACGCCATTCCTCCTGCCTAACGGCGAGTGGATAAAGTTTAGGTTAGCCGTGCGGCCACCCTTTTCAAAGGGTGATGAGCACTGGGGAGCCATCCGCCGATGGCGGGGCAAAGCCCCGAAGCCACCCCGTAGGGCGCAACAGCATCTTTTGATGGCCGCAGGCTGTCAAAAGTGCTTTTGCGTTACTTTTGACAAAAGTAACAAAACCCCGGCTGCCGCCGGATGGGAATGGAAAGGAAGGGAATGCTTCTGAAACGTACAATTAGTGTCATGTTGGGCAAGGGTTCAGTCAATCATAACAGTCGTAAATTCAAGGCTGAAAATATAGATGCCGAGCGCACTTCACAGAACATTACTTACTGCAACGAGCCGATAAAACAAGTATATCACAATTTATTTGATGATGCGCTTCAGCGATATAACGATAAGCAAAAACGAGCTGATCGCCGGATTGATGATTATTACGAAAAAATCCGCACAGGAAAACAGGAGAAACTTTTCTATGAGGTCATCTTGCAAATTGGGAACAAGGACAATATGGCGGCGATTTCGAAAGATGGTCAGCTGGCCGCCAAGGTGCTGGATGAGTATATGCAGGATTTTCAAGGGCGCAATCCGAATATGCGGGTGTTCTCAGCGCACCTGCATATGGATGAGGCCACCCCGCATCTGCACATCGATTTTGTGCCGTTTGCCACAGGCAGCAAACGC
The DNA here is from genome assembly GCA_030266325.1 of Ruminococcaceae bacterium OttesenSCG-928-I18. Taxonomy (GTDB): domain Bacteria; phylum Bacillota; class Clostridia; order Oscillospirales; family Ruminococcaceae; genus JAAYCI01. The sequence goes on from JAJDHT010000007.1 coordinate 46,402, forward strand.
GGTCTGGACACTCGTGTTTCACTAAAACAGGCGCTTGCTAAACAAGGCTTTGCCGGTGGTGCTCGCGGCGATACTGAATGGAGCCAGTGGGTACGTTCTGAAAAAGAACAGCTTTCACGGGTGATGGAGCGCCATGATATTCAGTGGGAACAGCTTGGTATCCATGATGAACATTTGAGTGTGGTGAATTTCAAAAAGGAGCAACGCGTTAAGGAGGTTGCTGCGCTGGATGCAGTTCTCTCCAAAAGGCAAGTTGAATTGGAACAGCTCACAGAAAAAACGCTCGTACAGCAATCGGAGCATGATAAATATGCTGCCAAGCTGGAGAATGTGCAGGACAAATTCAAGGCGGCGAAAATCAAGGAGAAGTTCGTAGCGGACAATGCCCGTCACTATGATGATGACCCTGAGTTTCAGCTTCCGCCGCCCAAAGGTATGATGTCGGCAAAGGCTTATCATGAAAAGGTTGCTATGCCATTGGTAAGCAAGCTAAAAAATGTCATCCGCAGCATCCTACTCCAATTTTTTGATAAAACGCGAAATCTGCAAACGGCGCTCAATCGGGCTTATGGGCAGGTGGAAGGTTTATCTAAACGCTTGGAAAAGGCTGAAACGGAACTGGAACCGTTGCGTAAAGTGGAAAAAGATTATCGCCGCCTGCGTCATGGGCTGGGGGACGATGAGGCCGACAGGGTTATCAGTAATGTGAAAGCGTTGGAGATAGCAGAGCAACAGAAGAAACGTTCTGCAAAACGGGATTATGTGAGATAAAGTGACTTTCGCCGGGGATGTGGTTGCCCGTATCCCCGGCGAAAATATTGTCGAGATTTCAGTTGTGTATATTTCGTTTCTGCGATATAATAGTTAGTATCATATCCTGATGAGGAGATTCCACAAATGAACGGGATGACAGCAAAAGATGCTGCAGAAAAGTGGGGCATCACACCCCGGCAGGTGCAGCTTTTATGTTCGCAAGGCCGCATACCCGGAGCGGTTCGCTTTGGGCATGCCTGGCTTATTCCTGCGGATGCGGAAAAGCCACAGGATGGGCGGCGCAGGAAAAAAGAAAACGATAAGGGGCGCAAGCATGATTACAGGTGAGCTTAAAAATAAAGTTGACAAGCTATGGGAGATGTTTTGGACGGGTGGCCTAACCAACCCGTTGGATGTTATTGAACAAATTACATACCTGATGTTCATCCGCGACCTCGATCAAACCGATAACACCCGCCAGAAGGAGAGCGGCATGCTGGGTATTCCGTATACCAGTATGTTTGCGGGCAAGGAGCATCTAAAGTGGTCTGTGCTGCGGGATAAGCCCGCCGAGGCCATGTACCAGACTATGCAGGTCGAGGTATTTCCCTTTATCAAAGAATTGAACGGCAACAGCGGCACCTATGCCAAGTACATGGCGGATGCTATTTTCAAGGTGCCCACGCCCCAGCTTTTAGAGAAAATCGTCACCTCGCTGGACGATATGTATACTTATATTGAGCAATTGCCCGACAAACAGGACGCACGAGGCGATTTGTATGAGTATATGCTTTCCAAACTATCTACAGCAGGCACCAATGGCCAGTTTCGCACACCACGCCACATCATCCGCATGATGGTGGAATTGTTGGACTTGCAGCCCAACGATACCATATGCGACCCCGCCTGCGGCACCAGCGGCTTTTTGGTTGCCGCCGGGGAGTATCTGAAAGAGCATTATCTTGAGGAGATTTTCTACAATAAGGATGCCAAGGCCCACTATGATAATGAGATGTTCACCGGCTATGACATGGACAGAACCATGCTGCGCATTGGTGCCATGAACATGATGACCCACGGAATCCAGAACCCGCAGATTATTTACAAGGATAGCCTGAGCGACCAGAACACCGACACAGGCAAATATACCAAGATACTGGCCAATCCGCCCTTCAAGGGCAGTTTGGATTATGATATTGTGTCCACCGATCTGCTGAAAATGACCAAGACTAAAAAGACCGAGTTGCTGTTTTTGGCGCTGTTTTTGCGGATGCTGAAAAACGGCGGGCGCTGTGCATCCATCGTGCCGGATGGTGTGCTGTTCGGCAGCAGCAAGGCGCACAAGGACATCCGCCGAGAGATTGTGGAGAACCACCGACTGGAGGCTATCATCTCTATGCCTTCCGGCGTGTTTAAGCCCTATGCCGGGGTGAGCACTGCTGTGATTGTGTTTACCAAGACCGGCGCAGGCGGCACCGACAAGGTGTGGTTTTATGACATGCAGAGCGACGGCTACAGCCTGGACGACAAACGCACCCAACTGGACAGCAGCGATATCCCCGATATTGTGGCGCGATACCATGCGCTGGATGCGGAGGAAAGCCGCGAACGCACTGAGCAGAGCTTCCTTGTGCCCAAGGATGAGATTGTTGGCAATGACTATGACCTTTCCATCAACAAATACAAACAGAGCGCCTATGTGGAGGAGGAATACCCCCACCCGCTGAAGATTATGACGGAGATCAATGAGCTGGAAATGGAGATTACCGCCGGGCTGGCAGAACTGGAGGCGGTGTTGCGTGGGTAAGTGGGAGATGGTACGGCTGGGGGATGTGTGTTTGCTGAAAGCGGGCAAATTCATTCCGGCCGCAGATATAACTGATTTCTATACGGATGGTTTGTACTCATGCTATGGCGGAAATGGACTGCGAGGTTATGTAAACAAGTACACGCATAACGGTACATACCCTCTTATTGGAAGGCAAGGAGCACTTTGTGGTAATGTTCAATATGCTACTGGTCTTGCCCCCGAGCGTTGTACCAGGC
>JAJDHT010000070.1 GCA_030266325.1 Ruminococcaceae bacterium OttesenSCG-928-I18
GAAAATACCGCCTCGAATTCGCTAATATTTTGCGATATGAAGCGGTATTGTGTTGGTGCGCTGCGAGGGATTCGAACCCCCGGTCTACTGGTTCACTTCAATGCCGCAGTACAACAGCCACTCAATTTTTTTGCCCCTTCCCCGCCGCTTTCATAGTCATGCCCAAATCTTTTCCGGGCAACATTATGCTAAGCAACCAAACCAAAGGGCAGAGTGATTTTTTTACTGTGTAACTTCTGTGTCAAACTGTGCAACATCTGTGTTATTTTATCGTCTTTTTCTGTCGTACGGTGACGCGTATAGACACAAGAAAACCCGCTTACTATCAAGCAAAAGTGCTTGTTAAGCGGGTTTTGCAGTGGGGTGGATAATGGGATTTGAACCCATGGCCTCCAGGGCCACAACCTGGCACTCTAACCAACTGAGCTATACCCACCATACCGATGAAACAGCGCCTGCAGGAAGTTTTGCATCCGGGATAAAAACGGCCTTGGCCTCAGACGATGCTCGCATATTTTAGCATAGAAGAGCCCGTTCTGTCAACGAGCAGTAAGGATAAAATAGAAGCGGGGTGTGTCGGCAAGGGCATAGCGTTTCTTGGCGGGGGAAATTTGGCATGTGGTTGGGGCGATAGAATGGTCGGATGCTTTACAATGGCCCGTTATTTTCATATAATACCTATAATATGCCATGACGAAGAAAAGGATGCAAAAGTTTTTGTGTGGAGGTTTTATGGTACTGCTTGACGAGGTGAAGCGCGAACTGCAGGAACTGGTTCCCGAGGTGGAGGAACTGGCGGAGTCCCTGGGGGTGGAGGCGAAAAAAAGGCGTTTAGAGGAACTGGAAATGCGTTCTTCCAAAACAGAGTTTTATGAGGACCAGGATGCCTCGGCCAAAATTTTCAGCGAGATGAGTTCCCTGCGCGACAGCCTTTTGCAGTACGAAAAACTGAGGGAAACCATGGCGGATGCCCAGACCTTTCTGGAGCTGTGGGAAGAGGGCGACGAACAGGCCGCCGGCGAGAGTGAACAGGCCGTCAAGCGCCTGGGCGAGCAGACAGAAAAGATGCGCCTGGTGGCGCTGCTGACCGGAGAGTATGATAAAAACAATGCGATCCTGACCTTTCACGCCGGTGCGGGCGGAAAAGAAGCCCAGGACTGGGTGGAAATGCTTTTGCGCATGTACCAGCGTTGGGCGGCAGACCATGGCTTCAAAACCACGATCATAGACTATCTGGCGGGCGAGGACGCGGGTGTGAAAAGCGCCTCGGTCCTTGTGGCGGGAGAAAACGCCTATGGGTTTTTGAAAAGCGAAAATGGGGTGCACCGTCTGGTGCGCGTTTCCCCTTTTGATTCCTCGGGCCGCAGACACACAAGTTTTGCCTCTCTGGAAGTGATGCCCGAAATTGCCGAAGACCTCAGTGTTCACCTGCGGCCGGAGGATGTCAAAATGGATGTTTTTCGCGCGTCCGGCGCGGGGGGGCAGCATGTCAACAAAACGTCCAGCGCGGTTCGCCTCACCCATATTCCCACGGGGATCGTGGTGGCCAGCCAGGCGCAGCGCAGCCAGGTGCAAAACCGGGAGTACGCCGAACGCATGCTGGTTTCCAAATTGATACAGATCAAAGAACAGGCCCATCTGGACAAAATTGACGACATCAAAGGGGTGCAAAAGGACATCGCCTGGGGCAGCCAAATTCGCAGCTATGTTTTCATGCCCTATACGCTGGTGAAAGACCACAGGACAGGATATGAAAACGGGAACGTGAATGCGGTGATGGACGGGGACCTGGACGGGTTTATCAATGCCTATCTAAAGGCGGCCGCCGCCGGAGAACTGGGGGAAGCGGTGGCAGACGAAGAGATATAACCCCACTCAAAACACATAGAACCGCCCGGCGCTTGTAAGCCGGGCGGTTTGTCTGTTCAATAGGTTTTTCACGGCAAATGAATAAGACACATGAAGTGGTTCAAAAACAGACGAAAAGCGGAGGGAAAAGGTCAGGCAGTTTCCCCCTCAAAGTTGAGCACCCAGGTATGGTGGTTTCCAAGGCCGGGCCAACGCAGGGCGTTTTGGTGGGTGTCCACGGCGATGTCAAGGCGTTTTCCCTTGATGGCACTGCCGCTGTCCTCCACGCGCCGCAGCCCCACCCCTTCGATGTACAGCCAGGTGCCGGGGGGCAGCACGTTCCAGTCGGCCGCGCAGGTGAGGCCGGGCGTCGGCACGGTGCCCGAGGCCGTTACACCGTTGCCTCCGCAGATATGAGGGTAACGTTCACAGCAGTAGGCCGTGGCATAATATTCGCCGACATATTCAAGCTGCAGGCTGTCCAGCATACTTACCGTGGCCTGGTTTAAATTCTCGTTTTCACTGGAGAGCTCCGCGTTTTCCATCCTCGCGGCGGCCAGTTCCCGCTCCAGCTGCTGCAATTCGCTCGAGAGAGCCAGCTCTTTGGCCAGTTGCTCCTGCTGCCAGTTCATCTGGTCGGCCGCCGTGGGTTGCACAGCGGAGGCCGTGCCGGTACGGGCGCTCCAATAAAACAGGATGGCACACAACAGTGTGACGGTGAACAACACGAAAATGGCGGCCTTCGCCGTGTTTTCGGTGAGCATATCGCGTCGCAAGGGTCCTCGCTCTCCTTTCCTGCTGTGATCCTACCATGAGGTAAAAAATAGTATACCATAAAGTGGGGAAGCAGAAAAGATGAAAAGTCGTCGATGCCTTTTCCCAAAAAAGAGGATAGGAGCCATTTGAGAAATGATAGTAAGTGTCCAGACAGACGAAAACCCCCTCTTTCGAAGGGGCCTTCGTTTGCGATCATTTATCTCAATCGGTGCAGGCTTTGCGCCGCAAACCGCGGGAAAATCCACTCAGGGTCATCCATAGCATCATGCAGCCAAGGGACAGGAAGGCGCCTATGCTGCGCGGCCGCATCGAAGACTGGTAGCCGCCGGTCTGCTCGTTGGCTTCAGGCAGTTCCCGCAAGCCGAAAGGTGTGTAAATTCCATCACGCATCACTCTTGTCCTCCTTCTTTTTCTCTTTTTTGCCACGGGTTGTTTTCTTTTCCGTTTCGTTTTCTTCTTTGTTTTCTTCCGGGTTTTCGGCGCTTTCCGCCGCCTCGCCCTCGGGTTTGTCCGCTTCGTCTGCACCGGCCGTAGCATCGGATTCGGCGTCGTCCACGTTGTCTTGCACAGGTGCACTCTCGTCGAAAGTCAGCACGATCTCTTCTTCCACCACGGCCACCGCGGGTTCTTCTGCCGGGGTCCCGGCCTCAGGGGAAGGGGCGGCGGCTGCCGCCTGCTCATAGGCGGGTTCGGTCTTGGCACCCTGGGGCTGGGAAGCGGAATGATCGCTGTAGTCCCAAGGGGCCTCGGGACCGGTGTTTGCACGGGGGTCCCAGCTGTTCTGCTGGCCGGTATGGGTGTCGTAGCTTGGAGGCGGGGGCGGGGTTTGGCCATTTTGCCAGTCGCCGTAATAGTCGTCTTCGCGGCGGTTCATGAACCCCGGTTTTTTGCCCCGCAGGACATAGAGGCCCAGAAGGATGACGACACCGGCGATGAACAGCGGCGGGATGGCCTCGATAAAGAAGGCGAGGAAGGGGATATAGTCGTACAGGCGCCACAGCAGGTTGCTGAACAGTGTGTTATAGATGATCAGGCAGCCAAAGATGATGAGCACCCAGCCGAGGATCTTCTTTTTCCCGCCGCCCAGGAAGCGGTCAAGATGGACCTGCTGTGCCCATTCACGGCTGGGAATGTAATCGTCACCGAAGGCGGCGTACTGCTCGGGCGAGAGGGAACGGATATTGAAGGTGTCGAAGAACGAGTAGGCCCAGATTACCGGCAGCAGCACACCCAGCATGCCAAGGCCGGAGAAGCCCGCGAAGAAGACGAGGCCCCAAAACCACAGCGCGAGGGAGGTGCCGCGGCGCATATAGCCGTAATACATCTGCCCAAAGCCTGGAAAGCAGGCACATACGAAGGTAAACAATGGATTCTTTTTCATGTTGCATTTCTCCCTGTATTCGGGCCGGGGGCCCTTTCGTTCAAGTATGATACTGTTTCTTATATAAGTTCTGTCTTATGTATTTTGGTTGCCACCCTGTGTGGAACTAGAGTTTGGGTTTTGCTCGGAATTTGTCTGGTCTTCCTTTTTGTCCTGTTGCTTGGTGGCCTCTTTGGAGAGAGGGTTCAGGAAACTGAAGAACTCATTCATGGTATTTGGCATATCCCAGGCCGCGCGATTGAGGCGGGTGGCAAGGCTTGGACCGGGGTCTTCCGGGGTGGCCGTTTGAGAGGTACTGGGGGAGGCGGTGTCGGGGCCGCTTGCAGTTTCGCTGCGTGTGGAATTCAGCAGGTTGCCTGTGAAGCCGGTGCCCCACATGGCAAGCACAAGGCAGGCGGCCACGGCCACGGTGGCATATCGGCTGAAGAGAACCCGCTTTGCCTTGCGGCCAATGCGGCGCATTACGCTTTCCCGCAAGGGGGTCTCCGGGGCCATGAGCGGCGCATTTTCCAGCAGGCCGAGGTAGTGCTCAAGGCAGGCGCCGCAATAGCCGAGATGTTCGCTGGCTTCCAGGCTTTGCAGTTCATCCAACTGTCCTGCCACGAGTGCCTGCAACCCTTCGTCGCTCAGGTGCCCATTGTCATGAAACAGGGTCATGATGTGCGCCTCCTTTCTCTTTGAGCTTGTCCTGCAGCATGTGCTTTGCGCGGTACAACTGTGTGTGTACGGTTTTAGAGGGCCGGCCCAAGATCACCGAAATTTCGTTTACGCTGCGTTCTTCCAAAAAGAAGAGGACAGCCACCTGGTGGTACGGCTCTTTGAGGGCGAGGATGTCACTTGCGATGCTGTGGGCTTGCTCTTTGGCGATGGTGATGTCTTCGGGCAGCTCCTCTTTCCCGAACAGAGTTCCCTTGTCCTTTGGCATGCTGTCGTCGTCCACGGCGGCCACCCTGCGGTTATACGCGCTTTTCAGGTGGTCTTTCGCCTTGTTGGTGGCGATGCGTGCAAACCAGGCCTTTGGGTTTTCCGAGGGGCAGGAGTCCAGGTGGGCGTAGGCGGAGAGGAAGGCGTCCTGAGCCAGGTCTTCGGCGGTATGGTGGTTGCGGGTAAATTGGTAACAAATGGTATAAACAAGCCGTTCATACTGGGTTACCATCTGTGCGAATTGTTCGTCATTCATGCCTAGCTGCTTCACCGCCTCCCTGCCACCGGGTGAGTGTGACAGTTTCCTGCCCGCCCGGTGGTTTCGCCCTCCGATAACTAAACGAATGGACGTTTTGGTTTTCCTCAAAACAGTAACATTTTTTGTAGAATAGCACAAAGTTTCTTAATTATACCATTAAAAGGGACTGTCCAAAAAAGAAGCACGATGCCCACAGCCAGGCTATGGGAGATCGGCGCCACAGACGGACAAGTCCGCCCAAAGGGGGGGGGGTGGCAGACCCCACGAGTGGGAAAGAAAAGGCCCCATGCAAAGGCATGGGGCGAAGGGGAAGTAATTTTGTTACTCTGCTCTGTCCTGTTCCGCTTCCTGCGGCGGGTGGTTTGCCTTCGGTTCGCCTTCCTTTTCCGGGCTTGCCGGACGAAGGCCTTCCAGCACCTCGCCGGTGTTCTGGGCGGCCATGTCGCTCAAGCGGTCGGAGGCGGCCTGTGTTTCCCGTGCCACCTCGCGCATCTGCCGGGAATAGGTTTTGCGGGCGTTGAGCATGGAGCGCATCTCCGGCTTGGAGATGGGTTCGCCGGATATGGCGGCCTCCACTTTGCGGCGCAGCATCCTGGCCTCGACGCGGAATTTATCGAGGCCGAGCTGGGCGAGGGAGACCTTTCCCTCCCCCTCGACTTGGGTCTTGGCGTTCAACAGGATGTCACTTTTGCCCATTTGGGCCGCGAGGTCGGAGAGTTCCAGAATGCGGACATCCTCGCTGCTCTCGCTGGGCTCGGTTTTCTCAGTATTTTTTTCCTCGGCAGCTGTGTTTTTTATCTTTTCCGCCAGCCGCTCGGCCTGTTTTGCCAGAATGTTGGAAATCTGTTCGTTGATCTCCTCAATCTGCTCGTCAAAGCCGCTCAGCGGTTCCACTATCTGATCGAGGTCTCCGCCCTTTTCCAGGGTTCTCTCAATCAGGGAATTTTTTTGTTCGAGTATAAATTCTTTTTGCGCTTCCAGCCGCTCGATCAGTTCATTCAGCTTTTCACCCAAACCGGAGCCGGAAGCATTGGACTTTTTCTCAATGGTGTTTCGCATCGAGGCATTGTCCTGCCAAAGGGGCGTAAAATTGCCCTTATCCGTTCTTTTTTCTTTCTTGTTTTCCCCACGGGTCCGTTTTGTGTCATTGGCCGCCTCTTCTTTTTGGCGGGTTTCGGCCCGCGCCTCCGCTTTGTACTGCTGCGGGTTCTGGTAGGAAGAGACGGAATGGATCGTCATAGTGAACACCCCTTGTGGTTAGGCTGTGGCAGCATTGCCAAAAGCTCTCGTTTTGTTATTCGGCGCAAAGCAGAAAAACTTGAGGAAAAGCGGTGTGAAAATGCAGTTTCAGCCGGGCCCCGCCCAAAGCAAAAACACTTCCCGGGGCGCTCCTGTTCACGCGCCGCCGGGAAGTGCCTGGTTTTTCGGGTCTCTTCTGCCGGTCTACCTGTCTTTTTCCTCTTTTTTTGCCTCTTTCATCCGCTGTTCGTGGTTGAGCACGCGCTTGCGGATGCGGATGCTTTTTGGCGTGACCTCCACGAGTTCATCCGCCGCGAGGAATTCGAGTGAATCCTCAAGGCTCATGATGGATTTGGGGGTCAGACGCAGCGCGTCATCACTGCCCGAGGCGCGCACGTTCGTTTGGTGTTTGCGTTTGCACACGTTTACGGTGATGTCCTCGTTTTTGGGGGAGAGCCCCACCACCATACCCGCGTACACCGCCTCGCCCGGCCCGACAAACAGGCGGCCCCGCTGCTGGGCCGAATACAGCCCATAGGTGACGGCCTCCCCGGTCTCGTAGCTGACAAGGCTTCCGCCCTGCCGGCCGGGCAATTCCCCCTTCCAAGGGGCAAAGCCCGCGCTGATGGTATTGAGCACCCCTTCGCCGTGTGTGTCGGTGAGGAACTCGCTGCGGTAGCCGAAAAGGCCCCTGCTGGGGATCAGGAATTCAAGGCGCATCCGGTTTTCCAGCGGCACCATCTGCAGAAGCTCCCCCTGCCGCTGGCCGATTTTCTGCATGACGGCCCCCTGGTATTCGGAGGGGACGTCGATGACAAGTTGCTCCATGGGCTCCATTTTTGTCCCGTTTTCCTCTTTGGTGAGAACGCGCGGCGCGCCCACGAGAAACTCGAAACCCTCGCGCCGCATTGTCTCGATGAGGATGGCCAGATGCATCTCCCCGCGGCCCATGACGCAAAAACTCTCGGTCGTCTCGCCGTCCGAGACGCGAAGCGCCACGTCCCGCAGCGTCTCCTTGTGCAGCCTTTCGCCGATCTGGCGGCTGGTGAGCAAGTTGCCCTCCTTGCCCGCAAAGGGGGAGTCGTTGACGGAGAAGGTCATTTCAACTGTGGGTTCGTTTATTTTGAGAAAGGGGAGGGCGACGGGGGACTCCACCGAAGTGACGGTGTTGCCGATTTGGATATCGGAAAGCCCCGAAAAAGCGACGATGTCCCCGGCGCGGGCGCCTTCCACCTGGGCCCGGCCCACCCCCTCGAAACTGTACAATGCCGTCACCCGGGCTTTCTTCTGTAGGGAGGGGTCGTTCGCGTCCACGATGGCGACGTCCATGTTCTGCCGGATGACCCCATTTTCCACCCGGCCGATGCCGATGCGGCCCACATAATCATTGTAGTCGATGCTGGAGGCCAGCATCGCCAGGGGCGCGTCCGGGTCCCCTTGGGGAGGTTTGACATATTCTATGATGGTCTCATACAGAGGGCGCAGGTCCTGGCCGGGTTCTTCGGGCGAATAACTGGCGGTTCCCTCGCGTCCCGAGGTGAAGACCATGGGGGCGTCGAATTGCTCGTCTGTGGCGCCAAGGTCCATCAGCAGCTGGAGAATTTCGTCAATGACCTCCTTGATGCGCGCGTCGGGCCGGTCTACCTTGTTGACCACAATGACCAGCGAGAGCTGTTGCGCAAGCGCCTTTTGCAGAACGAAACGGGTTTGCGGCATGCAGCCTTCGGCGGCGTCCACAAGCAGCAAAACGCCGTTCACCATTTTTAAAACCCGCTCCACCTCGCCGCCAAAATCGGCGTGGCCGGGGGTGTCCACAATATTGATTTTTACATCCTTGTAGTGCAGGCCGGCGTTTTTTGCCAGGATCGTGATGCCACGCTCCCGTTCGATGTCACCGGAGTCCAGTATGCGTTCGGCCACCTGCTGGTTTTCCCGGAAGGTGCCGCTCTGTGCCAGCATTTCGTCCACCAGGGTGGTTTTGCCGTGGTCTACATGGGCGATGATGGCGATGTTACGAAGGTCCTCTCTCTGCATGGGCAGATATGCTCCTTACTATAAAAAATGTATCATTTGCAGCAGGCCCTAGTATACCACAACCCGGCCATCCTGTGCAAAGAGAGCCGCAGGCCGGTTGCGATTTGGCGAACTTGTGCTATTATTATAGTTGTAGAAAGAGTATTCTGGCCGGCGAGAGCAAAGGCAGCCGTTTGCGGCGCCACGAGGAGCGTGTGTTTGTGAAAAAGGTGGACTATGTCTCTTTGCCACTGCCCACGGACGTTTTATGCGCTGTGGCGGTGGAACCGGACGATTGCGCCCGTGTGGTGGTCAACGAAACACTGAAGGGCACCCGGCGGCGCGGGGTACTCCGGTGGGCCCAGATGCTTTTGTCACAGCAGGAAGCACAGGGGACGGCCGAAGAGGCAAAGCTCGACCTCCTGTGGCAGGAGCTGCGCCGGGTGGGACAATGGCTGCAGGAAGCACAGCAGGAACAAAGCGACTGGCAGGAGCGCCGGCGGGACCATGCCCGCACGGAAAAAGACGGATAGCGACCTTGTTGCGGGCGGGTTTCCCAAATAAATCCGTACCGTTTGGGCAAAGCGGCTGGAAAACAGAAAGAATTCCCGTATGGCTGCGGGAAGGGCAATAGATAAGGAATAGAATGTTTATGAAAAAATTTGGACAATACAGACGGAGACCCCCCGTATTTATTTTGGCGGCAGCGGTCATGCTGGCCTGCCTGTTTTTGGCCGGGTGTGTGCAGGCGACGGCAGAGACCCCCCCGCGGGGAGACACCGAAAAAAGGCATATTGAAAAGGTCAGCTATGAGATTCCCGCAGGGTGGCAGACGACGGGGGACGGCCTTGGCGGATACATGCACTATCCCGGCGACGGCGGTATTTTGTATGTGAACAAAACGCTATACACCATGACTGATTTTACAGACCCCGATGTGGCGGCCAGAGTGGTGACACTGGAGCGCGACAGGATGATGAGCAGTGTGGAGAATGCCCGCCTGATTGAAGAGGAGGGGCAGCTGTGGAAGGGGGCAAACAGCCTGCGGGTATGGTTTAAGGGGGAAGTGGACGGACGGGATACCACCTTTTACGCAAGGGTATTTCCCTATGACAACTACCTCTACTCTTTCCTGTTTGCGTTTCCCCACGAGGAGGAGAGTGAACTGATCAACAGTTGTGTGGAAATAGAAGAGTCGGTTTTCATCCCCATCCAACTGCGGGAAGAGGGCGAATGAAGGACCTGCGGCAAAAAACCTATGACCTATTGCGGGTGGATCAGCACCGAAGCCCCGGAAACCGACGGGTGACGGGGTTTTTGGTCGGCCTGATTTTACTTGCAACCCTGCTTGTGATATTGGACAGTTTCCCGATGCCGCACTGGTATTGGCGGTTGTCTGCCGTCGTCAATGTGGCCATCACCCTGCTTTTCAGCGCGGAATACCTGCTGCGTGTGTGGACGGCACCGCTGTGCTATCCGGACAAGACCCCGGCCAGGGCCCGTCTTCGGTACATCTTTTCGCCCATGGCGCTCATCGACCTGTTGTCGATTCTGCCCTTTTACCTGCTCATTTTCACAAATGTCGATTTCGCGGCCCTGCGCACCCTGCGGCTGCTGCGCCTCTTTGTCTTTTTCAAATTCAACCGCTATTTCCATACACTGGACACGATTGGCCAGGTGATCCGAACCAAAAAACGGGAACTCATCACTTCGATGGTCGCCGTTTTTTCTCTGATGATGATCTCCTCGGCGCTGATCTATTCTATCGAAGGCCAGGTGCAGCCCGAAAAATTCAGTAATGTGCTTTCGGGGCTCTGGTGGGCCATCTCTACCCTGCTCACCATCGGGTATGGGGACATCTATCCCATCACGGCGATAGGTAAGGTGCTCGCGGCGGTCGTAGCCGTGCTGGGGGTGGGTCTGATTGCCGTACCCACGGGTATCATCAGCGCGGGTTTTGTAGAGGTGATGGGCAAAAAGCAGGAGGAGCGGGCGGAAAAACTGCGAAACGCGTGGCAGCCGGGTGCCGCCGAGAGTGAGGGCCGGTTGCCGGTGCCGCCGGTTTTCCCCGCGGTTGCCCCGATACCTGGGGCAGAGGCAGAACAGCGGCCTTTGCCCGGCGAAGCGGCGGCCTTTGCAAAAACAGGTAGGCGAAAGGGCCCGCAAAACGGGTGCCCCCGCGCCGCACCCCCCGCCGCAGGCGCTATGGGGGAAAGAAAAAAT
>JAJDHT010000071.1 GCA_030266325.1 Ruminococcaceae bacterium OttesenSCG-928-I18
CTGCTGCCAGCCAACAATCACCTTGCGGTATCCCGCGATCTCCCTGTCGAGTTCAGGGTCGGACGTGTCTACCATGAGCGGGCGTCCGCACAGGTCGTGCAGTTTGTTCGCCGCCGAAACAATCCAAATGTTATCGAGCCCAATGCTTTTGATGACACGCGGGCTGAGCTGCTGGTTCCCACGGCCGAAAATATGGCCCTGCCCGCCGATCAGAGTAACGATGAGCACCGTTTTGCCGGGGTCTATCGTCTCATACAACTGCGGTTCGGCGGCATCTTTGAGGATCACATTTCCATTTTTCACGACATCCACACCCAGCAAGGACCCTTCATAGCCCAGCATTTTCATGATGTTGTATGTGGTGCTGCCGGTGCCAAAAACATAGGTGGTATCGGAAGGCATTTCGGCCATCTTATCCCGCAGTTCGTCGGCGATACCCGCCACGTCGTGGTCCTCTGTTTTGGCGCCCGCTTTTGGGTTTTGCATCAGGTTTTTCAGCTGAGGAACGGAGAGATAGCCAAAAAGCTTTGCTTTTACGATGTCTTTTCGGAAAAGCTCCTCGTCGATGTCCATGACTTCGGACTGGATGAGACGAATGTTGCTCTTGTTTTGAATGTAGTGGAAGATGGCCTCTCCGGCACTTTTGGGGTTGTTAGCATAAACCGCCGAGTGAATCTTGACGCCGGCCGGTACGCCTAGGCAGGGCACGCGCAAATCCAGCGCGCTAAAAATATTACGCGCCGTGCCGTCGCCGCCGGCGAAAACCAAAAGTTCTACCCCTTCTTCTTTCATGGCTTGGGCCACTTCTTCGGTGTTTTTGGGGGTCGTTACGTCCCCCACCGTACCAAGAACCGTATAATGAAAACCCATATCCTGCAAGAGGTTTTCTCCCATCATTTTAGGGGCGGTATAGAAGACGAGTTCTTCTTTCAGAGGCTCCAGTTCTCTAAGGGCGATGCGGGTTTTCTTTTCCGATTCCTTTTCGGCCCCCTTCTCGAAGGCCAATTTTTGAATTTCTTCTCCGTCGCTTCCTTTAAGGCCCACGCGGCCGCCAACACCTGCTACCGGGTTGATGATCAGTCCGATTTTGAACACTGTATTCTACCTCCATTGATGAGTATGTGTAAGGCGGTTCTCTTTCTGTCTTCATCATACTCTCTGTCAAAATACAGTGCAATTCCGGTTGGAGGCCGCTTTTATTCCAAAATGGAATATTAATATCCCGAATCTTTTTTGTATGTAGAAATATAGTTTTCGTGCCGCATCATCTGCAAATAGCGAATCAAGGTCTGTGACGCATCGCTCTCTGGATGAACAAACCCGGCCACCAATTGGGTTTTATACTCTTGTTGCGGCAGAAAGGCCACCACCCCTGGAAATTGGTAATAATCATAAGCCGCTTTATAAATCAGGCCCACACCCAAACCCTCGGCCACCATCTTGAGCAGGGAAAAAGGGTGGGAGGAGTAATGGGCCGCCCGTGGCTCGAACCCAGCCAACTGGCAGGTGGCAATGTCCATCTGCCGAAAGGCCGACTGATTGGGAAGAATAAACGGCTCCCCCGCCGCTTCTTCAAGGGCAATACTCCCCTCTTTTGCCTTCTGCACGAGAGGATGGCCTTCGGCCGTGATGAAAAGCATAGTATCTTCTAAAATGGGCAGGGCATACCAGTGGATTGGGATGAGTTCCCGCCATGCGATCACCGCATCAAACTGCAGATCGTCCATCTGTGGAATCAGGTGCACCGCCTCCACTTCACGGATGACCAGCTCAATGGTGGACCCCATCCGGTCATAATCCGCGAGCATCGGCATAATCTGATACTCAGGCGCACCCCCCATCACTCCGACTGAAAGTCGGTCCTCAGTTTCTTTATGTCGCACCATCGAAAACTTCATGTCTCTGTAAGCCTCGATGATTTTTTTTGCATAGACTTCAAAGTCCAACCCCGCCGAGGTGGGCTCTATCGACTTTTGCCTTCGCTCAAATAGGATGACGTCGAGCTCTTCCTCCAAGGCCTTGATCTTTTTGGAAAAAGAAGACTGGGAAATATAGCAGGCTTCCGCCGCTTTGGAGAAATTCTTATGTTCCAGCAAGGCAAGGCCCAATTGAATCTGTTCGATTGTCATAAGAAATCCTTTTATGTTAAGAGTGGCTTTATTATAGCAGTTGCGTACAGCAAGAAGCAATACAGCTGGGAGGGCTCTTCGGCTCTGCCATAAAAAACCCGCCATTTTACGGCGGGCTTGGATGGTTTCTTGAAGCGCGTATTGAACCAGGATACCCTTCGGGCTATATCTAAAAAATAGCCAGGTTCATTGCAGAATTGGTTTTTTCAATACTCCGGACGCTTCCCTATCAGGACTCTGACGCGCCTTCCTGAAACTCATACTGGATTTCCTCTCCATCCTGGGAAACAGTGATGCTCTCCGTGGTCCAGGGATCGAATGTCTCCGAAATATAATACTCCCCGTTTGCCATCTCCATATAGAGAACCCACTCGGTGATCTCCTGGTCCTCTTCGCTGAGTTTCCCGCTGATGGACACCGTGTCCCCCGCTGTGATCGTGTCAATATACAGCTCCACGTCACCTTTGTCCTGGTCGGCCGCCTCTCTCATGGTCAGATAGACAATGTCGGTCTCGGTTGTGTTCTGCAAGGTAAACCCGTAAGAGACACGTTGTTGCAAGCGGCTTTGGGGATGATCCGGCGCATCACCGGGCGAGACATATTGGCCTTCCACTTCATCCGTGCCGCCACCCCTATGGTGAATGGTAAGCAGCAAAGCCTCCTCATAGGAGATGACTGCCTCGTCCGCATTTTGCAGCTCAATCGCCTCAAAAGTGTATACCCCGCCGCGGTTGTCGCGCACGAGGATATCGTAGAGCTCACTCTCCTCGAGTGTTGCCCCGTAAGACCCCACACGGGTCACACCGCGTCTGCTCTGGATGTGGTCAGGCCCCATCTCATGTTCCCCATTCGGGTAGATGTAGAGCTCTTCAAAAACATTGTTCACGTCGTTTGTCACAACAACACCGATGGTTCGTATATATTGCCTCGTATCCTCTTTCTTTTCACAGCCTACAAGAAGCACACTCAGCAATAAAACACAACCCATCAAAGCCGCCAGGATTCTCTTTTTGCGCATAACCAGTCCTCCTATGATACCAAGCTTTGGGGAGAAAAACCGGGTCTTTTCTCCTTCTGCCTTTGGCTTTCGATAAACGGCACTACTGCTTGCCATCCATCTGCTCTAAAATAACCCTGGGGTTATTATACTATAAAACGATCTTCGCGCCAAACCATTTGGCGATCTATCAAAGGCGGGTATGCTGCCAGGCAAACCCTTTTGAATACTCTTTTTTACCGAATGAAATTGGTCGCTTGCTTGGGCTCATGCTTCGGATAGGGAATCGCTGCCTTTTCTTTGCACTGCAGCAAGTACGCAATGTTTTCCCCCAGGGTGCGCATGGTATTCATACCCTCTTCATCCCTCTTCACCTCTTCGGGCCCGGTTCCATGCGCCATGTTCCAGTAGCGGGAAGAAACCACAGGCATCTCACAGATCGTAAAATATTTATTGAGCCGGTCAAGCGCTGCGGAACTTCCGCCACGCCTGCATACAGCCACCGCCGCACCGGGTTTCTGTGCAAAAGCATTCGAGTTTGCATAGAAAACCCTGTCCAAAATAGCGCAGAGGGCGCCGTTGGGCCCGGCATAATACACCGGCGTTCCCACGACGAGCGCATCCGAACTCTCCATCCTCTCCATGATTTCATTGGCCACATCATCCGTAAACACACATCTATGCGTTTGGCTGCACTTACCGCAGGCAATACACGCGCGTACCTGCCCTGCACCTATCTGAAGAATCTCTGTCTCCAGCCCCTGTTTTTGCAATGCCCCCGCAACCTCACTCAGTGCTGTGTAGGTACTCCCTTTTGGATGAGGGCTCCCGTTTACCAGTAATACTTTCATCTGCTCCATCTCTCCTTCCCATTTTCATCCATTATAACATAACTCTTTGCCGCAAAGCATTTTCTCATTAAGAACAATGACGCCGCGCTCCCCACAGTAAGTTACAGGGTATCGGCCCCAAGGGGCGGGGTATTAGACCCCCACTAGTGGGGAATAAAAAATTTCCCTGCCCCTTGCATTGGGGGCAAAAAAAGTGTACACTGGTTTTAGCACTCTTGTGTATAGACTGCTAAGAAAGACACTCGTGGGAGGCAAAAACAATGAAACAATTTAAAGCCGAATCGAAACGGCTGCTCGATTTGATGATCAACAGTATTTATACCCACAAAGAAATCTTTTTGCGGGAGATCATCAGCAATGCGTCGGACGCCATCGACAAGTTGTATTTCCTTTCGCTCACCGATGAATCTGTGGGTATGAACCGCGAAGATTTTGAAATACGCATCGTTCCCGACAAGGAAAACCGTACGCTGACCATCTCCGACAATGGCGTGGGTATGGATAAGGAGGACCTCGAAGGCAACCTTGGTGTGATTGCTTCCAGCGGAAGCCTGGCTTTCCGCAACGAGAACGCCGCCGCCGAAGGGATCGATATCATCGGCCAGTTCGGCGTGGGTTTTTACTCCGCCTTTATGGTGGCGTCCAGGGTGACGGTCATCAGCCGCGCTTTTGGCTCCGAAGAGGCGTACCGCTGGGAAAGCAAAGGCGCGGAGGGGTACTCGATCAAACAAACTGAACGCGACCGGGTCGGCACAGACATCATCCTGGTTTTAAAGGAAGATACCGAAGATGAACACTACAGCGAATTCCTCGAGGAGTATCGTTTGAAACAACTTGTGGCGAAGTATTCCGATTACATTCGTTACCCCATCAAAATGAACATGCATGAAAGCCGCAAGAAGATTGGCAGCGAGGACGAGTATGAGGAAGTGGTGGAGCAAAAAGTCCTCAACAGTATGGTGCCACTTTGGAAGCGCAGCAAAGACGAGGTCGACGACGAAGACTACGCCTCTTTCTATAAAGAGAAATTTGCGGATTATCAAGACCCCGCCAAGGTCATCCTCAGTAAAACCGAAGGCACGGCCACTTACAACGCCCTTCTGTTTATTCCCTCCCGTGCACCGTTCAACTATTATACCAAGGATTACGAAAAAGGCCTGCAGCTTTATGCTTCGGGCGTGATGATCATGGAAAAATGCGCCGATCTGTTGCCTGACCATTTCAGTTTTGTTCGCGGTCTTGTCGACAGCCAAGACCTCAGCCTCAACATCAGCCGGGAGATGCTGCAGCACGACCGCCAGCTCAAGCTGATCCGCAACTCCCTCGAGCGCAAGATCCGCTCCGAACTGGCCACCTGGCTCAAGAACGATCGAGAAAAATACGAAGAATTCTTCAAAAACTTTGGTTTGCAATTGAAAGTGGGCACCTATGACTCGTTCGGTGCCGAGGCCGACAACCTCAAAGATCTCCTTTTATTCCACTCTGCCAAAGAGGAAAAACTCGTCACTTTGTCCGAATATCGCGAGAATATGCCCGAAGATCAAAAATATATCTATTACGCCGCCGGCAACAATACCGACCGGCTTTCCAAACTGCCTCAGGCTGAGCTCGTGAAAGAAAAGGGTTACGATCTCCTGCTCTTCACCGATGATGTGGATGAGTTTGCGATCAGTATATTGCGTAAGTATGATGAAAAGGAGTTCCGAAACATTTCGGGCGACGATCTTGGCCTGGAAAGCGAAGCCGAAAAAGAAGAGGTGGAAAAACAAAACGAAGAGAACAAAGACCTTTTCACATTCATAAAAGACAGTCTGGACGGCAAGGTAGCCGAGGTGAAAGCGAGCGGGCGCCTGAAAAACCATCCTGTCATTATCACGGCCGAGGGTGGTGTGTCACTGGAAATGGAAAAAGTGCTGAACAGCATGCCCACCGACCAAAAAGTGGAAAGCAAAAAAGTGCTGGAAATCAACGCCTCCCACCCTGTGTTCGCCAAATTGCAGGCGCTTTATACGGAGGATCAGGAGCTGCTAAAGACCTACGGGAAGATTCTTTACGATCAGGCACTGCTTATCGAGGGACTTCCTATAGAAGATCCGGTAAGCTATTCAAATGAGGTGAGTAAACTCCTGTCAAGATAAATAATTTAAGCACTTTCTGAATACTATTTCTCTAGAGTCTGGATGTATCATGTTATATCATCCAGGCTTATTTATTACACAAATCAATTCTCATATATACTCTTGTCACGTCATTGCATGGTCTTCTGACTTTTCTTTGAGTCCCTCTCTCTTTTCAAGTACACCAACTACAACATAGTATCGATTGTTATCCTCATCATCGAGTTTTTCGATATTGACATCTGTCAAGAAATCTTCGGCCTCTTCATACAAACTCAACTCTACCGCAAGCCAAGCGCG
Source organism: Ruminococcaceae bacterium OttesenSCG-928-I18 (assembly GCA_030266325.1). GTDB lineage: Bacteria > Bacillota > Clostridia > Oscillospirales > Ruminococcaceae > JAAYCI01. The sequence goes on from JAJDHT010000071.1 coordinate 6,395, forward strand.
CAGCAGGGCACTTTGGGATTTTGCTTTCGCGGACAATAGTTTAAATCCCAAACTCCCCGCTTCTCTTTTTTCCTCTTGAAACCAGCTTTCCGCGTCCCTATCCTGCTCAAATTTCTGCTTTCGTTTCGCTTGACGTTCACTGTACGCCGTGTTGTAGGAATACCAGGAAATGTAGTAGATGATGGGGGCTTGTATGATCAACGAACCCAAGAGCAACAGGGGCGCATAGGGGTTGATAAAATAAAAAACTACACCCAACAACACAAAAAACCCAGCGATAGGAAGAAGGTATTTCCAAATTTGCATCATTTCTCCTCTCGCCAGAACCCCACTTTTGACTTATGAAAAATCCTCCCCCGTTGCCTGACGGGAGAGGATTTTGACGACAAGCCTAAATGGTGTCGACAACAGCTCCACGGCATGTCTTTGCGGCAAAATATTCCGCGCTTCTGCGTTGTCCTCACTCATAACCCACCAAGGGTTACTCAATCGTCCGCCTTGCATCACGAAAATTCAACTCGCAAATCCAACTCATCTTACTTATTGTCGACACCATCTAGGCAAGACAACGCGGTCATCCTCCGGTTTTACTCTTCTTCGATGTTCTGCCGGTCTGGGTTCAGTGCTTCGGGATTCCAGTTCTCTGCCTTTTCTTTGTAATATGCCGCTCTCTCCATGTCCCCCGCACGCCTGAAACACTTCGACAGGCCCGCAAGCGGCAAGCTGCCCACCGAGGCGGCCACAAGCTCCGGCTGTGCACCCGACAGGGCCGCGGCGTACCAATCGGCCGCCTGTTGCTCGTCGCCCGACGAGAGATAGTAATCTCCCAAAGCACAACAGATTTCGGCGGGAGGCTGCCCTACAAGCTCTGGCGCTGCAAACCGCAGCAGTAACTCTCCGCTGTTTTCCATGGCCGCATACCGTGTAAGCACGCAGGAAGCGCGGCGCAACACCTCGCTCGCTTTGGAGGGGTCACTGCGGACTCTTTCAAAATAGGGCCGTGCGGCGCGGAAATCTTCCAGCTTACCCGCTATCATCAGTTCACGGGCATACATCATCTCAAGACGGCTGGAGAACAACTGTCCCTTTTGCACCATACCCGCAAAAACTTTAAGGTCCCGCCCGCCGTGATCGCTGGTGGGGTTGTGACGGATCACAACATTACTTCGGTAGACAATAGGGTCGGTACGCAGCACCTCATGAATGGGGTCCACGAACTGGAACGGGCGCAGCCTACGAAAGAGCTTTGGGCGGAATTCTATGTCGAAGTTAGACGTTGTATTATGAGTGAGTTGATTTGCATAGGCCATTTCCACCACTTCCACCTCGGGCAAAAGGGCCGTTTTCAACTGTATAAAACGGGTTCGGTTCTCTTCGTCAATGATCTCATCCGCGTCTGCCGTATAGACATAATCGTATTTTGCTTTTGAGATGGAAAAGTTCCTGGCCGCCGAAAAATCGTCCTCCCATGCGTAATCATATACCAAATCTGTATATTTACGTGCAACCATTTTTGTGTTATCAGTCGAGCCGGTGTCCACAATGATGAGCTCGTCATAAATCCCTTTCAAAGAATCCAGGCAACGTGCCAGAACCTCTTCCTCATTTTTCACGATCATACAAACACTGACACCCGTCATGATTTGCCCCTCTTCCTATATATCGGCTGATGCCTTTTGGGTGGATAGGCAGTACTTGAACCCTACGCATGTAAGTATAGCAAATGGGCCGGATATACGCAAGAATGACCTCTTTTTTCGGGGGAAAACCTGCCGATTTCATTGAATCAACACGGTTGTGGTGGTATAATGATAGTAAGCATAAGGTAACTTGAATGGGGGGGCTCTATTTTGACACTGGATACCCTGTCAAAAGGCAAAAGCGCACGGATACAGTCCGTGGGGGGCGAGGGCGCGCTGCGCCGGCGCCTGCTGGATATGGGGCTCACCCCCGGCACAAAAGTCACCCTGCATAAGGTGGCCCCTATGGGTGACCCCTTGGAGCTGGAACTGCGCGGGTACTCTTTGACGTTGAGAAAAGAGGACGCGGCAAAAATCGCACTTTCCGAGGAAGCGGGTGAAACGGATGCCCGCTAAAAAACTGCGATTTGCCCTGGCCGGTAATCAGAACAGCGGCAAAACCACCCTGTTCAATCAGTTGACCGGTTCGAACCAACATGTGGGAAACTTTCCCGGTGTGACTGTGGAGCGAAAAGAGGGGAAAATCAAAGGCCACGCCTATGCAGAAGTTGTCGATTTGCCTGGTATCTATTCTTTATCACCATATACTAAAGAAGAAATTGTCACACGTGATTATTTAATTGATGCCAAACCAGATGGTATTATTAATATCATAGATGCGACAAATATTGAGAGAAATCTCTACCTTAGCCTTCAATTGATTGAGCTTGGCATGCCTACGGTACTTGCTTTAAACATGATGGATGAGATGCGTGCCAACGGCAACACCGTAGACATTGAGGGCCTGTCGACGTGTTTGGGCGTGCCTGTCGTGCCCATTGTCGCCTCCAAGAACGAGGGGATTCACGAGTTGGTGGATACCGCCATCGAGACGGCCGAGAACCACACCCTGCCCACCGTGGAAGATTTCTGTTCGGGGCCCGTCCATCGCTGCATTCACGGCGTCGCCCACCTGATCGAAGATCATGCGGACCGCGTAGGTGTGCCAAGGCGTTTCGCCGCAACCAAACTCGTGGAGGGTGACAAACCCATGGCTGAGTTGTTGCGGCTCTCCCAAAATGAACAGGAGGCCATCGACCACATGGTCCTCGAAATGGAGCGGGAGCTCGGAACGGACCGGGAGGCCGCGCTGGCCGACATGCGATACCAGTTTATTGAAGAGGTGGTCGCGCAAACTGTCGTCAAAAGCGGCAAGAGCAGAGAGCGAAGCCGAAGCGTCGCCGCCGACCATCTTTTGACCCACAAATATCTGGCCTTTCCCATCTTTCTCGGCATCATGATGCTCGTGTTCTGGCTCACGTTCGGTGTCATTGGTCAGCCCCTGAGCGACCTGCTGGGGGAGGGCGTGGACTTCCTCAATGGAGCCGTTTCGGGCGGCCTTACGGCCCTGGAAGTGAACCCGGTGGTGCGCAGCCTTGTGGTGGACGGTATCATCACCGGAGTGGGAACCGTCGTCAGCTTTATCCCCATTATCGTCACGCTGTTTTTCTTCCTCTCTCTCCTGGAGGATTCGGGTTATATGGCCCGCGTTGCCTTCGTCATGGACAAGCCACTACGCCGGTTGGGTCTGTCCGGGCGCAGTATTGTGCCCATGCTCCTGGGGTTCGGCTGCACCGTGCCCGCCACCATGGCTACACGCACCCTCTCCAGTGAGCGCGACCGCCGCATGACCATCTTGCTGACCCCCTTCATGAGCTGCTCCGCCAAATTGCCCATCTATGCCGCTTTCACGGCCGCTTTTTTCCCAAAGAGCGCTCCTTTTATCATGATGTTGCTGTATCTGATTGGAATTTTTGTGGGCATTCTAATCGCCCTTTTTCTGAAACATCTTCCCTTCTTTCGCGGGCAACCCATTCCCTTTGTTATGGAGTTGCCCAACTACCGCATTCCCAGCCTCCGTTCGGTGGGAATGCTCTTGTGGGACAAGGCCCGTGATTTTCTGCAACGCGCCTTTACGGTTATTTTTGTGGCCACCATCATCATCTGGTTTTTGCAGAGTTTTGACCCGCGACTCAACCCCACAAGCAGCGAGGACGCAAGTATCCTCGCGACACTGGCCCGGTTTATCGCCCCCATTTTCCTGCCTCTGGGTTTCGGTTTTTGGCAGGCCGCGGTGGCGCTGATCGCCGGTTTTATGGCCAAGGAAGCCGTGGTGAGCACTTTGGCCGTGCTGGCCGGCACCACGGTAGATGCCCTTCCTCTGGCGCTGGGAGAGATGTTCAGTCCTCTGGCGGCGTTCAGCTTCCTGCTTTTCACTCTGTTGTATACGCCTTGTGTCGCGGCCATTGCCACCGTGAAACGGGAACTTGGCAGCGGCGTGCAGGCCGGGCTGGTCGCTTTTGCCCAATGCGCGCTTGCCTGGCTGGTCGCCTGTTTGGTATATCAAGTCGGGTCTCTCATCGTCAGTTAATAACCTATGTGTTTTTTATGAGGTGAAACACCATATGTCAATTATAGATATTTTGATTCTCTTTGTTATAATCGTACTTTTAATACTTATCGTTGTTTTTTTGGTGAAACGCAGGGGGAAAACCTGTGGTGGT
>JAJDHT010000072.1 GCA_030266325.1 Ruminococcaceae bacterium OttesenSCG-928-I18
TATCAGGCCATCTGCTGCCCCGCCTCGTTCAGCAGGCGCTGTTTTTCGTTCCAAAGCTTCTGGGAGAGGTCAACATAGTAGCGGTGGGGAAATTCAAAGCGCCGGACCTCCTCCCAAAGGTGGGAGACCTGGTACTGGCAGCGATCGCGTATTTCCTTGAGCGGGGGGCATTCATACACCTTTTTTCCCTCTTTGAAGATCGGGGTGCTCAGCAGCTTGGCGGAACAGTTGTGGAAGGTGCGCCGCTTCCAGGTTTCCACGGGGTCAAACAGGGTCAAACCGCCTTCACAGTCCACGCTTTCGTCATACATTGTCACATAATCAGCCATAGCCTGGCCGTTTTCATTGTCATAAATGCGCCACAATTTCTTGAGGTGCGGGGTGGTGATTTTCTCCACCGTTTCACTCAGTTTGATTTTTGGCAGATAGTTACCGTCTTTTTCCTTCACCGCAGCCAGCTTGTAGACACCGCCGAAAACGGGGTCGGACTTGGAGGTGATCAGGTTTTCCCCGATGCCGAATAGATCCACTTGCGCGCCCTGGAGAAGCAGATCGCGCACGATATACTCGTCCAAAGAGTTGGAGGCACAAATCGGGCAGTCCTCGTACCCCGCTTTGTCCAGCATGCGCCGCGCACGTTTCGAAAGGTAGGAGATGTCCCCCGAATCGATGCGGATGCCCTTGGGGCGCATGCCCAGCGGCGCCAAAACCTCGTTAAAAACACGGATGGCGTTGGGTACCCCACTGTGAACCACACTGTAGGTATCCACGAGCAGCAGGCAGTTTTCGGGGTAGATTTCCGCATAACGCCGGAACGCCTCATATTCGCTGTCGAACATCTGCACCCAGCTGTGGGCCATGGTGCCGGAGGCCGGAATGCCGAATTCCCGATCCGCCATCACACAGCTTGTGGCGGCGCACCCTCCGATATAAGCGGCGCGTGCGCCGTACAGGGCGGCGTCATACCCCTGGGCCCGCCGCGCCCCAAACTCCAGCACCTTGCGCCCCTGGCAGGCGCGCACCACCCGGTTTGCCTTTGTGGCGATCAGGCTTTGATGGTTAAAGGTGAGAAGCAGCAGCGTCTCGATCAGCTGGGCCTCGATACAGGGCCCCTCCACCGTGACGATGGGCTCCCCGGGGAAGATGGGCGTGCCCTCTTCCACCGCCCACACATTGCAGTGGAATTCAAACCGGCGCAGGTACTCAAAAAAGGCCTCCGAAAAGCCGCCCACCTCCCGCAGGTAGGCGATGTCCTCCTCGGTAAAGCTGAAATTCTCTATGGCTTCGATAAACTGCTCAAGGCCCGCCATAATGGCAAACCCTCCATTGTCGGGCACTTTTCGGAAGAACATATCGAAGACGGCCGTCTTATCGGCATACCCCTCCTTCAGATATCCCGCGGCCATCGTCAGCTCATACAGGTCGGTCATCATGGCCAGGTTTCTTCCGGGGAATGGCGCGCTCATATGCAGCCCTTCTTTCTCGATGATCGATAGAAACGACTATAATACAATGGTTTATCTTTTTTTGTTCTGCCGCCCGCCCCGCGCTTTTTTCTGCTCGGCCAGGTAGCCCACAAGGACCACAAGGCCGATGTAAAGCAGCACGGCCAAGGCGATGACCCCAAGCAGGACCTTGAAGTAAGTGGAGCCGAAGAATTCCTGTACACGGCGCACGGCGTACAGGGTGTTGTTGCGTTCGGCGCCTTCGGCAGCGTAGAGTTCGGCGGTGCCGATCACCCCCACCACCTCGCCGTCCAGCCCCAGGGTGACGGTCACGGAACCCACGGCATCCCCCTCGCTCACCGGGGCCGATACCGACTCGGGTACGGAAAAGGAAAGGTCCATCTCCACCTCGCAGCCGGTGTCTTCCACAGGCAACAGCGCCTGCAAATCGGAGGAGGGGAGCAGTTTCAGGGAATCGCTGTCCATACAGTAGCGCAGCGGCACTTCGGTGATCGGCTGGGTCGTGTCCAGGGCGGGGCGCACGCTGAGGTAGGAAAAAGCCCAATCGTACAGCTGGGCCGATTCATACAGGGCAGGTCTTGCCTGGGGCACCTCGAAACTTGCGCCCAGTACGTCGGCTTCGTCCGGGCTGTTCAGCACCGTACAAATATACTTCGCCTCCTCGCTCTGCGCCATCGAGGCAAAATTCTGCCATTCGCCAAGTCTTCCCGTCTTGCCGGCAACCACCCGGCCTGCGCTGGCGGGAAAGGCGGAGTAATAGGGGCTGGTCTCCACCAGCAGGCGGTTTGTATTAAAAAGATTATACGGCGCAGAGTGCGCTTCATGTTGGGCCATCTCGTAGGTAGGGGTTCCCGCAATTTCCATGAGCTCGGGATACTGGCAAAATTCCCGCATGATGAGGCTCATGTCCCTGGCCGTGGTGATATTGCTTTCCGAAAGGCCGTTTGGATCGGCAAACTGGGTTCCCGTGCACCCCAGCGCCTCTGCGCGCCCGTTCATCATAAAGAGAAAATTCTCCACATAACCGCCCGATATATGGTCCGCCAGCAAAAGTGCGGCCTCGTTTCCACTGGGCAACAGCATGGCGTAAAGAAGCTCACGCACGGTGAGCGTCTCCCCTTTTTTGATGTCGGCCAAAGAGGCGTTCAGGCCATATAACGCATCGAAGACCCAGTCACTATCGGCGGTTACGGTCACGGCATCCAGGTCTTCCACGTTGTCCATGGTCAAGATGGCCGTCATCAGCTTTACAAGGCTGGCCGCCACCATCGGCGCGTCGGCGTTTTTTTCGTAGACCGTGAGCCCCGTATCCTCACTCACAAGGCAGACGGCGGCAGCGGCCGGCTCGAAAGGCGGCAGGTAGAGCCCTTGCCCTTCCCCTGCGGGCCGCACGACAGGCAGCTGTGCGGCCGGGTCCTCTTCGGTTGGGGCTTCGGCCCCTTCTCCTGGCGTATCATCGCTATTTTGTGTCTCGGCCGCCTCTGCCTGCGCGGGCTCTTGGCCCTCCTGCGCGGCGGCCGGAAAAGAAAAAAGCAGAAGAAACAAACACAGCAGAACGCCCGCTGTTGTCCGCTTCCTCTTGTTTTTTCGCATGACAGTATCCTCGGTGTGTATTTTTATAATATAAGTAGATATTTTTATTAGAGGTATAGATACATTCCAAATAAAATGTGATTTGCATGAGGTGGACACATGATATCAGGGGCTATTATAACACCCACGGCATATCTTAGACAAGTGTGGTTAAACAGGCCGGACACACTTTCACAGGAAATGACTGCAGATTTACATGGCATCACATTTTGGGTAAAAAAGGGGAAAAATGAGAGAAATCTATAATTGACAGGCAATGCGTCAATTACGTTAAAAATAACACAAATTCAAATAAAAATTCTTGTTTTTTAGATTTTGATTTGGTACTATATTAAAGATGGTGTTCTATATAAGCTTAGAGATAAAGACGGGTAGTGAATTTCAGAAGATTCGAGGTGATAATTTGGCACTGGATGCGATTGATTCGGTTCGCGCTGCGGAGACCGAGGCTGAGGAGGCCACCCGCAACGCCACCCAACAGGCCGCGCATATTGTAGACGAAGCCGAAAGTGAGGCAGTGCGTATCCTCAACGAAGCCGAAGACAAAGCGAGCAGTGAAGCGGCCGAGAAACTGGCGGCCGCCCACGAGGAGAGCACCAGGATTTTAGAGGGCGCCAGCAAAGACCTGTGCGCCGAGATGGAGGCCTTGCGCGAAAAGGCCCGCAGCCGTCAAAGTGAGGCGGTAAGGGTGATTTTGGAGGCGTTGGCCTAGATGGTTTCCGCCCCTCGCTTTCCGGCACAACGGACATGGAACCAAGCGACGGGCTGTTTATGAAAAGGAGGGATCGAAGCACATTGGCCGTACTGGAAATGGAACACATTGAGTTGTGCGCCATGAAACGCGACCGAAAGCAGATATTAGAGCTTTTGCAACGGCGTGGTACCGTGGAAATACGGGACGTTGAAGTGCGGGACGAGGTCTTTGAGAAGGCCGACACAGCCGCTTCGCGCAGCCTGTTTGAAAAAAATGCTGAAACGGCAAAACACGCCGCCGAAATCGTGTACCAATACACCGAGCAGAAAAAGCCGGGTTTTGCCTTCCTGCGCGGACGCACCCCCATGAGCTGGGAGGAACACGAGAAATTCTGCGAAAAGCGAGACGATATCTTGCATACGGCGCAGCGCATACAACTTCTAGAAAGGGAGATTACCGAGTCCAAAGCGGAAATTTCCCGCAGTGAGGCACAGGAGGAGGCCCTTCTCCCCTGGCTTCATTTACCTGTGCCCCAGACGTTTACCGGCACAAAGAAAACCGCTGTGTTTGTGGGCTCTCTTGAGGGAGAACTCAAAACCGGCGAAATCTTGGAGCTGCTGGCAAAACAGGCGCCGGAGCTGGAGGCTATCCATGTGGAAATCGTCTCCACTTCTCAGGAACAGACGAACCTCTACGCCATTGTCCCTGTAGCCGAGGCCGAAAAGGCCGAAGAGGCGTTGCGGGCCATTGGCTTTTCTCGTCCTTCTGCCGCCACCCACCGGCTGCCAAAAGAGAAGCAGAAACGCCTGCAGGAGAAACGCACCAAGGCACGGCAGGCCATCGACAAGAATGTCGGGGAAATCTGCGCTGCCGCAGACAGAATTGAGGACTTTCACAAGCTGGAAGACCATATGCGGATGCGCGCGGAAAAGTATGATGCCATCGAGCGCCTGGTGCAGTCCCGGCACACCTTTATCCTCGAGGGCTTTGTGCCCCAAAAGGTGGCGAAACAGCTTCACCGGGAGCTGGAGGAGACCTTCGAATGCGCGGTGGACACCTACCACGCGGGTTATGACAATACGGAATGCCCAACGGTGGTGGAGAACAAGTGGTTCGTGCGCCCCACAGAGACTATACTTGCGAGTTATAGCCTGCCGAACCGCAACGAGATAGACCCCACCCCCATCATGGGCATTTTCTACTACGCCATGTTCGGGCTGATGTTTTCCGATTTCGGCTATGGGCTCATCATGGCCGGCATCACGGGTTTCTGCCTGCTGAAATTCAGAAATATGGATATCGGCTGGAAGAAAAACGTGCAGCTGTTTTTCTGGTGTGGTGTTTCCACCATGTTCTGGGGCGTTGTTTTTTCAAGCTATTTTGGGGACGTTGTGGACGTGGTGGCCAAAACCTTCCTGGACCGGGCCGCGGACGCGCCGACACTCATGCCGCCCCTTTGGTTCTCCCCGCTGGATTCACCCATCAAGCTGCTGATGTTCTGCCTGGCCATCGGTGTCGTGCATCTCACCATCGGCTATATCTGTAAAGGCATCAACTGCGTGAGGAACAAGGACACCATAGGCCTGATTTTTGACACGATTCTGCCGGTGGCCGTTTTGTATCCCCTGCTGTTGATGCTGCTGGGCAGCAGCATCTATGAGGGTATGATGGGCACCCGCCTGCACCTGCCCGCCTATGTGAACACGATCTGCCTTGCCATTTCGGGCGTCTGTGTTCTGGGTATTGTGCTCATGGCCGGGCGCGAGAGTCCGAATCCGGTCATTCGCCTGCTCAAAGGCCTGTATGGTGTATACAACATCCTGGCGGGATGGCTGTCCGATATCCTGTCCTATTCCCGCCTTTTGGCCCTGGGCCTGGCCACGGGTGTCATCGCCTCGGTGATGAACCAGCTGGGCACCCTGGCCGGCGGAGGTTTCATCGGCATCATTTTGTTTGTGCTCGTTTTTGCCGTGGGCCAGGCGCTCAACTTCGGCATCAACGTGCTGGGTGCCTATGTGCACTCGAACCGTCTTGAGTTTGTGGAGTTCTTTGGCAAGTTTTACGAGGGCGGAGGCAAGGTATTCACCCCGCTGGGTATACATACGAAGTATTATAAAATTGAGGAGGAAACTCAAAATGTCTGAAATGGGTCTGTTTTTTGCGATCCTCGGCGTGGCCTTTGCCTCGCTTTTCCCGGGGATCGGTTCCGCGATAGGTGTTGGCATCGCCGGCCAGGCGGCCGCGGGCGTCACTACCGACGACCCCACCAAGTTCGGTAAGGCGCTGGTGTTGCAGCTGCTGCCGGGCACGCAGGGCATCTATGGCCTGCTCATCGCGTTTCTCACCATGACCAACATCGGCCTGATGGGCGAGCAGGTGGAACTCAGCCTGCTGAAAGGGCTTGCCTATATGGGCGCCTGCCTGCCTATCGCTTTCGTGGGCCTCATCTCCGCCATCTATCAGGCGAAGGCCTCGGTGGCCAGTATCAACCTGTTCTCCAAACGCCCCGACCAGTTCGGTAAATCGCTGATCTTCCCGGCCATGGTAGAGACCTATGCCATCTTGGCACTGCTCATCAGCATGCTGGCTCTCTTCAGCATTCCCGGAATGAACATTTAACTACGAGAGGGGAGCACAGCACTTCCATAAGGAGGATGAGCCGTGACAGGTCTTGAAAAAATAGTCAAAGAAATAAAAGACGAGGCCGCAAACGAAGCGCAGGCCACCTTGTCTGCCGCGAAAGAAAAAGCGGATAAGATCAAGGCGGCGGCGAAAGAGCAGGCGGCCCAGAAAGCCGGGCAGATTGCCGAAGAGGCGCAGCGGAACGTCAGGGACGTGGAAACCTCCCGCGAGTCCGCGATGGCGTTGCAGAAACGCCAGCATACCCTGCAGACAAAGCAGGCCGTGCTGGACGAGACCCTGAACGCCGCCAAGGCGGAACTGCACAGCCTGCCCGAAGGACCGTATTTTGCCCTTCTCATCAAGCTCGCGCTCAAAGCGGCCGAGGAGGGGGAGGGACAGATGCTTCTCAACGAAAAGGACCGCGCGCGCGTGCCGTCCTCTTTCGAGCAGGAGCTCAACAGCCAGCTCACCGGTGGCCGGAAGGTCGCTCTCAGCGGGGAGACCCGCCCCATCGACGGCGGTTTTGTGCTCAAATATGGGGACGTGGAGGAGAACTGTTCCTTCTCGGCCCTGTTTGACGCACGCCGGGAGGAGTTTTCCGATCTCGTCAGGGACATTTTGTTCGCCTGAGGCAGCGGGATCGCTGGAAATTGGAGATACGACAACTGATGTTAAATTACATGAAAAGGGGATGGGCCGCATGGCCGAGCAATATGTCTACGCGGTGACGCGGATCCATTACGCCGAACAGAGCCTTTTGAGCGAACAGGAGATGGAGCAGCTGATTTCCGCGCCCAGCGTGGAAGAGGTGATGCGCATCCTGGACGACAAGGGCTGGGGCGCACCCGACCTGCCTTTGGAAGACCCGGACACCCTGGTGGCGGTGGAAACCGAAAAAACCTGGGGGCTGGTGCAGGAACTGGCGGGCGATGTGGCGCCATTTAATGTGTTCCGTTACGCGAACGATTTTCACAACCTGAAAGCGGCGATCAAGTTGGCCTACACGGCCAACGAAGAAGAGGACAAAGAGCATTATTTCCAGCCCTTCGGTACCATCGAGCTGGAGAAAATCATCAAAGCGGCCAACGAGCACGACTTTTCCTCCCTGCCGGAGCCCATGGCCTCGGCGGGCCGGGAGGCGTATGAGGTGCTGGCGCACACGGGCAACGGCCAGCTGTGTGACATGGTGCTCGACCGTGCGGCGCTGGTTGCCATCTATGACGCAGGTACGAAATCGGGCAGCGAGGTGCTCACCCGCTATGCCACCCTGACCGTGGATGCGGCCAACATCAAGGCGGCAGTGCGCTGCAGCTTGATGGGCAAGAGCCGCGAATTTGCCGAGAAAGCCATCGCCCCGACGGGAACCCTGGATACGGGTGCCCTGCTTTCGGCGGCCTCCTCGGACAGCCTCGACGCCCTGTACAGCTACCTGTCTTTTACAAGCTATGCCAGCGCCGTGCCAGAGCTGCAGAAGTCACTGGCCGCGTTTGAGCGCTGGTGCGACAACCAGATGATGGAACTGATCAAACCCCAGCGGTACAACTATTTCTCCATAGAGCCGCTGGCGGCCTTTATCCTGGGGCGCGAAAACGAAATTCGCATGGTGCGCCTCATCCTCAGTGCAAAAATCAATCATCTGAGCGAAGAAGTGCTCAGGGAAAGGTTGCGGATAACCTATGTATAAGATTGCCGTGATGGGAGACCGCGACAGCATCTATGGCTTTGCCTCGGTGGGGCTGGATATCTACCCGGTGGACGAATACACCGCGGCGGCCCGCTTGCTTCGGCAGCTTGTGGAAAGTGATTACGCCATCATCTATATGACCGAAAAACTTTACGAACAGATGGAAAAAGAACGCACCACCTATGGCGAGCAAACCCTGCCGGCCCTCATCCCCATTCCGGGGGTCTCGGGCAACACGGGCCTGGGGATCGCCCAGGTGAAAAAATCGGTGGAAAGAGCCGTTGGGTCCGATATCATCTTTGGAGACCACTAGAGCGGACTCGATGAAGGAAAAATAGTTGTCGGTTCACCCTGGCTCGTCCCCCGCGCCTGTGGGGCTGATAACTAAGAGAGTAAGCCGCAACTATTTTGGGAAGGACTGATGAAGCAGTTATGAGCAGCAGAGGCACGATTCAAAAAGTGGCCGGCCCGCTTGTCATAGCCGAGGGTATGCGCGACGCGAACATGTTCGACGTGGTGCGCGTTTCCGAGAGCCGCCTGATTGGCGAGATCATCGAGATGCACGGCGACAAGGCCAGCGTGCAGGTCTATGAGGAAACCTCGGGTCTCGGGCCCGGCTCCCCGGTGGAGTCTACCGGCATGCCGATGAGCGTCGAGCTCGGGCCTGGCCTGATCGAAAACATCTACGACGGCATCCAGCGCCCGCTGGAGGTCATCAAAAAAGAGAGCGGCCTGCGCCTCGAGCGCGGCGTGGAGGTGCCCAGCCTCGACCGCGAGAAAAAATGGGCGTTTACCCCGCTGGCAAAGCAGGGCGATGAAGTGCAGGGCGGCGATATCCTTGGCACCGTGCAGGAGACCGACGTCGTGCTGCACAAGATCATGGTGCCTCCGAACGTCAAGGGCACGCTCAAAGAGATCAAAGAGGGCGAATTTACCGTAGAGGAGACCGTAGCCCTCGTCGAAACGGAAAAGGGCGAGGTCCCGGTCATGCTGATGCAGCGTTGGCCGGTCCGAAAAGGACGCCCTTATGCGCAAAAGCTGAACCCCGATGTGCCGCTGGTCACCGGTCAGCGCGTCGTGGACGCCATGTTCCCCCTGGCCAAGGGGGGCACCTCGGCGGTGCCGGGCCCCTTCGGCAGCGGCAAGACGGTCATCCAGCACCAGCTGGCCAAGTGGGCCGACGCCGACATCGTCGTCTACATCGGCTGCGGAGAGCGCGGCAACGAGATGACCGACGTGCTGCTTGAGTTTCCCGAGCTGAAAGACCCCAAGAGCGGCAAGAGCCTGATGGAGCGCACCGTGCTCATCGCCAACACCTCCGACATGCCGGTGGCGGCGCGTGAGGCCAGCGTTTACACAGGCATTACGATTGCGGAGTATTTCCGCGACATGGGCTATTCGGTGGCCCTGATGGCGGACTCCACCTCCCGCTGGGCCGAGGCCATGCGCGAGATGTCCGGGCGCCTCGAGGAGATGCCCGGTGAAGAGGGTTATCCCGCCTACCTGTCCAGCCGTCTGGCCCAGTTTTACGAGCGCGCGGGCCGGGTGATCACCCTGGGCAAGGAAGCGCGCGAGGGCGCTCTTTCCGTGATCGGCGCGGTGTCGCCCTCGGGCGGGGACATCTCGGAGCCCGTTACCCAGGCCACACTGCGTATCGTCAAGGTGTTCTGGTCGCTCGACGCAAACCTCGCCTACGCCCGGCACTTCCCGGCCATCAACTGGCTGACGAGTTATTCGCTTTACCTCGACGATGTGGGCGGCTGGTTTGACGCGAACGTCAAACGGGACTGGATGGAAAAACGCAACCGGATGATGTACCTCTTGCAGGAGGAGAGCGAGCTCGAGGAGATCGTGCAGCTCGTCGGCATGGACGCCCTTTCCCCGCCCGACCGTCTCAAACTCGAGGCCGCCCGCAGCATCCGCGAGGACTTTTTGCATCAAAACTCCTTCCACGACGTGGACACCTATACGCCGCTTGAAAAGCAGTATACGATGATGAGCCTCGTGCTGGCGTATTATGACGCCGCACAGAAGGCGCTGGATAAGGGCATCGGGATCAATGATCTCGTCAGCTTGCCCGTGCGTGAGGCCATCGGCCGCATCAAATATGTGGAGCCGGAAAAGGTGCCCGCCGAGGCCGAGAAGATCCAGACCGAGCTCGCGTCCGAAATCGATGAGCTGGCCAAGAAACTCGAAGAGGAGGATGCGTAATGCCCAAAGAGTACAGAACCATACAGGAAGTGGCCGGCCCGCTGATGATGGTGCGCGGGGTGACCGACGTCACTTACGATGAGCTTGGCGAGATCGAACTGCAAAACGGGGAGCGCCGCCGCTGCAAGGTGCTGGAGATCGACGGCAGCAACGCCCTTGTGCAGTTGTACGAGGCCTCCACCGGCATCAACCTGGAAAACAGCAAGGTGCGCTTTTTGGGCCGCAGCATGGAGCTCGGCGTGTCGGAAGATATGCTCTCCCGCGTTTTTGACGGTCTCGGCCGACCCATCGACGGCGGGCCCGACATCCTGCCCGAGTTTCGCAGGGACATCAACGGCCTGCCCATGAACCC
>JAJDHT010000073.1 GCA_030266325.1 Ruminococcaceae bacterium OttesenSCG-928-I18
CAGTTTCATTCATTTCTATCTGAGTTATTGCGCCGCTTTCTCGACCTCTGGTTACGGCCCAAGTATCTTTGCTTGATCTGTCATTGAGAACAGCGGCAAGAATACTTTCTTCAAGTTCCTTACTGTCAGCATAATGCACTGTTCGCGCTGCGCGTTCAAGGACTTCATATGGTTCCTCAAATCGGATGCCCCACTCATGAAACAAACGTAACCTGGTTCGCATGGGGTGCTCACCTGTTTTCATCAAAATGAAGTTGCCACGTGGCATCCCTCTGAGCTCATCCGATGTCATGAGAGGACGCTCCATCATCTGTAGTGTTTGGCTCGGATCATTTCGGCCTCGGCTGACCGAGCCGCTCAGAATGGTTCTGTTGCCGAGAGCTTTAGACAGGGTATCGGCGGTTTCGCTTGTGGGAGCAAATCCGCCCGCCAGAACATCCTGACAGTTGTCAACAATGATTGACGCGCCATCGGCTCCATAATTTTTTCGAAGTTGTCCAAGTCCTTGTATGATGGGTACCATGAGCAGACCCCTTGATCTGGAGGCACTAAAAATGAGCTCAAGCGAGTCAATAGGGGGTATTGTTCCGAGCTCATCACAATAAAAAACAACACGGCGCTTTAGCTTGCCGCCGTGTTCATCAGCCACTGCCAATATTTCTCTATAAAACTGTTGAATAAAAAGCGAAACCAGAAAGTATTTTGTGACATCTTCTTCTGGAAGAATAACAAAAACCGCTGATTTCCTGTTACAGAAAGTTTCTGCATCGACAGCTGTATCAAAACACAAAATTTGCTCCATCTCACTATCGATAAAGGCATTGAGCCGGGAAAGAACTGTAGACATTACGGAGGCCATCGCCTGGTCGGATGAATTGAGTGCAGCGCCCGCGAACCAACGGGCTTTGTGGTTTTTGGGCAACCGGTTCATGAGAATTTGGTATTGCGATTTTGGCTTTTCCTTGCTGCCGTGAGGAAGTGGTGTGGGGGCAAGCAGGTCTTGAATTAGTTTGTATGCGCTTATGATATGCCGCTTATCCACTAACTGCGGCTCTGCGTCAGGTGAATCTTTGTTTTCCTCCGGTGGAAGAAACTCCGCCATTAGCAGAATAATGGATGTCATGAGTCCTTCTGCTGCATCATAGAAGAAGGCGTTTTGGCCGTGGTTTGAAGAATCACCGCCAGTATTAATAATGGTCTTGCTGATGATTTTGGCGTATTTCTCTGCTTTTGCCCTGGCAGTCAGGTTTGTTGGATCAATCCGCCAAGCATCCATATAGCGGTTTACAAGGTACAAGAAGTTGTAGCTGTCGGAGCGTGTTGGATTACGCAGATCAAAAATTGCCACATGTTCGTAACCATATCGCCTTTTTGCAATACCTGCGTAATTTCGAAAAAGATCCCCTTTTGTGTCGGTGCAGAGGAAACTCATTCCGGCAGCACAGGCATACTCTACATTTGGGTATAGGAAGTAGGCGGTTTTACCTGCACCGGATGCCGCTAATACCAAAACGTGTACATCACCCTCATCAACGATTGCTGTAACAGAATCTTTTTTGCCTTCGCACCCTACAATGACACCTTGGCTGCTTGGAAGGTGCCGACCAGCTCTCCATTCCCTTGGCCGGAATGGAACGCGAACATATGTCATACGGATTTCTTTTGGCGTAGCAAAACGGGCCGCACCATGCTGACCGTCTCCTACAGTACGGGATTTGATGTTCCCCAAACCCTGTTGATTTGAGAGGAATGAAACGCCGCCAATAAGAATGAGCATGGCGCCGGCAATAAGAACCAGGGGCAGTGCATCAGATACTATATAAAACACCTCCTTTGCCATGCATTTTGGCGAAGGGGAACCGAAATGGCCAAAGCGTGCACGACTATTACATTATTTGTATCATTTACCCTTCTTAATACTCATCAATCACAATTCCGTTTGCGTCCAAATAATGCGTTCCCCAGTCATAGAGCATTTTCAAAGAGGGATAGAGATTTTTCCCAAAATCCGTCAGTGTATACTCCACTTTTGGAGGAACCTCTGGATAGACACACCGTTCAATCAATTTGTCACTCTCCAGTTCCCGCAGTTGCTGTGTCAGCATTTTCGGCGTGGCGTCAGGGATTAATCTCGACAACTCATTAAAACGCAATGTCCCTCTTTCATTCAGGTACCAAATGACCAGAGATTTGTATTTCCCTCCAATCAAATCCATCGTTGCTTCAACTGGACAGTGATAGTGTTCTGGTTTGCGCTTCACAACGTTGCCTCCTAACTACCCTTTTCGTAAGTATATACCTAAAAAGTGCGTTCTTGCAAGCGAGAGGGAACTCGCATATACTGACCATAGAGACAGTCTCATCGTATGTAAGTGCCATATATTAAGAGAATAGCGGGAGGTAAGAAAATGGGAAAATATAAGAGCTTACTCCAACCAATTCAGGTTGGTTCCATAAAACTGAAAAATCGTGTGGTTATGCCGCCAATGGCAAACAATCTCAGCAATGCCGACGGCACACTCAGTACAGCCTCAATTGCCCATTATACGGAACGAGCGCGGGGCGGTGTCGGTTTGATTGTTGTAGAGTGTTCGGCAGTGGATTTTCCCCACGGCCTAATTGTGGAGCGCCAACCAAAAGTAAACACCATGAGTGTAATGCCAGATTGGAGACGACTGGCCGAATCTGTACACAGTTTTGGAACTAAAATCATTGCGCAGATACATCACGGCGGCTTTTTAGCCAACCCTGATTATAACAATGGTGAAATCAGCGTCTCCCCTTCTGGTTACGAGGGGGATCTGTGGTTTCCTTCCCGTGAAATGTCACATGAGGAAGTGAAAGAGGCCATTGAAAAGCATATTTTCGCCGCGGAAATGCTGTATCAGGCGGGGATGGACGGCGTGGAAGTTCACTGCTCCTCCACCTATCTGATCAACGAATTCCTGACACCCGAATACAATCATCGCACTGACGAATACGGCGGAAGTCTTGAAAACAGAGCCCGCATTCTCACCGAGATTATTGAGGGCATTAAGAAACGTTGTCCGGATAACTTTATGGTCAGCGCTCGGCTTGCCATTGAAGATTTGGAAATTCCGAACGGGCTGAGTATTGATGACGGAGTGGAGATTGCCCGCCTGTGCGAAAAAGCCGGCGCCGACATGATCAACTGCACAATTGGTTTCTTCCAAAGCCAGCATATCGACACAGAAAGCCAGTGGCAAGACGAGGGCGGGCGTTTGTATATGGCCGTCCCGGTAAAAAAAGTAATGACAACCGCAAAAGTAGCCGCAGTGGGCAAATTCCGCTCTCCTGATTTTATGGATGAGGTGATTGCGGACGGACAGACCGATCTGGTTTGTGTGGGCCGCCAACTGTTTTGTGACCCATTTTTCGTACGTAAACTGGAGTGTGGGAAAGACAATGAAATCCGACCCTGTCTCAATTGCAACGACGGCTGTGTGAATGAAGCTCTTGTTCGGCACGGCAGCGTCCGCTGCGCACTGAATCCCTACACCGGTTACGAACACCACTATAGTGAGCACAATGTTCCGGCAGCCGGTATTCGGAAAAGGGTGGCTGTAGTAGGTGGCGGGATTGCCGGTATGCAGGCGGCAATCATCGGTGCCAAACGAGGCCATGATGTTACGATACTGGAGGCGTCAAACACGCTCGGCGGTCAAATGATCTTAGCCGGCGTCGCACCACACAAAAACGTTATCAAAAGAGCCATGGATTGGTTTACGCAGGAAGTTGAGCGTCTGGCCATCAAAGTTCGACTGAATACTGAGGCCACCGTACAGTCAATACAGGCGCTGGGCGTCGATGAAGTGGTGGTTGCAACCGGCGCCAAACCGGTCAAGCCAAATATCAAGGGCAAAGAAAAAGCCATCTGCTCCTGGGAAGTTTTGTCCGATGCGAGTACGCTGCCCAAAAGCGGAAAAGCAGCTGTTATTGGCGGGGGCGCTGTTGGCTGTGAGTTGGCGCTTATCCTCGAAGAGCAGGGTTTTGAAGTCACTATTTTGGAAAAATTGAATGATATTTGTTGCGATGAAGAGCCCATGCATCGTGTATTTATTGAAAAATATCTCCGTGAACATACCAAGGTTGTCACCGACATTACAGTCAATGAAATCAAGGACAATGGTGTCGAGTACGAAACAAAGGACGGCAAAACTCAGTTTTCGGAAGCTGATATGATAATCACAGCCTGCGGCAGCTATTCACAAGGTGCAGAACTGGCTGAACGACTCTCGGAAAATGGTGTACTTACCTATATGGTTGGCGACAGTACAAGCATTGGCAATCTTCGTGCCGCAACTAGAAGCGCAATGGATGTGGCGTATATTCTTTAGGGGCAATATGGCTTTGACAACTGCCTGCAACTTTCACTTCATGAGTTCTCCGACAATAACGGTCCACCTCGAATTGTATAGCTGCATACAGAAGAACCCGCGCCGGGGAGCGCGGGTTCTTCAAAAGGGGTATCTCATTGGTGTGAGGAGGAATCATGTGTGAAAGGCCGGTTGCGGCTTCCTTCCTTTCACTGTCCTTAGTATACCTGCATAATAAGTACGTTTTGTGATGCCGTTGTAAATATTCTATTACCATTTAAATCAAACAAATCCTATGGCTGTGGCTATTCGCATATCTGCATTTCATGATGTGTTTGATTGCTGGCAGCAATATTCTCAAATTCAGCTACCATCTGCAAATCTTCATTCCAATCCTTGCCTTTGGGCAGCAAAATATTCACATTGATACTCTCTTGAAGATGCAGCACCGCTCGCAGTCGCCCAGTAGCTTGGATTCCACGGTCATCATTGTCTAAACACAGAGTGACCGTTTTAATGGATGGGTTGGTCTCCAGCATTTGTTTCATTGCATGGTCGGCCACACCGCAAAGCGCCACATAATTGTGATGCATCCAGTCGTCCGATGTGAGTGCGATAAAAGACATCATGTCAATGGGAGCTTCAAAAACATAGAGGTTTTCAGAGCTGCCGACATGATGGAAACTGTATGCTGGGTCCGAGCCTTCTACATTTCCACGGAATGCAGCACCAATATTGGTGAGCCCTCGCTTGTGGGCATGTCGAGGTATTCCATTGATGTCGTAGCCGACAAAAACAGCATTGTGGTACACCTTTCCATTTTTGGGGCAGAGCTCCGCACTTTCATAAAGCATTCTTCTTTTGGCAAAGTATGCTATGAGTTCTGAGGGGATTTTTCGTTGTTTAATGAGATAGGCAAAAACTCGCCGCATGTTGGGATATTTCGTTGGCAGTTCGAATTTCTTTTTTTCCTTCGGCACAGCACAGTCTGAAATATCAAGCACCGAAGGGACATCACCATCCAAGAGCATGGTAACTGCCTCAGGGAAACTCAAACCAAATAACCTTCGGGCGAAGGATATCGCATTTCCACCACGCTGTTCAGCCTGATCAAACCATTTGTTACCTTTTATGGTAATATAGGGGTCATCTTCCAATCGGTATTCATGACCAGATTTTTTTAGTCCAATCCCCTGTTTCTTCAGGAATGTAGGCAAATCTACCGAAGCCGCCATGAGCTTCTGCTCCTCGGTAAATGGAATATATGGCATCTTTCCTCCGTCCTTTTCGTGAATATATGAGCGGCCGTCTGTTTGGCCGCCGCTTCGATTTGGGGCAAGCTTTTCTGAATCGCGGATGATCTCTGTACGTGTGAGCCATGGGATTCACCTCGTGGTTAACATATGGATACTACAAAGTTTGATTCTGCTTTTGCTCAATTTGTTGCTGCATGATTTTCCCACCTTTCTTTTGCTGAAGTTCCCTGCGGCGCTTCTGGTCAAGATGGGGACTGACAGCACCAAGTGGTGGATACGGCGGTGTCGATGCAATGATCTGTGCAAACCCACCCAGCATACGTGTGCCCGCCATCACCACCGAGCCATACTTCCACTGCTCACGTTGCTGCAAAAGAAACGAAGCGTAGATATTTCCCTGTGAGGCAGATGACTCAAGCCAATGTACCGCTGCATTCACATCATGCAAACCCTCATCACCGAAGAGAAGGAATTTGCCAAGGGCATATTGCGCATGCTGGTTACCCGATTTCGCTGCAAGCGTCATCCAACGCAAACCCTCTGCAGCGTTTTTTTGTACACATTCACCTGTCAAAAACAACTTTCCGAGCCGGTACGATGCATTGTCATTTCCCTTCTCCGCCTCGCTTATCAACTTTTCCATATCCACAGGGACATTTTCATTGTCTACTTCGTCATGCTCGGAACCGATCGTATCGTTGACCCTCTGACCAGAAGACAAACCAGCAGCATGTTCAATGGTGAAGTCACCATGTAGAAGCCTCGCCGCCTCTTTCACAACCATATTACGAACCGATTTGAATTCCTTGTTCTGGGACAATGGTACAGTTGACTCTGGCGTATCCTTGTAGCTGGAGATGATTTCCTGGCGAGCGATGCACCATTTTTCGTAAGCGGCGGCAACATGAGGTTCATCGGCCAGCTCATCTACAATGCTGTTCACAAGAGCCTTTACGGGTGGACGCAGATATCCATA
Source organism: Ruminococcaceae bacterium OttesenSCG-928-I18 (assembly GCA_030266325.1). Taxonomy (GTDB): domain Bacteria; phylum Bacillota; class Clostridia; order Oscillospirales; family Ruminococcaceae; genus JAAYCI01. The sequence goes on from JAJDHT010000073.1 coordinate 6,570, forward strand.
TACCATTTTTCCCTTGTGGAACCGTAGCCGATTGGATAGTTCCTCCATACGCAACATGATTTCTCTGTTATCAACCACACTATCACTCATGGCTGAGATCATTTCCTTCAGCGCATCAAGTGATGATGTGTTGACCTCATTGCGATGGAGAGTCTGGTCACGATATATTTCATCAAGGTCGTGACGGAATATGTCTTTTGTAATGGAAGCCCTGATTTCTCGGATTCCATCTTTTGTCAAATATCCTTGTCGAGGGTTTCTGGAATAGCAAACCATATGAACATGAGGATGATGCCCCTCATCGTGGTAGGCGGCATACCATACAAAGTCATTGGGTGGTATTTTGAGCCATTTTGCAAAGGTATCCGCATGGGAACGCAGAAGGGCCCGCCAGGTCTCGGCGTTATCATAGTGCAAGCGAACGGCGTCATCCCGCTGCAAAGATATAATTGGTGTCCACACGTTTCCCGGATGATTTCGAATCTCATCTGCCACCCGAGATAGCACTACAGGGCCATCGTGCGAGGAGAACAAACCATGTTCGCCCACACGAGCAGTACGTTTGCGTTCAGAAATATATGTCACATAACCGTCTCTCCCTTTAACAGATGAACGGTTTTCCTCTATAGCATTCGTTAAGAATTCAGATGCATTAGAAATTGTGGGGTTGGCAATATATTCCTCATATTCCAATGATTCCTTTGCAGAGGGGAAATCAATCAGAATCTTTTCGATGAGCTCACGTTGTTTGTTGCTTGGCGTCAAATCACGGCTTTCATTCGGGACGACTTCTACGCCATCACGGGTGGCGAGATAAATGGCATAGTTGCCGCGATCACCTGGCTTATTCGGTGCAAGGTAGGAGCACTTGAAAACAAGCCTTGGCATCAGTCATCCTCACTATCCAATTTCTCGACCCAGGACGTGTCGCGCACGGCTTCATCTAATTTAATTCCACCATTCGTGCGCTTGAGGTCATTCACAACCTGTCCGCGCATCCGCGAAAGGGGCAATGCCTCTATCCCCTCATAGGTAGCAATCACACGGGTGTTTAGAGCAACCTCCACTGCTTGTTTGAAAAGATTTTGTCGTATCCTGTGTTCACTGTCCTGAACAAACCCTTTAATTGCCGGGAGCAGGGCGTCACTCAAAAACAAGGTGGAATCCTGGGACGAAATATACCCGGCATAAAAATGAATGGCTTTTTCAATGAATTCCGATTGGCTGCGGCAATTGTCGGTTTTGTACAATCGCTGCACGACATTCTGTGTTTTCGGATACATCCAAAGCGCGAACTTGATCTTGGTGTCTGACAAGCTATCAACCCCTTCCATTTTGCACGACCGCATGTATAACCCTGTTATAAATTCCGTAAAGCCGCTATAATCTTAAAACACGACCCTGAACCTGACCCCGAATGCTAAAAAGCGACCCCGGCCCGAAAGCCCTTTCGACCCGCATTGCGGGGCGATGTGAACCGGAGCGGGGAGTTTTAACCCCGCTCCTTTATCCTGCTTAAAAATCGACCGAGGGGTTCAGGCTACATTTTGTCGATACTTCCGTTTGTAGCGGAAGCTGTGTGCGTTGCTTCTCCTGCCACTTTGGACGATGAATCACCCGCAGCTCTAGTGGTGGCATCTTTCTTTGAAGCCCTTGCTGTTTTGCAGATCTAGTGGTACAAACAGCGGCAGAGACATCGTGCAGATCGCGAACCTCATCTCTCTGATTACATGCGAAAGCGGTGGTCATATCTCCATGAACATCGTACGTATTACTCAAATCCAACCAAGAGTCATCCGATGAAAAAACCTGGTGAACGCCCTCATATGAGCAATTTAGATCTACTCCCGCTTGGATCATCAGTGCCAGTTTCAATTGCGGAGGTAGTTCTTTGTTCCGCTCCTTCGCCCGGCGCAGGATACCCAAACAGGCCATCCGACTCAAACAGTACTTTGGGTGCGGAGAATCCTCCAAAATCTGCGACAAGGAAGATTCTTTTGCGTCTTTGGGGGACAAACCAGTATTGAGCGTCGAGGGTTCGCCAAGCAAGTGAGAATTCTTCTCCCAATATGGCCCCAGCAGATTCCCACCGCCCGGCCGGAGGTCCAGGAATAGATATGGCGCCGTCGACAATTCCGCAGATCTCCTTGAGAACGACGCGAAAGTCCTCACCTTTCGGTTCCCCGCTGCTGAAGGCTCCTGGCACGTTTTCCCAGACGAACCATCGGGGACGAATAGAGTGAGTTGGCCGTTTTCTTCGTATTTCAGCGTTCCTCATCTCCTTTATCACCCGAATCTGTTCCATAAAAAGCCCGGACCGTGCCCCACCAAGCCCTGCGCGCTTGCCTGCCACCGACAAATCCTGACAGGGTGAACCGCCTGTGATGATATCCACAGGCGGTAGATTGGCTCCATTCAGTTTCGTTATATCTCCTACATGGCGCATTTGGGGAAACCGTGCTTTTGTCACCTCCATCGGAAACATTTCTATCTCGCTTGCCCAAAGGGGTTCAATGCCACTTTTTATGGCGGCAAGCGGAAATCCGCCGATTCCATCGAACAGGCTGCCAAGCGTAAGTGTGGTGGCCAACTGGCTCATGGTTGAATCAACTTGAGCCGTGTTTCCATGGCGACGGATTCCATTGTGTCAAGCCCACGCTCCACTTCCTCACAGGTCACCTGACGCAGCCAAAGTCCCATTTCTTTTGCCCTTTCAATCTCTGCCCTCATACCGGCTGTGGCACATGGCCCACAAACCCAGAGCTCATCACACAGTTCAAGGATATCGCAGCACATCTGCAACCCCACCTGTCGCCAAGCGGGGTCTTCATCTGGTATGATGTCGGGGTAGATGAGATGTGGTGCGATTGGTGTGTAGCCGAGGCAGATGGCATATAGGCATGCACGGCGGGCAAACTTGATATTTGCCTCCCTGTCACCTGAGAATGGGGAAGATATGAATATTACTTTGCTTCTTTTTTCTGTCATTTTCCCACCGCCGCCTTAATAGTATGTGCCGCATGTACGGCCGTTTGTGCACCGTGAACCGCACCCATTACGTTGACGCGCATCGAGGTGTCGAGACCAAACATCCCCGCAATTCGTGGCACCTCCGCAGCGGACAGCATGAGCCCCAGGCCGAGTATTGGGTGAGATTTGAGGATCAGCAGTCCCACCGTCAATATGGTTCCCTGTAAAAAGCTGGTCAGGCAGAGACCGATAACCTGTTTACACCAGTTGTAGAATGCGTCGATATATCCGCGCGAGACGCTGAACATATACAGGCTCCCGACAGAAATCTGTATGAGCAGGATACCGCCGCGCTTGAAACTGGCGAAGAACACCTTTACAAAGGCATATACAATCATGATAAGTACAAAAAGATAAAAGGCTCTGGGCACATTCCCGCCCAAATCCCCCAGTTGGTTCTTAAAATCGTCCAGTGTAGCCGCATTCGCATAGGGTTCCAATACTCGTTCCCAAGCTCCGTCGATAGGCGCTCCGATGCCTGTGATCCCGCTGGTGAGCAGCATCTGCAGGTCGATTGACAGTTTGTACAAGCGAAGGGGGACAATACTGAACAAACTGGCTGCCATAAAGCCCTTGATGGCGGCCAGTGCCGTATCTTTCAGGCATGCTTTGCCGCACTGGTACTCGACACCGGCCTCAAACACGGCTACAACAAGGCCGATTACGTATAGGGACCATGCCAGCAGGTTGAAAAAACCAACAACGGCTTGTACGAAGGGTAGCTCCATTAGTTCATACCCCATCATGCCCACTTGGCCCAGCAAAGCGCCAATGATGCCGACACCCACCGAATAGAGCCAATCGACGATAGCATCCATCACTTCTCCCAAAGCCCAATCCCATAGGAACAAATGATCACTCCTTCCGTATGCCGGGCGTCATCGCCGGCATTTATGCTTTTAGTCGTGAGCTTTACATTCCCAATATGCCCCATATGTACAGCGGCGCGGTGAGGGTAAACACCAGACAGGCAAAAAGTATTGCTGGGGCGGCCCATTCAAATTGTCCATG
>JAJDHT010000074.1 GCA_030266325.1 Ruminococcaceae bacterium OttesenSCG-928-I18
CGGGCGGCAAAAACATTCGTGTGAAAAGGGGAAATAACGATGCGAAAGCGTTTCATCAAGCGATGCCTGCTGATTGCCCTGACACTTACCCTGGGTCTGCCCATGGTGTTTGCGCCGCAGGTGGCGGCCGGCAGCCCCGCCGCCATGACCCCCGTGCGCGAGGCCGAGAACATCGACGGCCCGGGCACGAGCCACAGCGGGTCCGGCTCTTCCGAAGACGAAACGGGTGATCCGGCCAGCGGCAGCACAAGCGAAGAGCCGGCCAGCTCGCCTTCTTCGGCCGCCTCCTCGTCAGGCGCGGCCCCGGACAGCAGCACAAACTCCGCCAGCGGCACGCCCTCTTCGGCTGCGGCTTCCTCCGGCGCTGCCTCCAGCGGCAGCGCATCCAGTGAACCGGACGGGGATTCTTCCTCCGCCGCGTCCCAACCCCCCGCCTCTGGGGCCAGGGGCAGGGCGGCCCCCGCTTCGGCGGCGGGCGGGCAAACCGACGCGCCGGCCTTTCGCCCGACGGGAGGCTTCGGCATCCTGAGTGTCTACACCTCGCTGGACGAGTATATTACTAACAAACAACCGCCGCCGGAGTTTACCGAAAGCGGCGGCGACTACAGTCTGGCGCAAAACCACACCATGACGGACAATGTGACGGTGGCCTCTTGGGAGAAGCTCACCCTCAAGGCCGGCGGCACGCTGGGCGGCAGCGGCGTGCTGACCATCGCCCCGGGTGGCGAAGTGATCGTGTCTGGCGGCAGCCTCGAGGTGGATGTCGTGCTGGGGGGCACGCTGACATTCTCCACTGACAACACCTACGGCGGCAGCCTTACCGCCGGCGGCGGCATGCTGTATGTAGGAGCAGGCACTTCCCTGACCCTGAACGGCGTGGTGAGCGGCACCGGCCAGCTGATCAAGGACGGCACCGGTACACTGGTTTTGAACAACACGGCCAACAGCTACAGCGACGGCACCGTGGTGGATAACGGCACGCTGGTCATCGCGGCCGACGCTTGCCTTGGCGCGGCGGGCGGGGCGCTGACGCTGGACGACGGCACCCTGGAAGCGGGGGACGACATGGCAATCAACCGCCCGGTGACGCTGGCCGGAACCGTGGCGGGCTTCGATACGAAGGGCCACACCCTGACCCTGGACGGCTTGGTGGACGGGAATGGCATCCTAAACAAATACCGCACCGGCACACTGGTTTTGAACAACACGCTCAACAGCTACAGCGGCGCCACCACGGTGCTGGGCGGCGCGCTGGCCCTGCGTGATGTGGCTGCCCTCGGCCAAAGCCCTTCCCTGTTCCTTTCCGGCGGCGGCGCGCTGCGGGCCGAGGCGGACCTTAACCTGGGCAATAGGAACGTTGTGATAGGCGTAAGCGGCGCCGGCGTGGTGGACACAAACGGCCACACGGTCCTCATTGAAGGCACGATAAGCGGTGGCCACGGCTCCTTCGGCCTGACCAAGACCGGCGCCGGCACGCTGACACTGACCGGCACCAACACCTATATGGGCGGCACCACCGTGACCGGCGGTACGCTGGCCGTGGGCGAAGACGCTGCGCTGGGCAACGCAGGCCCAGGCCCAAGCTACGACACCTACAGCCTGACGCTGGACGGCGGCGCCCTGCGGGCGACGGCGGCGCTGTCATTGAATCGCCCCCTTGTTCTGGGCGCGGGCGGCGGCACCTTGGAGTGTGACAGTGATATTATCGCCACTGGAGCGATAACGGGCGGCGGCGCGCTGACCAAAACCGGAGTGAGTGCTTTTTTTCCACAAAGTAATAGCAACAGCTACTCCGGCGGCACCGTGGTGTTGGAGGGCATGTTGAGCGTAAGCAATAACGGCCAGCTGGGCGGCGCAGCGGGCGGCCTGACGCTAAACGGCGGCACCCTGCGATTAAGTGCAGCTGACGCCTTCACCCGGTCGGTCACGCTGGGTACAGCAGGCGGCACGCTGCATGTGAATACATCATCGACCGCGCGCCTGCTCGGCGCCACCACCGGCCCCGGCGCGCTGACCGTGGCGAGTGAACATGGCGGCACCCTTTTGCTTTACGGCATGCAGCACGAGGGCAACACCACCGTGGCAAGTGGCACACTGAAGCTGGGCAACTCCACGCATGTCGACCCCACCGCCACCCTGCAAATTGACCCCGGCGCCACCTTGCATATTGACACCACCGCTCAGCTGCGCAACGAGGGCAGGCTGCACGTTGAGCCCGGCGCCACACTGAACAACGAGGGCACGCTGCGCAACGAGGGCATGCTGCTCTATGAGGGTCGGATAGACAACTCCAATTTGGTGGAAAACTCCGGCATCATCCGCGGGCGGGGCAGCCTTGACAGCAGTAACAGCAAGGCCCTGGGCGCCCTGCGTGTGGAGGCAAACAGCGGCCTGGTGGACGGGTACGACTGGATCAACTACGCCGAGCCGTGGGACGCCCCTGGCGTGGACCTTGCGAAAGTGAGCAAACCGGTGCGCACGGGGTATGCTTTTTTGGGCTGGTATACAGCGGCAGACGGCGGCAGCGAAGTGACCGGCGTGCAACCCTTCGGCAGTACGGTGTGGGCGCACTGGCAGTCCCTCGCGGTCACCGGCGTCACGCTGAACGAGCGCGAGATGACCCTGTACGAGGGGCAGGGCGGCCGGCTGACCGCCACCGTGGCGCCGGCCAACGCGCTGGAAAAAGGCGTGCGTTGGTCAAGCAGCGACGAGAGTGTTGCCACGGTGGACGCAAACGGCGGCGTTGTGGGCAAAAAGGCCGGCAAGGCGACCATCACCGCCACGACGGTGGACGGCAATTTTGTGGCCCGCTGCCCGGTGAGCGTGAAAGCCCACATCCTGCTGAGCGGCCCGGCCGAGGTGGACGGGAGCCGGAACGAAGTCTTCGTGTTTGACGGGGACTTCAGCGGCTTTGCCGGTGCCAGCCTGGACGGCGTGCGCATGGGTTTGCAGCCCACCGCAAGCGGCGGCTACACGCTGACCTCCACCGCGCAGGGCACCGTGTCCGGCGGGGCAGTGGCAAGCAGCGCACGCATCACGCTGAACGCCGCCCTGCTGGAAGGCCTCTCCCCCGGCGCGCACAACCTGAGCGTGTACTTCGACTATGGAAACGGCGAGGTGAGCGGCAGCGCAACCTTCACCCGGGTATCAGACGCCCCGAGCGGCTCCAGCAGCGCCCAGGGCGGCAGCGAACCCACGAGCGGCCCCGGCGCAGCCGGCAGCGGCGCCCAAGGCAGTGCCGTTCGCTCGCCGCAGACAGGCGACACCGGGCCCCTGCCCGCCCTGGGCCTGGCGGCACTGGCCTGCGCCGGGGTGATTGCAGCCACCGCGGTGCAGCGCCGCCGGAAGAGGGGCTAGGGCGGGGCCAGGGACCCTGTACGTAACCTGGCGGGAAAACGGACCTCTCTTGTGAGAAAAGGCAATACCGTGCACTCTATAGCCATTTTCCGATTGACATTAAAGTACACCCCAAAAGTCAAACAGGTTACCACACTGTCTAACTTTTGGGGTGTACTTTAATGGATGAAATCATCAATCCCTGTCTTTTTCGTCATAAGACATGAAGGATGTCAATGTTTTCGTAAACCCTTGGATGTAAAGCAACCCACATACAATTGTGTCGATTTGTTTTGTCGTTATAAACCCCTTGCCTTCAACAATTCTATAAAAATCTACAGACAGAGAGTTAATGTCAATCTCTTCCCCTGTTCCCTGGTTTGCACGTTTTAATGACTGGGAGAGTTTTTCTGGTGAATACTCCTCTTTTTGCCCATGTTTCTTCACTACGGTCATGAATAAGCACCTCCACTTTTTCTTTGTCGGTATATTTTTATCATACCATAAAGCACTCTTGTGAACCAGATAAAATATCTTCCGTTTCCCCCTCTTGCTGCGTGCAGAGGGCGACAAAAGGCACTGAATCCCTGCTCATTTTCAAAGCGGCTATGCCGCGAGAAAGCCTCTTTTTTAGGCAGTACGTCTTGTATAGAATAGCAGGCACCCTGACAGAAGGTGCCTGCTAATTTACAGCAAAGGAACAAAACGTGGAGATTTGTTTTATCTATCATTTAAATAGATTCACGAATGCGAGGGAGGGTGATAGAAAAGCTAATACAGGGGCTCTATGGTGTCTGTGTGGGCGGGAAGAGCAGCGGGGGGTGCCTCATCCTGCGCAAGTTTGAAATGCTGCACCGCATCACCGAGAACTGCCGCCTGGGCGGACATCTCTTCTGAGGATGCGGCCGACTGCTCGGCATTGGCAGAGTTCGACTGCACCACGTCGGAAAGTTGGCCAATGCCCGCGGTGATCTCCTGCATAGCACTCGTCTGTTTTTGTGACGACTCGTTGATAAGGGCAATCGATTCCGCGTTCTTTCCGGCGATTACGCCCACCGCCTGCAGGCTTTCGTTTGTCCGTGCGACGATGTCATTGCTCTCCTGTACGCTTTGGGAGTTGCGGTCGATCAACGAGGCGGTTTCCTTTGCCGCCTCGGACGATTTGGAGGCAAGGTTGCGAACTTCATCCGCCACCACGGCAAAGCCCTTGCCGTGCTCTCCGGCGCGTGCAGCCTCCACGGCTGCGTTCAGGGCCAGGATATTGGTCTGGAAGGCGATGTCGTCAATCACCTTGATCACCTTCGAAATGTTCTGGGAATTCTCATCCATGCCTTGCATGGCTTGCAGCATCTGGTCCATCGATTCCTGACTCTGCTGCATCAGGCGGCCGGCTTCGTTCACGTCCTCAAGGGTCTCGTTCGCAATTTTGGAGTTTTCCTCCGCCTGGGCCTGCACTTCGGAAATCGAAGCCGAAAATTCTTCTATCGTTGCGGCCTGCTCGGTGGAAGCCGAGGCGAGGTTTTGCGCACCCTGTGCAATCTGCTGGGACCCGGAGGTGATCTGCTGGGTGGACTGGCGAATCTTACCAACCATCTGGTTGTTGCTTTCCACCATCTCGTTGATGGCCCTGTTCATCACGTCATTTTCAGAACGAATGGGGATGGTGACGGTGTAGTCACCCTTGGCAATCACGGCCAGGATGTCGGCCTGCTCCTTGATGGCGGCCGACATGCGCATGAATGCCTGGCCCAAATCCCCAATTTCATCCTTGCTCTGGTGCGTGATGTTGATGTCGATGTCACCGACGGAAATTTTTTCGGCTGCCTCGGACATCTGCAAAATCGGGTTTTTAAAGGCTTTGATCAAAAAGCGCATCAACAGGCAGGCGATGACAAGCGCAATGATGGCGAGCGCACTGAACACAAGTACGAGTGTCATGGTGGTGTTTGTGTTTGTTTCGCTGGCAGTGGTTCCGTCCGTCACGATCCGATCCATCAACTTCGTGATTTCACCGTTCAAACGAACGCCGGTTTCGTTGCACTGGGCCAACAGTTCACTTTGGCCCGAAGTGTCACCCGACTCGACACCCGCCAGAATCTCCTCGGCAACCGGTAACAACTCGTTTTCATAGATATTCTTGATCGCATCCACCTCGGCAATTTCCGCCTCGGTGTTCATATAGCCTCGGGTATCGTCCAGCGCGGTTTCTACCGCAGCCTTATATTCTTCCACCAATCTCATCGATTCTTCATAGCCGCTGCTGCCTTTTTCATAAAGGGCTGCATTGCGCACTTGCAGGCGCAGTTCGCCCACATTGTACACAACATCACTGATATGCGGCAGGGGTACCGCGTTGTCCTCGTAGGATTTGCTGTAAGAATTGTCCACATACAAGGTACATACAATGGCCGTCGCAGCAAGGATAATCGTAAGTGCAATTACAATGGTAAAGGACACGACGATTTTCTTACTCACTTTCATATTACGCATGACAAAACATTCTCCTCTTCATTCTGCATTCTGTTGGCATCAATTGGGCGACGAGTGTATTCCCGCATTTTCTCTCGTGCCAAAAGAGCGTGTAATCATGACAGGATAAGTATACCATAAAAACGTCGGCAAAACTTTGGTTTTAGCAATTTGTCCACACCGCCAGATTACAAATGCGCCGTTTCATCTACGGCGCGCGGCCTGCACCGAACCCGTTGGAGACGGGCATGCCAAAGAACCAGTCAGGCTTTTTACGATAAAAGGGCCCAATTTGCCAAAACCTTATTGTGGTGTATATTATATAGGATAGAACACGACAAGCACAGCAATGAATAATTGCCGCCCCCCTTTACTTTTTATTGCCCACTCGTGGGGTCTAATACCCCACCCCTTTGGGCGGACTTGCCGGTCCATGGTGCCGATGTAATAAGGAGATCCCCCAATGAACATGAAAGAGCTGGCTTCTTTTTTAAAACTATGCGAGTTTGGAAGTATCCGCAGAGCCGCTAAGGAACTGTATATCACGCCCCAGGGACTGAGCCGACAGATCAACAATATCGAAATCAAGCTGGGGGTTCCGTTGTTTGTCCGCTCTTCCGAGGGGCTGCATCTGACCGAGTATGGACAGGTTTTTCGAACTTATGCGGAGAAAGTGGTTTGCCAAACACAAACGATGGAACAAGAGATTCTTCGATTGCGTCAACAAAACGGGGGCGTGGTGCCCCTCATCTGCTCCTTTTTGGTGGTGGGCACCTATCTCTACACGGCCGTAGAGGATTTTCAGGCCCTACACCCCGAACAGAAATTGAACATTACCAGGGCCAGTGATATTTTTGTGCAGCGCCAGGTTTTAGAAGAGGAGGAAACCATTGCATTGACCTTTATTCCGCCGAACCCAAAAGAGTTCGATTATCGCGTCCTTCAAAAAAGCCCCCTAATGCTTTTGGTGGACGACCGTTCCCCGCTGTCTCAAAATGATACAGTGTCTGTGGCAGAGCTAAAAAAACAACCGCTCATTCTGCTGCACGAAGAATTTGTGGCCTACCATAAGGTGGTAGATGCCTGTAAACGGGCAAATATTGAACCCGTGATTACCCATACTGTCACGGGAGCCGTTACGGCGGCCAAGCTATGCAAAATGGGCAAAGGCGCTGCCGTTATGATGGATTTCCTCGTAGAAGGATTAGACCTTACCGGCATTCGCGCCATTCCTTTCGATGAAAGTGTGGGAACGTGCGACATTGGTATTATGACGAAAAAAAACACCATATTACCCGCTTCCTCGCTGCTGTTTATCGAATATCTCTCCCGCCAAATGGGGGCGTATGACCATATAGATATATCGTATGAATCCTCGTAGCCTATCAGATAAGCGTTTTGGCTGGAGCCGTTGAAAATGGAATACTCATCGCCATGAAAGGTCTCCAATTCCCAATCGATATAACCGACCCAACTGACGTTTTTTTCACTGTTGTTTTCATAATAACTCTCCCTTGTTGTATCCTATTTTCAATCATCTTCCTGTTTTCAAACTATACCCTAAGACGATGAGCAGCGCTCCTTCCTACAGGTTGGCAGCCAATTTCTCCATCAGTTCGTTCACATCTATGGGCTTAGAGATATGGCCGTCCATCCCGGCCTCCAGACATCGCTTGATGTCCTCTGAGAACGCATCGGCCGTCATGGCCAAGATGGGAATATCTACCGCGTTTCCGTGGCCGCTGGTCCGCAACTTGCGCGTGGCCTCATACCCATCCATTTCCGGCATCTGAACATCCATCAAAATAAGGTCATATCGGTCTGGTGCGGCACAATACATTGCCACTGCCTGTGCACCATTATTGGCGCAATCGATTGATAAGCCTGTGCCTTCCAACAGGGTGCGTACAATCTCCTGGTTTATCTCAATGTCTTCCGCCATCAGCAGCGTTTTCCCTGGCCAAGCGTAGCAAACCCCGTCTTTCTCTTCCTCCACATTGCTTTGGGCGATGCCAATCAGTTCAACTATAGTATTGAATAGAGCCGATGGCAATAGTGGTTTCGCCAAAAAGCGGGTGACCCCAATTTCGGCAGTCTGCTGCTTCAAATCGCTCCAGTCGGCCACCGAAATCATGATTACGATGGTCTCCGGCGGCACAAGCCTTTGAAGGGCTTCGGCCGTCTGGATGCCATCCATGCCGGGCATCTTCCAATCCAGGAAGATGATGTTGTAAGGAGGTGTTCCGTCTGCCACCATGGCAAGGGCTTGCTCGCCGCTGGCAGCGATATCACAGTGCATACGGAACCCCGAGATGATCTGTTGGCAGTATTCCAGCACGTCGGTGCTGTCGTCCACCACCAGGACACGTGTATTTTCAAGGTCGGGTATATCCTGTAACCGTTCCATGCAGTTGTCGCCAAGTTGCACCGCCACCTCAAGCATGAAGCGGGAACCCATACCCGGTGTGCTTTCCACCCATATCTTCCCATCCATCAGATCCATGATATTGCGGCAGATGGATAGGCCAAGGCCAGTGCCACCAAACCGGCGTGTGATGCTTCCACCTGCCTGCTCAAAGGGATGAAACAATTTTGCCTGCTCCTCCGGGACAATTCCGATACCCGTGTCCTGTACCTCAATCCGAAGCAGGGCATTGCTGTCGCGCTCCTCTGTGAGACGGGCGCGCAGCGTGATATCTCCGCCTTGTGGTGTAAACTTCACCGCGTTGGAAAGCAAATTGGTCACGACCTGAGTCAGGCGCAGTTCATCGCTGATCATACAGCGGTCACAGCGCGTCTGCAAATCATACGTAAACTCGATTCCCTTCTCTTCCACGCGTGGTTGCAGCACATTGTAGACGTTTTGAAGCATTTTTCCGAAATTAAATTCAGTGCAGTTTATCTCCATCTTTCCGGATTCAATTTTGGACAGGTCGAGAATATCGTTGATGATGCCCAGCAGCTGATGTGACGCCTGATCTATTTTGTCAAGGCAGTAATCAACACGCTGTGGATCGTTTGAGGATTTGGCGATCTCATTCATCCCAATAATGGCGTTCATGGGGGTACGTATTTCATGGCTCATGCGCGACAAGAACTCACCCTTGGCCCGACTGGCTTTCTCTGCCCGCTCCAATGCCTCATTTTTCTCCAATGTGGCAGATATCACGCTGCCGATGGTTTGCAGCATGTGAAACTCGCTATCTGTCCAATAGTGCGGCCCACTGCCGTAGTCGGCACCCAGAAAACCCCAAAACCGGCCATTGCACAGAATGGGCAAATCGGCGAAAGAGTGTACGCCGCTCTCGCGCTGAATGCGGTATGCCTCGCCTGAATACTGGAAGGTATCGTCCACGGCTATGTAGGGACGGGTAGTAAGCTGAAAAAAGCCTTCATCGTCATCGTTGTAGGGTATATTTTGTAGGATATCTTTAGTGGAGGGGACACTGGGCGCATGCCATTCGTGCAAGACACTATAGGTTTTGCTCTTCAAATCATGGCGGAAGATCAGGCAGCGATCCACTCCCATAAAGGAACCCAACTCCCGCAAGGCATAATCGAACAGTTTGTCTGGGGTTGCATCCGAATTTTTTGCGAACTCGGATGACAAATCGGCTATGAGCTTCTGCTGCCCTAACTGAATGGATGCGTGCTTATCTATTGTACGGTAAGAATCACCATACAGCTCTTGGCGTAGATGCCCAAGCAACTCGGGTGTGACGCGCCGAACAGTGATACTGTAGCCGCTGAAATCCTCAACACCCATCTGGATGCACTTGACTTGATACAGGCCGGTCAACGGATCGGTGTAGACGGTTTCTGTACTTGCCGCCTTTTTATCGCCACACTCTGTGCGTAGTAGGTGCATAACCCCAATGCGCGCATCGGCAGGCAAAAAGTTCTCGAAAGACTGACCCACCAGATTGACAGGCAAAATATCGCAAATGGCGCTATTACACTTATGCGCATAGCAAATGGAAAACGCTGAATCGGTGATAAACGCCCAATCACAGGCCGATTCTATCAATGCCAGGTGGTGATCAGCCCCCCTAAAATCCTCTGTTGCCGCGGTTCTATGCATGTTGACCTCCTGTTACTCTATCTCGGGCACTACCTTGGGAAGAAACAATTATTCATTAAATCCATGTGAATGTCATTACCAAACAATAAAAAGGGGGTATAGGCTGGTTTTGAAAAATTCTCAAAGCATGACTGAAGGCTGTCCATAGGAATTTAGCCATGGACAGCCTTCAGCTAAAAACCGCATGGCAGACGCAGACAAAACAACCATACCCAGAGTTTTGGAAAAAAAGAGCATATCAAGTCTCTGATAAATGACCCAGTGTGTATTTATTGCGTCCACTTTGCTTGGAATCATACAACATCGCGTCTGCCAGACGAATGAAGTCATCGTTACAATGCGTATGCTCTGCTTTTCCGGTAGCGATTCCGATGGAGATGGTGACAAAACCAGCTATATCGCTTGTCTCATGTGGTATGTTGCAGCCTCGTATGCGATCCAGCAGTTTATCCGCAATCATGCGTGCACCGTCTTCTCCAGTGTTTGGCAGCACAACAACAAATTCCTCGCCGCCGTAG